>PMYE01000123.1 GCA_003171315.1 Acidobacteriaceae bacterium
CCTATATGTCGATACAACCTAGCGCCTCGTTCACCGCCGCGCCCAGGGTCTTAAGCCCCGCGGCCACGTCGGCTCCCAGATGAACCCGGAGGGCCCGGCGCCCGCGCGATTCCAGCACCGCCAGATCCCCGGCCGCCTGAGCGTCGATGACCACGCCAAAGCTGTACTTCTGGTAGGGAATGTCCATATCCCCGGCATGGTCCGCGGTGATCTGCAGGAAGACGCCCGTGTTCGGGCCGCCCTTGTAGTCCTGCCCTGTGGAGTGCAGGAAACGCGGGCCGAAGCCGAGGCAGGTGGCCACGCGCTTTCGGTCGCGCACCTTGTGGCGGAACTCCTGAATAGCCGCTTCATGCTCACCGAACATGGGCAGAAAAGCCACCGTAGCGAAGTAGTCGCCGGGACGAAGCTGATCCAGGTGCGCGCGCAGAACTCCGGCGAGGGTTGCACTGGGAACCGCGGCCTTCAGCCTGGCCGCGTACGCGTCGGTGGCGTAGAGCGCAAACGGGGTTCCCGCGTCGTCCTTCCCCTCGAAGAACGGCTTACGTTCCGGCAGTGTGCCGGTCTTCTCATACTCGGCGGTCAATGCGCGGGTCTCCAGCTTCGCCGATTCCACGTCCGGCTGGTTGAACGGATTGATGCCCATCACCGAGCCGGCCACGGCCGTCGCAATCTCCCATGTGAAGAACTGCCCGAAGATCTCGTAGAGATCGGCAATCTCGATGGAAACAACCGGGTGGCCGGCGGCTTCGAGGGCGGCGACTTTAGCGTCTTGACTTGCGTCGGCGGTGCCTTTCAGGCGCACGTATACAAAGACGCGGTCCTTGCCATACACCTCGGGCGCGCCGATGGTCTCGCGGTCGACCGGCGTAATTCCCTTCCCCTGCTTGCCGGTGGATTCGGCGATCAACTGCTCCAGCCACGCGCCCAGGTCGTAGATTTCCGGCGAAGTAAAGATGGTGATCTTGTCGCGTCCCGCATTCGCCGCCGTGCCCAGCAGCAATCCAAGCTGCACGCCGGCATTATCCGGTAAAGGCTGCTTTGCGCTGGCCACTGCTTTGTCCGCCTCTTCGAGCAGCTTACCGATATCCAGGCCAGCCACGGTTGCCGCCACCACGCCGAAGTTTGACAGCGCGGAGTAGCGTCCGCCAATCTGCGGATCGCCATAAAGGATGTAGCGGAAGCCGTTGGTCCTGGCCACCTGCTCCATCTCCGAGCCGGGGTCGGTGATGGCCACAAAGTGGCTTGCCGCATTCTCGGAGCCCACGGCTCTGCGCATCTCGTCGAAGAAGAATTGCAACAGAATGTTGGGTTCGAGCGTGGAGCCGGACTTGCTCGCTACGATCACCAGCGTCTCGGCAAGGTTCACCTCGTCGCAGGCAGCCATCACCTGCGCCGGATCGGTGGAGTCGACGATGCGCAGCTCTGGAAAGCCCGGTTGCCGGCCGAAGGTCTTGGCCAGCACCTCAGGGCACAAACTGGACCCGCCCATCCCGAGCAGGAGGACCGATTGAAAGTCGGCGCTCTTGACATCGCCGCCCAGTTCCGCGAACGAACCCATATCCTGCTTCTGCCGCTCCACAATGTCGATCCAGCCCATCCATTGCTCCTCGCCATCGCGAGTCCACAACGACGGGTCCTTTCGCCAAAAGCGTTTGACTTTGCGGTTGGCTTGCCAGTCGGCGGCGGCCGCATCGACGGCGCCGCGAAGATCGGACGGTAGTGCGAATCGGAAGTTCATATCACCTTAGATTCTGCCTGAAAACCGGGGGTACGGCGCAAACATTGTGCAAATGTCTACACCGGAGTGCTGCGTCGCAATCTCAAATACGGGTTGCGGTCAATGGGTCATTTCGGGCCAGTTGGGCGTGATGCGGATCAGGTTGAGGGCGCCATCCGGCCCGCCCGCGTCTTCGAGCACGAACTCCGGCGAAGCCGCGGGCACGGCAACGATGCCGCGCGGGGGCAGCTCCACCGGCTCAAAACCGGCGCCCGTCAGGCGTGCCGATCCCGCAGCGGCAAATAGGTAAGCCAGGCCGGGCTTTTCTCCGGCATCGCGCAGGCTTGCGCTCGTCCGGTTGCCATTGACGGGGATCCGCTCCATGCGAAAGTACTCCACATCGATCAGCACGGTGCGGTCGGCGAGTTCGAGCGGCGCCACCTTGCCGGCGCGCGTGGTCAGCCGCACGGCTTCGAGGGATTTTGCGATGTGCAGCTCGCGGCCGCGTCCGTAGTCGTACATCCGGTAGGTCAGGTCGCAGTTCTGCTGCGTCTCCAGCAAAATCGATCCGGGCCAGATCGCGTGCACCGTCCCAGCATCCACAAAAATCAGATCTCCGGCGGCCACCGGCGCCATATTCAGGCTCTCTTCCAGCGTTCCCGCGCCAATTCCCGCCTCGATTTCGGCCAGCGTCGTGCCGGGCTTCACGCCCACGGCCACCTCGGCTCCCGGCTCGGCCGCCAGCGCATACCAGCACTCGGCCTTGCCGCGCGGCTGGCCGTACTTCCGCGCCATCTTGTCGTCGGGATGCACCTGCACGCTCAGCTTTTCCCTGGCGAAAATCGTTTTGATCAGCAGGGGCGAGTCTGGCGATGGCGCGTGCTCGCCCAGTAGCGCCTCGTGCGCCTCCGCAAAAAGCGCGGCCAGCCGCTGGCCGGCGTGGCGACCGGTCGCAATGAGGCAATCGTCGCCGGTGAGCCAAACTTCGCCGATAGGGCCGATGGCATCGCCCTCGGCTACGCGATCGTACCAGGGACGCAGATCGCGAAATCCCCAAACCCGCGCCACGAACTGCGGATCGATGCCAAACGGCGCCAACGCGATCCCGGAAACGCCCAATGAACGAACCTCCGCTCTCTTGTCCCCTCACTCTAGCAGACCGGTGGATCGGTCATTTCATCAACACAGTGAGATCTCTTCCCATGATTCTCGCGCTACGCTTATCCCCATCATGCGCCGTCCCATTTTTACCCTTCTCTCAGCGTTGGCTGTTTTCGCCTCGGTGTATCCGGCACAGGCACAGAAATTCCTGCCCAGGACCATCCAATTCCAGGGTGCGCCGGAGTACTCCACCGACGAGTTGCTGGCCGCAACGGGACTGAAGAAGGGCATCGTCCTCAGCTACTACGACATGCAGGACTACTCCAAGCGTCTCCTGAACAGTGGCGTCTTCGCCAGTGTCGCCTTCAAGTTCGACGGTCAGGATCTGATCTTCATGCTCACGCCCTCCACCGATCTCTATCCCGTCCGCCTTGAGAACCTTCCCCTCACGCCTGGCCCGGACTTGGACGCCAAACTCCACGAGCAGCTCCCGCTCTATCACGGCAAAGTGCCGTCCGAAGGCGGGCTGACAGATGCACTTCGCGGAGCGCTCGAACAGATGCTCGCGGCGAAAGGGTTGAAGGCAACCGTCGTGACCACCGCTAGCCAGGCGCAGGGAAACGCCGGATTCGTGAGCTTTTCGATTGCGTCTCCCCCCGTAGTGGTGGGCGAGATTCGGGTCGGAGGCAATTCGGCGTCGCTGGAGCAAGGCGCGCAAGATATTCTCGCAAAACTGACTGGATCGCCGTATGACGTGGCAGGGAGCATAAGCCAGTTGACAACCTATTTGGGCAACTACTATCGGGACAAAGGGTATCTGGAAGTCCACGTGGAAGCGGCTGCCGGCGAGGCAAGTGCAGCGGACACAGCGATCCGGGTTCCAATTGAGGTTTCGGTGACGCCCGGCATTCAGTATCGGCTTGCCAGGGTCGCGCTTGCGCCGGGCCTCTTGGTAGCGCAGGCTGATTTTGACCGGCAAGCGCAAATCCATCCAGGTGACATTGCCGATGGCCAGCACATGACCGAGAACTGGGAGTACATCTCGCGGCAGTACCACAATCGGGGGTACATGAAGGCGAGCGTGCACCCGGAGCCAAGCTTCGATCGTACTAACGGCACCGTCAGCTATTCAGTAACCGTCGATCCGGGCCCCGTTTACACCATGGGCACGCTCACAATCGAGAACGTCAGCGACGACTTGCGCGCGCTCATGCTCTCTGTCTGGAAAATGCCGCAGGGTTCAGTATTCGACGAGGGCGCAATTCTCAACTTTTTTGCAATCGGCGACGCGAACCCGCAGCTCAAGCGAATATTCTCCTCCGTCAATTGCAAATACACCCTCAAGCTCAACGACGATGCGCGAACCGTCGACGTGGTTTTACGGTTGGAGAGGAAGAGCTGACGCAGGCTATCCTTTCTTCCATGCCGCACTCCGTGAACTGCGCCGCAGGCGCTTCCGCCTGGACGGTCAGTCCCGGCCACTCACTCCCACTCAATCGTTCCCGGCGGCTTCGACGTCACGTCGTACACCACGCGATTGATGCCCCGCACCTCGTTCACGATGCGGTTGGAGATGCGCTTCAGCAGTTCGTACGGCAGCGGCGTCCAGTCGGCGGTCATGCCGTCTTCGGAGTGCACGGCGCGGATGGCGCAAGTGTAGGCGTAAGTCCGCTGGTCGCCCATCACGCCCACGCTCATCACCGGCAGCAGCACGGCAAAGTTCTGCCAGATCTTTGTGTACAGGCCGGCAGCTTTAATCTCCGCGACCACGATCTCGTCGGCCTCCTGCAAGAGCGCTACGCGCTCCGGCGTCACCTCGCCCAGGATGCGCACCGCCAGCCCCGGCCCCGGAAACGGCTGCCGGCTCAGGATCTCCTCCGGGAGCCCCAAATCGCGCCCGATGCGCCGGACCTCATCCTTGAACAAGTCGCGCAGCGGTTCGATCAGCTTCAGCTTCATCCGCTCCGGTAGTCCGCCCACGTTGTGGTGGCTCTTGATGGTCTGGCTCGGCCCCTTCACGCTCGACGATTCGATCACGTCGGGATAGAGCGTGCCCTGCACCAGCCAGCCCACACCGCCCGTCTCCTGCGCGATGCGGCCCGCCTCCTCCTCGAAGACCGCGATAAACTCTGCCCCGATGCGCTTGCGCTTGACTTCGGGATCGGTGACGCCGGCCAGTTTCTCCAGAAAGCGCGCGCTGGCGTTCACGGCCACGATGTTCAGCCCCAGCTTGCCGCGCAGGTTCGCCTGCACGCTCGTGAACTCGTTCTTGCGCAGCACGCCATTGTTCACAAAGATGCACGTCAACCGGCTGCCGATGGCTCTGTGCACCAGCATCGCGGCGACGGACGAGTCCACGCCGCCCGACAGGCCGCAGATCACGTGCCCTGCGCCGACTTTTTCGCGGATCGAGGTTACCGTGCTCTCAATGAAGTGCGCCGGCGTCCAATCCCCGCGCGCCCCGCAGATCGAAAGAAAGTTCCCGATCAGTTGCGGTCCCAGCGGCGTGTGGTGCACCTCGGGATGAAACTGCACCGCCCAGATGCGGCGTTCCTCGTTGGCGATGGCGGCCAGCGCGTTCGATGTAACGGCTACGCGGCGGAACCCCGTGGGCAGCTCCAGCGCTTCGTCGCCGTGGCTCATCCAAACCTGGAGCGATGGCGGCAACCCCGCGAACAGTGGCGTTGCCCTGTCTTCGATCTGGACCTCCGCGTGGCCATACTCGCGCTTGGGCGCGGAGCGCACCTTGCCGCCGAGATGATGCACGATGAAATGCAGCCCATAACAGACGCCTAGAACAGGAACGCCCAGTTCCAGCACGCAAGGGTCCGCGGCCGGCGCATCGGCGTCGTATACCGACGAAGGCCCGCCCGAAAGAATCAACCCGATGGGTTTGTGGGCTTGTATCTCAGGAAGCGGCGCCGTGCAGGGCAGCACGACCGAGAACACATTCTGCTCGCGGATGCGCCGCGCGATCAGCTGCGTATACTGCGACCCGAAATCGAGGATGACGACTGTCTGGGTGTCCACGCTTCAGTGTGGCAGGGGGCGGGGAGGGATGTAAAGAACTGTCAGGCGAATGGCCGTTCCGGCGCTACTCGTAGTGGTACCGCGCCTGCAGAAAGTCGATGCGGTTGGGTGTAACGCGGTAGACGAGCCGATGCTCCTGCGTGATTCTCCGGCTCCAGCAACCGGCCAGCTCATACCGAAGCGGCTCCGGCTTACCAATGCCGCCGAATGGATCGGCAACGATTGCCTCCACGAGTTCCAGCGCCTTCAGAGCTGCCTTTCGGTCATTCCTGATCCACCAGGCGAGGTCTTCGCGGAATTTTGGCAAAAAGTCGACTGCCAGATCGATTCTCTTGCTCATCGTCAGGCGCTATCCTCTGGAACCAGATACAGATTCCAGGCCCAGGGAGCGGCGCAGTTCTTCCACCGCGGCTGCCGCGGATTTCCTCGGAATCGCTTTGTTGTCGTTTCTCTTAGACTCCGCCAGCGCATCGAGCAGCCTCTTGGCATTCTTCGGCGACCGCAACAGGTGTGCCGTCTCCACGTACCCTGCCAGCTCGTCGGCGGCAATGATAGCCACATCCCGCGCGCCGCGCCGCTTCACCACTACGACCTCGCGGTCGTCCGTCACGCGGTCGAGATACGACGCCAGATTTGCGCGGAGCGCACTATATGTGGTCTCGGTCGCCATACAAATTTCCTCAAATTAAATGTACAGCTTTCTTGTACGCCAGTCAATCCCGGCGAGGCCGGCCTTCCGGCTCGTCTACGGCAGCTTCGCCGCTGCGGCTTCCGGGTCCCAGTGGTCTTTGCCGGACAGAAACGCGCACGTGGACGCCATGTGCCAGGGCCGTATTCCGCGGACCTGAGGGACCGGCAAGGTTGTATTCCGCCAGAACCCATGCAATGATCGTCAAGCGGTTTCTCATGCGCTCATTGTCTCGCGTCCCGGCGCGCGTCAGCCGCGCCCGGCGCCGATGAACCCGCCGAGGAACGTTAACCTTTCCTGCCTGAGTCCGTCCAAATGGCGGCTGCTCATGGAAAAATTGGCACACAGGCGGCAGAACCCACGATGGGGCGCCGCGTTTGGCGCCGCGACACGCCGCCAAACGCGATTTTGCCGGATTAGAGGAGGAAACTAGGCACAACCCGCCCTCGCCTTTTACAATGCATCAGGGATTCCATCCCAACCCAGCACTGCTCGGGAACGACCAAACTTGGCGGCACACGCCTGGCCAGGATGAAGGAATAGCATGAAGTTTACGAAATTCGGCAAGGCGCTTTGGATGGGCGCTCTCTCGGCGGCCGTTGTTTTTGGTGTGACGTCTTGCGTACAGAGTTATACGGTTGGCTTCTTATATGTGACGGGAACCGTCACCGCTTCAACCGGCAGCAACGGCATCATCTCCGGCTATAAGATCGATCACAATACGGGCCTGTTGACGCCCATCAACGGCCTGCCGGTTTCCTCGGGTGGCGCCAACCCGGTCCGTGCCTTTCTCACCAACAGCAGCCGGTTTCTTTATGTCCTGAACCGCGGCGCAAATGCCTCGGGCAGCGGGGACTGCTATGGCACGGGCGCGAACGAATGCGAAAACTCGAACATCGTTGAGTTTGCAGTCGGCGGAAACGCCATCCTCACTCCGCAACAGACCTTCTTTTCCCAAGGCGTGAATCCGTTCCGGCTTTTTGCCGACTCCTCGGGCGGCTATCTCTTTGTGCTGGACCACGACGCGCCCGACAGCGGAGTCACCACGCTGGTGAACGGCGTTCCTACCAACTCCTGCACACAGGCGCTGGGGCCCTCGACCACCACCTGCGGCGATATCACGGTCTTTAAGATCGACCAGACCACCGGCCGTTTGTCGTTGATTGAGAATGCCCAGGTGACGGCGGCCAACGGACAGCCGATCACTTATTTCCCGGTTCCGGGCAGCCCCGTCGATTTCGTGCTCTCCGGCAACGTGCTCCTCACGCTTTTCGGCTCCGCGGCTCCCACTTCCTATCCGTACACCGGCGGAACCTCGGTTTTTCCTTACAGCTACTCGAGCAACACCGGGCAACTGACGCTAAGCCAGAACGCCTCCCAAACGCTGGGCATCTCGCAAGGCACGGCTATCGTGGGTTCCCCGACCGTCATGTACGTGCTCGATAACGAGCCCATCACCACTACGTTCAACAGCGCGTCCACCACTTCGCCGAGCCAGATTCTACCCTATACCTTGGGCAGCGGAGGCGCGCTGCAGGCAGAGGCAAGCGGCGTAGTCCCCGATGACCCCACGCTCGCCAATCCTATCTACCTGATCGTCGAGCAGAAGGGCAGGTTTGTCTACGTGGCGAACCAAGGGAACAACGCGATAGGCCCGAATCCGGAAAGCGGCATTGCCGCGTATTTTATTTCTAATTCGCCTTCGTGGGAGTTAAGCTTCATCGCCGAAGAGCCCTTCGGTACAGGCTCGGGTCCACAGTGCATTGTGGAGGACCCCTCCAGCCAGTTCATCTACGAAGCCAACGAATACGACTCCACCGTGACTGGGCGCGTGATTGATCCCAACACCGGCGACCTGAACAGTATGCGCGTGACCAGCACGTTCAAGCTCGAGGGTCCGGCCACCTGGTGCCTGGTTAACGGACGCACAAGTTAGGGCCGGCTTGTGTCCGCCGGCCTTGGCAGATGTGGCTAGGCGGGCTGGTCCTACCGCCAGACTCGGGACTGCGGAGCCTGCGCGAATCAAGGGTCTGCAAACAGTTCCCGGCCGAATGCCGGCGCCGGCGCCACTGCTTGCGCTGGGATTCGATTTCGAAAACCGCAGGATGGAAGGGCCCGCACAACAGCCCGCTGACGAAAGATGCGCATGAAGTGGAACAGATCGAGCCAGCTTGTGCTGGCCGCCGCGGCCAGCCTATTGGCGGCTACGCTCGTGGCTGCCTGCTCGCAGCTGACGCAAACCTTGACCGTCGATTTTGTTTTCGTCGCCAGCGCCAAGGCCGCCGGCAGCGACAACTACGGCGAAATCAACGTCTTTGAAATCAACTCCGAATCCGGCCGCATGCGCCAGATTCCCACCTCGCCCTTCCCTTCCGAAGGGCGTAACCCGGTTGCGGAGGCCGTTTCCGTCGATTACGGCAGCCTCTTCGTAGTCAACGAGGACGACAACACCATCGTTCAATTCATCATCGGTTCCGATGGCAAGCTCTATCCCTACAACACCGTGAATACGCCGGGGATCTTTCCGTTGGCCATCGCCGCGAACCAGTCGAATTTGTTTATCGTCGATCTGTACCAGCCGCTTGCCCTCTGCTCGGGTGCGGAGCCTTGCTCCGGTTCGATCGGCGTCTTTCCGCTTACGGCCGCGAGCGGTTCCACGCCGGTGGCGCTGGGAGCAGCAGCCACAAACTCCGCCGTAAACGGGCAGTATTGGCCTTTGACGCTGTCCGGGGCGAGCGCTTCAGACGTGATCGTGCCTACTGCCGTCAACGTCCTCGCCTCCGGCGCTTATGTTTACGTCACCGCATACGACTCCTCGGTGACGCCACACGTGGGCTATATCTTCGCATTCTCCGTCGGTTCCGGCGGCGTGCTCACACCCTTGAGCGGCTCGCCTTTCGCGGCCGGTGTTCGACCCTCGGCCATCGCCAGCGACGCCTCCGGCTCCTATGTGTATGTAACGGACTTTGCCAAGGGGGATGTCCTGGGTTACTCGGTTGCGCCAGGCACGGCCGCGGTTGCGGGTGCTCTCGTCCCTCTCAGCGGCAGTCCATTCCGGGCCGGTAATCAGCCCTCCGCCATCGTCGTTGATCCTTCCTATCCCTTCGCTTATGTGGCCAACTCGCTTGACGCAACAGTGACCGCCTACTCCATGAGCAGTGGCGCGCTCGCCTCCATAGGCACTTTCTCCACCGGCCTGCAGCCGGTGGCCATTGGAATCGACCCCTCGACGAATCATTTCCTCTACACTGTCAACTTTCTAGACAACACCGTCTCCAGCTTTGAGTTGAGCACCACGGCCGGGACGCTGCTCGATTCGCAACTCTCTCCCTACGCGACGAACTCGGAACCAACCGCTGTAGCGGCTATTCCGCACAACGGCACGGGAGCCGGAGTCCAGCAGTGAGAGCCCGAGATCGTTGCGCTCGGGAGAAGTATCTGGTGGCAACTCCCCGCATCCGGCTTTTACAATGATGATAGGGGCAACCTAAACGAGTTTTTTTGAGGGGCTTGTCGTGACGGGCCCACGACGAAGGAAGCGAATGAAGTTCAGCAAATTGAGCCAGCTTTTTCTGGTCTCTGGAATCGGCCTGATCGTGGCCACCCTCCTGACTGCCTGCGAGCTTGTCACCATCGACTATGTTTTCGTGGCGTGTTCCGCGGGCGCCTCGCCGGGCAGCGCTGGAGAGATCTACACCTACGCGGTAGACTCCGCATCCGGCGCCCTGCGCACCGGACAACCCACCGTCCCTTCGGGCGGGACGAACCCGGTGGCGATGGCTACCACCTCCGACTACTACAACCTCTACGTCGCCAACCAGGGCAACAAGACGGTGGTTCACTTCAGCATCGATGGCCAAGGGGTTCTGACGCAGAAGGACTCGGTGACCCTGACCACTGTCCCCGTCTCCATTGCGGTCAACTCCGCCAACACCTACTTGTATGTGGTGTCGGGGACCAGCTCCGCCACGCTCACGGAGTACGCCCTCAGTTCCGGAACCATCGGCTCTGCGGTAGCGACTGTGCAGCTCGCCGTTCCGGGATACGCCGACGACACGATCGTGCCCACCGGCGTGACTGTGCTTGCCAACAGCGATGCCGTTTACGTGGCTGCTTATGACCGGTCCGCCTACAATCCGGGCGGAAGCACGACGAGCAACGCCAATCCTGGCTGGCTCTTCGGGTACGCCGTAGGATCCGGCGGCGCTCTGACCGCCGTTGCCAACAGTCCGTATCAGGCTGGCGTCAAGCCGTCCGCCCTGGCCATCGATCCCGTGAACCGCTTCGTCTACGTCACCGACTTCGCATCCAACGAGCTAATCGGTTACACCGTTCTCTCCTCTGACGTGCTGGATTTCATGGTCAGCGGCCCCTTTAGGACCGGCAGCGAACCTACCGCGGTTACCATCGATCCGCGTGGCATTTATATCTACGCCAGCAACGCCCTGGATTCGACGGTTTCGGCCTACAGCATCATTCTGTCCACCGGAGCCCCCTCAGCGGTGGTCAACGCCGCCAGTACTGCGGGCAACACAACCGATACGGAGCCGGTGGCGATTATCGTGGATCCAGCGCTCGGCCGGTTTGTCTATACAGCAAACTATCTGGGCAACTCCGTTTCCGGCTTCCGTCTCGATCCCAATACCGGAGTCCTTTCCACGCTGCAGGCTACGCCGTACCCGACCGGAGCCTATCCCACGGCGCTGGCCGCCGTTCCTCACGGCAACCACTCCACGCAGTCGGTCACGCCGTAAGAGGGAGAATGGTTCCTTGCAAAAAGCCCAGCCGCTGCGGCTGGGCTTTTTGCTGTGAGCCAGCACCAGACGGCACAAAGCCAATGGCTCGCACGCGTCACGATTCAGCGATCAACTGCCCCGTAGCACCGATGTCGCGTGCATCCACTCGCGCAGCTTGCGCTGCGCCGGCTTCTCGATGAAGTGCAGCGCGAAGATGGCCAGCCCAATCATCAGCGCATAACTGAGCCACGGATCGAAACGGCTCAATCCCAGCGCATCCAGCACGTGCGAGCCGTGAACCAGGTTCCACAGGTTGAAGTGCAGCAGGTAAAGGCAGTAGCTGGCCTCTCCCACAAACACCAGCGGCCGCACGCCCAGCGCGTGGGCCAGAGGGTTCTCTCCGGCCAGCCCGAGGATGATGCAGGCGAAGAGCGGCATGAGCAATCCGTCGTGCATGATCGCGTACGGCATCAACGGCCCCAGGCTCAGCAACGCGTAGATTCCGCCGAACCCGATGATCCCCAGCCACAGCCGCAGGCGGTTTGTGCGCTCGATCATCTGGTCCAGGTCGGCCAGCATCACGCCGAAAATAAAGCTGAACATGTGCGAATAGGGCGTGTACTTGAGCGCCCACAGCCATGGGCCGTAACTCCAGCGGTCCGGCCATGCGATTCCATCGGGATTGAAAGCCATGTAAAGAGCGCCGGGAACCAGGCCCAGCGCCCACACGCCGGCCATCTTCACGAGGTGCGGCGCCATGCGCTGCGGCCGCTTCCACCTAGCCAGCCAGGGAAAGAGCACATAGTAGAACGCCTCGGCCGACATGGTCCACGCCGGCGTGTTCATGAACGTGGCCACGGCGGGAACAAAGCCCTGCAGCAGCAGCGGCGTCAGCACCACGCCGGTCCAGAACATCGCATGCGTGTGCGTCCGGTACTCCGGGCGCAGCAAATTCAGGCTCAGCAGCAGGCTCAGAAAATAGATAGGATAGATGCGCGTGAATCGCGCCTCCCAGAAGCGTTTGCGGTCCAGTTCCCCGTTGCGCGCGCGCTCGGCATAGTTATAGGCCAGCACGAATCCCGACAGCAGAATGAAGTAGCTGACCGAGATAAAGCCGGCATTGACCACCGGCGCCAGAAATCCGAACCACTGGGGATTGGAGAAGTGAAAGAAGACGATGTTGATGGCCGCGAAGCAGCGCAAGCCTGTCAAAGCTTTCAGCGGTGCTGGCTTGCGCGTTTCCACTAACCGTTAGACGTCTCCGGAAGGCAGGGAACAGGGAACAGGGAACAGGGATCAGAAAAAACCCGCACACAAACGAGCGTCAAAGCCAGTGTTGGACTCGAGCAGATTCAGAGTTGGCATGACAGTACTTGACGCGGCCGAGTCGTTCTTTCCTCAAGAGAAAGCCGCTCAGCGCGATCTCTGCCACAGCACGTGATATCTAAATCAGCACCAGGCCGCGTCTTTCTGTTCCCTGATCCCTGTTCCCTGATCCCTGCTTTTTTCACGCCGTCACCAGCGATCCCACCTTTTCGCCCAACACCACGCGGCGGATGTTTCCCCGCTGGTTCATGTTGAAGACGATCATCGGCAGGTTGTTGTCCTTGCACATGCTCACCGCGGTCAGGTCCATCACTTTCAAGCCCTGCTGCAGGATCTGCATGTAGGTAATCCGGTCGTACTTCACGGCGTCTTTCACGACTACCGGGTCGGCGTTGTACACGCCCTCCACCTTGGTGCCCTTCAGCAGCACATCGGCCTTGATCTCCATGGCGCGCAGGCTGGCCGCCGTATCGGTGGAAAAGAACGGATTCCCCGTGCCCGCGGCGAAGATCACCACCCTGCCCTTTTCCAGATGCCGCACCGCGCGCCGCCGGATATACGGCTCGGCGATCTGGTTCATGAACACCGCGGTCATCACCCGGCACTGCACCTCGCGCTGCTCCAGCGCATCCTGCAAGGCAATGGCGTTGATCACGGTGGAGAGCATGCCCATGTTGTCGGCGCTCACACGGTCCATCTCCTTGGCCTGCTCCTCCACGCCGCGGAAGAAATTGCCGCCGCCGACCACCAGGCCGATCTCGACGCCCAAAGCGTGAATTTCGGCCAGTTCGCCGGTAATCTCGGACACCTTTGTGGCGTCAATACCATAGCCGCGGTCCCCTGCCAGCGCTTCTCCCGATATCTTGAGTACGATTCGTTTGTACATGTCGTTTCGAGTATCGCATATGGACGGCCGCGCTTCCACGATGCGGGGGAAATCATGGATAGAGAAAAAATCTCCCACTTGGGGGCGGCCGGCCCCATGTAGCAGCAAACATTTCGGCTTCCCGATGTGGCCTTCACTTAGCTCCTGTCTCAAATCAGGAACCCCGCAACCACTTTTCCTTTATCGCTTCGCTCGCCCCGCAATCGTCCTCCTTAAACTTGCCTCATTCGGCTTTCATCGCACCTCATCGCAGCCGCCCGGCGGGAACCTATGGTGGTCAAAACGCAATGCAAAGGACACGCCTTCACAGGTGTTGAAGTGGGACCCGGCAACGTCCGCCGCTACTTTCCCAGGGACGTCGTGGTCATCGAGTTGCTTCTGGACCACCTGCTCATTCAATGCGGCCTGGCGCCCGAGTTCTGGCAGGGCCAAACCGAGATCCGCGACCCTCGGCTCAGCGCATGGCTCGAGTCAAAAAACTTCCATGGCCAGCCGGGGCAGGAGCCCATTCCACTGGCGCTGATCCCCTCGGGGAAGAATTGCTTCCGCCTGGAGCCCATATCCGCTCACAAGCAGCCGAGAGCCACGCCGGCGCAGGACCCTGTCGATTCGGCCCGGCAGGAAACCGCCGCCTGACCCTGGGCCCGCCTCCGCCAAAGGCCCTACAAATCTCCGCACTCCGTTCACTGTCCGCTGTTCGCTCTCCACTGTCGATTGATACACTCGGATTGCGATGAACCTCAGCCAACTGGAGAGTGAAATTGGACGGTATTTCGCCGCCGGACCGGCCGCCACAGGCGATCCCGCGGCCATGACGGCCTTCCTGGCGCTGCGCTCAGCCCTGGAAACCGGCGAGGTGCGCGCTGCCGAGCCCGATGCAACGGCGCCCACCGGATGGCGCGTGAATGCCTGGGTCAAGCAGGGCATCCTGCTCGGCTTTCGCTTGGGCGTACTGGAGGAGTGGGCTGCCGGCGGGCTCTCCTTTGTGGACAAACACACCTACCCGGCGCGGCGGTTTGCCGCCAGTGACGGCGTACGGCTGGTTCCGGGGGGATCGTCTGTGCGTTGCGGCGCGTTTGTCGCCGGCGGCGTGGTTTGCATGCCGCCCATGTATATCAACGTAGGCGCGTATGTGGACGAGGGCGCCATGGTGGACTCGCACGCGCTCGTCGGGTCCTGCGCGCAGATCGGCAAGCGCGTTCACCTGAGCGCCGCCGCGCAGATCGGCGGCGTGCTGGAGCCGGTGAATGCTATCCCCGTGGTGGTCGAGGACGATGTGCTGGTGGGCGGCAATTGCGGCGTCTACGAAGGAACCATCGTGCGCAAGGGAGCGGTCCTGGCCGCGGGGACCATCCTCACGCGCGGCACTCCCCTGTTCGATCTGGTGAACGGCGTCGTGCTGCGTGCCGCGGACGAGCTGCCGCTCATCGTTCCCCGGAATGCCGTCGTCGTGCCCGGCGCGCGCGCCGTGAACAAGGGCAAAGGCCATCCCCAAAGCGAAGCCTGGGGCCTCAGCCTCTACGCCCCGGCCATCGTGAAGTACCGCGACGGCAAAACCGACCTCAGTACCACACTCGAGGAGCTTTTGCGTTAGAAACACCGGTCTGGGCCAAGCGCCCAGCGGGTACGGACGCCGCCATCGGTCAACGGTCCGGGGTCCGCCGCGTCTAAATGGTTGAAAGTGCGTTTCGGACAAGATCCTATGAAGATCCAATCTGTACTCTGCCTCGTTTTTTCGGTGCTTGCTCTTCCCTGCCTGTGCGGATTCGGCATGGCCCAGCAACCCTCCACCGCGCAACCGATGACTACCATCAAGGTGCAGGCGCGGGAGGTTCTGCTGCCGGTCACGGTGATCGACAAGCACGGCGCGCTCGTCACCAACCTGACCGCCAATGACTTCACGCTCACCGAGGATGGCCGTCCGCAGGTCATCAAGAGCTTTACCACCCAGAGCAATCTGCCCTTCCGCCTGGGTTTGCTTGTGGATACAAGCCGCAGCGTCTACTCGGCCATCGACAGCGAGCGCAAAGCTGCCGAAAAATTCGCCGAACTGATGCTGCCCGCCGATCCCAAGGCAGGGGCCCCCGTCGACGGGTCCATGTCGCAGGGGTCTAAGGCTGTTGTCCGCGGCGACGAGGCCTTCCTGATTCACTTTGACCGCGAGGTGGAGCTGCTCGAGGACTTTACTAATTCCCGCGAAAAGCTGGATCACGAGATCGATGCCATGACCCCGACCTCTCAGGAGCGGAACTCCCAGGGCCCTGAGAGCAGCGGCGACGACCGCGGGTCCGGTGACCATGGCTCCAGCCACGGTGGCGGAACACAGCTTTACGACGCGATTTATCTGGCTTCGGATGAGTTGATGAAACCCAAAGAGGGGCGGAAAGCGCTGGTGGTCTTCTCCGATGGAGTCGATCGCGGCAGCAAGGAGACGCTCAACGACGCCATCGACGCGGCAGACCATGCCAGCTTGCAGGTTTTCACCATCTACTTCAAGGGCCAGGAAGAGCGCCAGCAGAACGGCTTTCCCGGAGGCGGGCACCACGGCGGCATGGGCGGCGGCTATCCCGGCGGCTATCCCGGTGGGGGCTATCCCGGCGGCGGGGGTGGTTATCCCGGCGGCGGCGGCCGGCACCCTGGCGGCACTAACGCGCCCCAGCTCGACGGCAAAAAGATCATGCAGGAGATCGCATCGCGCACTGGCGGCCAGTTCTTTGAAGCCAAAAGGAAGGACAATCTCGAAGATATCTACGGCCTCATCGCCGGCGCTCTCCGCCAGCAATACCTGCTCACCTACACGCCCGATCAGGTCGATACCGAGGGCGGATTCCACAAGATCGCGCTGAAAGCGAAGAATGGCGACTTGACCGTGATCACGCGCGAAGGCTACTACGCGCCCACGCCGGACAAGTGAAGCTCAACCTGTAACGGCATGGCTGGGTACATACGCCTGCAAGATGGCCCACGGCTGACCGTGGGCCTTTTGCATTCGGTTGGAACCCCTCCGGCGCGGAGAAGTTGCACCGGAGGGCGCTTTTTCGGCGACCTGTAACTGATTCAGTACCTGTAACTAAGCCCCATTCCCACCACATGTCGCGCCTCGAGGTTCACGGGCATGGCGACAATCGGAGGCCCCACGGCAGGGTAGTAGGGGTTTCCGACCCAGATGGATCCGATGTTACCCGCCACCTGTCCCACGCCAATGTCAAACGCAAAGTGCGGCTTGTCCCGCTGCGTCACCCGCACGGCGTAGTCCAGCGTTGTGGGTAGATGAGCGCTCATGAGCGTGTACGACGCAGGATTGCAGGCCATCTCAGCCTCGCACTGATAGAGCGCCGCGTTCAGCAGCGTGTTCAGATTCACTGAAGTTTTGGGCTCCTGCGTGAATCCCGCCGAGGGCACCGCCACGATTCCATGGCCCAGGGGCAGCGGAATGCCCAAACCGCCGAAGAACCGCCCGCCAAAGCGAGTGCTCTGGCCGCCAAGGCCGAAGATCGTCGCATTGGTAGCCTTCCAGCCTAGGTTCAGCAGGAACGGCACAGGAGGTTTCGCCCAGGTCTTGGTGACGGCAACATACGCGTCGCCGTTGGTGTACGACTTGTCCGTTCCCGTCAGCGTCTTGTTGGCCGCGCCCGAGACAAAGTGGTCGTTGGTGCGGATCGCGCCGCCGATCGCAATCCCCGGCATCCACGCGCCGAACTGCCCGTCCCGGAAAGCGACAACCTTGCCGTGGAAGACGTTCATGCCGGAGTAGTTCCACAGGTTGCTCAGTCCGAGCGGTGTGGCCGTAGTGGCGGGCTGGTTTCCAAACTGATGAACGCTGCGGGTGTAGCCGGCCTCTGCCCGGTTGGCGAAGCCCTCGGTGATGCTGAAGGTTTCAACATCGCCGATGACCGCCGAAGCATCGATGAAATGGAAGCTCACGGACGGATGCGAGAAAAGTTGCCCCTTCTCGGCGTAGACCACGTAAGCCGTCGGCGTGAGGAATCCTCCGGTTTGTCCTTCCAGCGTGAGGTTTTGTGCGGCCAGCCGACTCACAGGCAGCGCGGCTACGAGCAAAAGAAAAGTTGCGATCCTGAACGTGCTGCGAAAAGCCATGTTTCACTCCAACGGAGCGCCAGACGCATCCGGCCTGGCTCCGGGCAAAGTTTTGGGGAATTCAACCTCTTGTAACATAACTCGAACTCAGTTGTCTCCTGCCGCAGCCTTCCAGATCGTACCGCCGGTCTCCTGACCGGCTGTAGTGCGGGTCTCCTGACCCGCACTCACGCCGCCCCCTCATGCGATTCCCCTCGCCGTGGTGGTAGACTCAGCCCATGCCGCGCGGTGTTTTTATCACGCTTGAAGGCCTCGACGGATCGGGCAAGACCACGCAGATCAAGCGCTTGGCGGCATGGCTCACGCGCCGCGGCCAGGAACCGGTGCTGCTGCGCCAGCCCGGCGGCACGCCCACCGGCGACCGCATCCGCGAGATCCTGCTCAGCTCCCGCTCCAGCGCCCTGGCGCCCATGACTGAGATGGCCCTCATGTTTGCCGACCGCGCGCAGGCCATCGCCGAAGTCCTTCAACCGGCCCTCGACGCGGGCAGGGTCGTTCTCTGCGACCGCTTTACCGACTCTACCGAGGCTTACCAGGGCGGCGGCCGCCAACTCGGCTCCGCCGCGGTGCTCGATCTTCACCGGCTCATCTGCGGTGGCCTGCAGCCCGATCTCACCCTTCTGCTTCTGCCCAGCTTCGAAGCTTCGCTGGCCCGTGCCCGTCACCGCAACAAGCGCATGGAAACTGAAACCGGCACGGACGAAGGCCGCTTCGAATCGGAGAAAGACGCCTTCTTCCGCCGCGTCTGGGAGAAGTACCGCGAGATCGCCGCCCGCGAGCCCGCCCGCGTGGTCCTCATCGAGGGCGACCTCACTATCGACGAGGTCCACGAGCAGATCGTCGAATCCGTCGCCGAGCGGCTGCTCACCGCCGCGCAAAAACGCTAAGTCTCCGACGCGCCGCCGACTTGTCTATAGCAGCGATCATGGAACCACTGCAGAAGATTCGAAGAAGGCAACACCGGGCAGGGGCTTGAAATCTCCTGCCCGGCCCATGTTCGGGAATATAATCCGCTGCATGGCTACCAAGAAGAAAGTGACGCTCGTACCGGAATTAGTGCCAGCCTCTTTGTGGGGGCGTAGTGCATATAGGATGTTAGGCGGTAGAGCCGTGTGGAAAAAGCAGATTCGCGGCGATGCCCTCACACAAGCGAACAGTCGTTGTTCATTGTGCAGATCAGACGTAGGACGACTCATCTGTCATGACAAATGGCAGTACGATGACAAACGCGCTGTAGCCACGCTTGTTGGATTTGAGATTCACTGCCCCGCGTGCGATGCTGTTACGCATCTAGGAAGGACATTCACTAGTGAACCAAGTGAAGAACGCGAAGAAATCGTGCGATCCGCAATCGAACATCTTTGCGAAGTGAACAAGTGCACACAGCAGACAGCGCAAGAGATTGTTTTGACAGCATTGGATCAATGGATCAAGCGGAGCAACAAGAATTGGACCATTAAAGTGGCGACCTCGCTACTCAAGGAGTACCCGGAATTGGCCCCTCTACCAGAATTCGTGCCGCCCTTAACCAGTTTCTAAAGGGGGCTGGGAATACTCCCGCATCTGCCCTCGCGTCGAGTCGCACAAATTGGCTTCAAACACGAAAGATGTATTGTTCTTTCTTCCGGTTCGGGTGATATTGATCTGGACTCACAGTTCCTGTGTCATGGCCCGAAGAAGAAAGAAATCATCGGAAGCAGCGACCCTACTTGTGGCAATAGCAGGCTTGTTCTGCGTCTATCAAGTCCTAAATGCTCTGTCACAAAGCAACGTCTTGCCTCTCTTGCTCCTCGCCGCCGCTGTTTTAGGCGTCCTTATAATCATCGTCCCAATTTGGCGTCGAAACCGGGTTTTGGAACGCGTAGATGCAATAACCAATCAGCATATCGACGCGCTTGTCAGACAGCGCGCAATCCTGATTCGCAATGATCCATACGGAAAGCCGATACTCGACAAGTGGCATTCCGAAGTGGACCGTTTCATCACACATCACGTTCGTCCCGCACTCAGTCCGAGCCAGCAGCCAATAGTGGACAAGAGGCGGGCGATCATTTCGCAACGAATTTTGCAGCGGGTTGAGGATGCAACCACGCAGAGGCCCGCGCTCCTGACTCTACCGGAGAACATGACCCCAGCGGGATTCGAGGCATATTGCGCCGAAACACTCCGGGCCTGTGGCTGGCAAGTATCGCTGACACCCTTATGTCGAGACCAAGGTGTCGATGTCATAGCCGAGAAGAACGGGGCGAGAGTAGTGCTGCAATGCAAGCTGTACTCAAACCCAGTCGGAAATAAGGCTGTGCAAGAAATCGTTGCCGGGAGAACGCACCAGCAAGCGCATTATGGGGTCGTGGTGACGAACAGCACGTATACCACCTCCGCCCAAGAGCTCGCGGCGACCAATGGAATCGGGCTTTTGCATCACACTAACCTGTCCCAACTCGAGCAATTACTCAGAACGAAAACTGTCCAATAGGCGGGTGGCCGGGTCTCCGGGAAGGCGAACGGCCCACCCTCAACCTTGTCACAAAGCCGGGCGCCCTGTCTTTTCGCAGCCTCATCGCGAAAAGAGTGGGATACCACAAACCCAAACCGCCCGCTGCCCTCCTGGGCCTCGCGCGGCTCGTTACATAATCAATTTATGAACCTTCATTCGATGATTGTCTTGGGGCTCTCCTTCTCGACAGCAGCATTCGCCGGGCTCGCAGCATACTTCTGGTACAAGTCAAGCACTCAGGAACCCGTATGCCCCGAGGAGCCCGACGCCTCAATTAGCGATAACCCAGAGCAATACATCTTAACTGCACTGGCGGTCGTTCACGAGATGCAGGCAGCTGTTGCCGAGAGCTCAAAGCTCAACAGACTGGCCGCCAAATGGAGCGCCTGGGCCGCCGCGTTCGCGGCCCTAACAGCATTTGTAAGCGCAATCTGAGGATCCGGAACTACAAATAACCGCCGTCCGCCCGAGAGCTTGCACTGAGCTTGCCGAACGGCCTCGTTTTCGAGACCCCAAAACCCACGCCCGTCCTCGCCCGCTGAGTCGCCAACTCACCAACCCGCTCGCCCCGCCCCTCACTCGCGCCCGCTCAGCCCCAACGCCTTCACCACCGTTTCATCCACCTGCGCCGGCTGCCCGTCCTGCTTGGTCACCACGCCAAAACCTCCGCGATAGTCCCACATTGCCCAGCCGATGCCGTCGGCTTCAAGCGCCGTGCGCACGTCGCGAATCCAGTTCGCGCGCGACACCGGATCGCTGTCGTCGCGGAAGACGCCGAACTCATCGCAGATCAGCGGCACATGGTTCTCGCGGCCCCACGCCGCCGCCTCATCGATCGTCAGCCGGATGCGATGCGCGTTCCATCCATCCAGCCAATAGCGCTCCAGTTCGTAGCGCTCTGCCGCATCGGGAACCTCTTTCAATAGCTCCGGCATCGAACTTTCCGTCGCCGGATACGGAATCGAATGCGTGGTACTCCACCACGGCGCGCCCCATGTGGCTCCCTGGTGCGTGAACTCGTGAGGCTCGTAGAAGTGAAAGGTATAGATCGCGTTTCCGTCGGCCAGCGGCGTCATCGCCAGCAGGTCGGGAAGGTCGGACCAGTTGGCCCCCGTGGCAATAATGGTGTTCTTCGGCGCCGCCTCCCGGATAGCCGCGGCCACGCGCGTCTGGATGCCGTACCAGCGGTAGGGATCGTTCACCTCCGGCTCGTTCAGAACCTCGAAGAAGACCATATTCGGATCGCGGCCGGCGTAGTGCGCGGCCAGCCTGCGCCAGAGCATTGCGAACCGCTCCACGGCTTCGTCGTCGCTGCGCATCCGCTGCTTGTAGTCGTCGCTGGGGTGAACGTCGATGACGACGGCCAAGCCGTCGGCCAGCATGGTGTCCACGGCGCGATCCAGACGGGCGAGGAAATCGCCGGTCTGCCCTTGAGCGCCGTTCATCGACGTCGCCAGCGGCACGGGATCGATGCTCAGCCGCACGTGGTCGAAGCCCAGCTTCGCCATCAGCGCGATGTCCCCGGCATCGATGTAGCGATCCGTGTACTCGGCGGGATACTCGTGCCGCTGCGCGAACCACTCCGATGCGTTGATGCCGTGCTTCAGGTGCCGCGCGCGAGTGAAGGCCGTCCGCACTTCGGCGCCGCGGTCCTGCGCCGCCGCCGGAATGGCCAGCGCAAACACAAGGGCCAGACAACTCAGGCGAAATCTCATTTGAATCCTTCCGGGAACAACCAGAGGCGACCATACCACGCCCATGCGCGCCAGCGAAAACGGCTCCCGTTCGCCGGGAGCCGTCTGTGCCTCTTTGATGAATCCCCTATTGGCCTGAAGACGCGAAGTCATCGAGGTTCGCCGCCTGAGCGTAGGTCACGCGCAGGTACTTGTGCGGATTCACCGGCACGTTGTGCACCCGCACTTCGTAGTGCAGATGCGGCCCGGTGGCGCGTCCCGACTGGCCCACGTAGCCGATGATCTGCCCGCGCGTCACATGCTCGCCGGGAAAAACCGCGGTCGCGGAAAGATGTCCATACAATGTGCGCACGTCGTGACCGTGATCCAGCACCACCTCGCGACCGTATCCGGCGGCCATCGCGGCTTCGGTCACGTCTCCGTCTGCCGTCGCGCGCACCGGCGTACCATACGGAGCGTCGATATCGACTCCGGTATGGAAGGCGCCTTCGCCGTTGAACGGATCTTCGCGCACGCCGAAGCCCGAGGCGATGGGGCCCTCTACAGGCCACATTGAGGGCGCGTCCGCCAGCTCCGTCCAATCGCCGGCAAAGTTCGCCGTCAGGCCGCTCTCCAGCGCCCGCGAAACCCGGCCGGAAAGCGCTTCCGAGCGCAAGGCGTAAAACGTGTCGATTGAGCTCGCAACCTGCTGCTGGCTCACGTCGTCTGTTTGCGCCAGGGTTGCCGGAGCCGGATCCGCCGCCGCGGCGCTCGCCGAAGCCCCCGGCCTCTTTTCAGCCGCGGGTTGCAGCTTGTTTTGCCTTAACCCGTAGAGCGCGGTCACTTCGTTGGCCAGAGCCCCCAACGACGCCACCTGCACGCTGCGTGTGTGCGCAATTTCGGCCATGCGCCGGTAGTTCTGCCGCAGCGTCTCGCGCTCCGCCCGCACCTGATTGAAGCTTTCAGTCTTCAGAAGCATCCGCGTGTACGATCCGGCCAGGCCCACAATCGTGAATGCTCCCACAATTGCCGCGGCCAGGAATCCGTAGGCATACTTCAGCGGAAGCGGAATCTTCCGTAGCTCGCCGGCTTCACCTCTGGCGACAAAAAGAATGTAATAACGCCTGCGTAGCATCTTTGCCTGCAATCCCCTGCGATTCGTCTGTCACAGTGTGTCCACACCAAGGGGAGAGTCAATCACGAGCGGGCTTTTACGCCCGCACAACAACCAGTTCGCCCCACGCGGGGCAGATGCGAGAACGTTCGTCAAGCCTAACAGACCGCTCCTCGGCGGGTCAACGAAGAATCCCGGGAGGTATTTGGCAATTCCCGAAATGAAAGCCGCCCCCCGAAAAGAACCGGACATGCTGTTGATGCAATCTAAGCCCCCAAAAAACAACGGCCTGTCCATGCATCCTCCCAAAAGAAGATCGGCTCGCGCACTGCGGCCTTTTCGTTACCTCCGTCACCAGTATTCGCCAATCGGCTACTGGCCGGGGGCAAAGATCTTTCCCTCGCAACCAAGGCTGCTACGCAGATGCGTCCGGCATATCCTATCCTCAAGAGATGCGGTCCAAGCCTATCCAATCGTCCCTCGCCGGCCGAGTGGGCGAGTTGGCCCTGCTCAGGCGAATCCGTGCCCGCGCGGCCCGTTCGCCCTATTCCTCCCTGAAGCTGGGCATCGGCGACGACTGCGCCCTGCTGCGTCTGCGCCCCGGCGAAGAACTGGCCGTGACCACGGATTTGTCCCTTGCCGGCCGTCACTTCCGCCTTGACTGGCACCCTCCCGAGTCGATTGGCCATCGCGCGCTGGCGCGCGGGCTCAGCGACCTTGCCGCCATGGGCGCCCGGCCCCTCGCTGCGTTTCTATCGCTGGCCCTCCCACCTGCACTCGTCCAAAACCCTAAGGCGCGGAGCGCACCGTGGATCGATCGGTTTCTCGATGGCTTTCTCGCGCTCGCCGAGGCCTATCAAACCCCTTTGGCCGGCGGCGACCTCGCCGAGTCGCCGGTCCCCGTCGCCGACATCGTCCTCGCCGGGGCGGTGCGGCGCGGCAAAGCCCTGCTTCGCTCCGGCGCCCGGCCCGGCCACCTGCTCTACGTCACCGGCAGCCTGGGCGGCGCCGCCGCGGGCCTAGCGCGCCTCGCGCAGTTGGCCGCCGCCCCCGAACATACGCGCTCCCAGCCGCGGAATCCCGAGCTTCTTCGCATTCCCAGCCGCCTGAAAGCGCTGCTCGCGCCGCACCTCTACCCCAGCCCTCGCGTAGCGCAGGGACTCTGGCTGGCGCGCCGCCCCCTGGCAACCGCGGCCATCGACCTCAGCGACGGCCTCTCGACCGATCTTGCGCATCTGTGCGAGGAGTCCTGCGTGGCCGCCCAGGTAGACGCCGCCGCTTTGCCCATTCACCCGGCCGCAACCCCGGCGCAGGCGCTCCATGGAGGCGAAGAATACGAGCTCCTCTTTACTGCGCCGCCTACCGTCCGCGTGCCCAGCCGCATCCAAGGCGTCGCTGTCACGCGCATCGGCCGCATTGCCGCCCGGCGCCCGTCCACCCCACCCGTCACCCTCCTCACCCCGCGCGGCCCGCAGCCCCTCTCTCCTCAAGGTTGGCAACACTTTTCCTAGGGTCCCGTCTCTCAAGTTCGAATCAGAAAACAAAGCAGTCATCCTACGCGGAGCGCGCGGTAGGGGTCCCCGGCGACAGGTCTTCGTCCGTGGGCAGGATGGGCACGGAGCGGCTGCGCACGGCGTATAATGCCAACGGGAACCCGACCTATACCGTGGAAGGCACCTACACATCCCTGCCCTGGGGCGACGCGCAGACGACGGCGAGCGGCTCGGACCTGGACGCGTATCACTACGCCACGCTCGATCACGACACCGAGAGCGACACCGACCACGCCCAGTTCCGGCAGTACACGAATACCCAGGGCCACTGGCTGTCGCCCGATCCCTACGGAGGAAGCTACGACGCCTCCAATCCGCAGAGCTTCAACCGCTATGTGTATGCGATGAACAGCCCGCTGGGCGCGGTTGATCCGAGTGGACTGGAATGCGTTTGGGACGATGGGCGCTACGATGCTGCGAACGATCCAGAAACGGGGAACGCTATTGCCTGCGTGGCCGCTGGTGGAACATGGGTTCCCCCAGACCTATTTGAGAGTGTTGAAGGTACTTCGTATGGAGACTGGAGCGATAAGCAAAGTTCACAGATTGTGTCCGATTGGCTAACTCCTAGTGTGATCGCGAATTCGCCATTAGACAACCCGATTACTATTAACGTCCCCATGTACGTTTGGGAGTGGGCTGCTCAGCAAACAACGCCGGTCCACGGACCCTGGACTTACGGCAACTACGCAGGTCCGAACGGAATGGGTGCGCCAATAGATAATGCCGATGTTGGCGCGATGGTACATGATTACTGTTATGACCATGCTCCGGGTGGTCCCTATAATATGTGGTCGAACTTCGGACCGCCGAATGCCGCTTTACAAGCTTGCAATCAGGCACTTTGTGATCTGGAAAGTAATGTGGCTGAAGGAATTAATGAGCGCGAAACGGCGAATCAGCCAGTTTTTCTTCCTGAACGGATGGAGGCGGGGGCGGCTTCACAGATGGTCTTTTACTTTACGAACATCGTGAGGAGTGGAAACGCATGCCAATAATCAAAACATTATGGCAGCGATACTTGTTGAACACTATAGAATCATTGGCAGTTCTTGTCCTGATCTGCGATAGTTTCGTCGGTGTTGTTGCATGTCTTGGATTCGACCCACATTCGCTGTGGGCGATCGTGAATGCTACAGTGTTTCTTTCTGCAATACCACTATATGCAGTGAGGTTCTGGTCTGCTCGATTTGGGATGATCTTACTCTGGACTCTATTTCTAGCGCGATGGATAGTTTTTTGTTTCGATGGAAACCCTCCTGGACTTTGCAATCCAATTGCGTGGCCAATCGGCTCCTTCTTATTTGCAGGTGTGGTTCTTATGCAGTTGCGCTATCTATTGAAACCAGCCATGCGAGTAAGCAGGGCCCAAATCTGAGCGTGTGGCGGGTGGCGCACCCATAAAAATTGGGTGCCCTCATCCTTTCCGCAGTTTTATCGCGGAAAGGGTAGGAACCACGAACCACATCCGAGCGGACACTACAATGCCGAAGGCAACATCACAGCTGTCGATCCTGGTAACACGCCGCCGACGGAGGCGTACATCGCCAACGGCCAGAGGGTGTCGGAGTGGAATGGGACCACGCGCGTCCAGCTCAAGGGCAAGTACTACTGGGGCGGCAAGCCGGTGGCCTTCTACACCACCGCGGCGAGCGGATCGGCCGGCGCGCACTTCGAGCATCAGGACTGGATGGGCACGGAGCGGCTGCGCACCGCGTATAATGCCAACGGGAACCCGACCTATACCGTGGAAGGCACATTCACATCCCTGCCCTGGGGCGACGGCCCCCCGTCGGGCACCGGCTCGGACCTGGACGCTAATCACTACGCCACGCTCGATCACGACTCGGAGACCGACACCGACCACGCGCAGTTCCGGCAGTACTCCAATACCCAGGGCCGCTGGCTGTCGCCGGATCCGTACGGCGGCAGCTACAACGCGAGTAACCCGCAGAGCTTCAACCGTTACGTCTATGCGATGAATAATCCGCTGAGCAATATCGATCCCAGCGGGTTGGATGACTGTGGTGAGGATGGCGGCGAAGATTATTGCTATGACGCAGGCGGCGGTGGTGATGGTGGCTTCGGTGGCGGCGGTGGTTTCGGTGGTTTCGGTGGTTTTGCTGGCGGCCCCGCTGGCTCCTGCGACTATTGCTCTGTTCAGATATGTTCCGACGGGCAATGCACCATAATTTCCGATCCTGAATATGAAGTAGCCCAGAATGGTAAAAATCCCTTTTCTGCACCATCTTTATGGACACTCGAGCAAACGCCCTATGATTGGTACATCATGGTGGACAAGAGCGGAGTGATAGTAGGACAGGTGGAGTATATTCCGGATAGTTCCGACAGCCTTGGCACTGGCGGCAGTACCTGGGCTAGNNCGGTGGCAACGGGGGCGGTGGCGGCGTCGGTGCCCCAAATAACGCGAATCAGCCCTCATGGCAACAAAAGATGCGACAGGCCGCACATTATATCTGCGGGCAGAGTCCCGGAGAGAGAGTCGCCAGATCGGTCATAACTGGTGCTGCCATCGGGGCCGGTGTAGGAGCCGTTACGGGATTCGTGGGAGGTGAAGTGTTTGGAGGCGAGGTCACTTTTGGCGTTACAGGTATACCTGGTGCTTATTTAGGCGCTCACGTCGGAGGTGCCGTGGGTGCAATGAATGGTCTTACCAACGGTGCTGTCTTGGCTGGCATATGTTATGCGGGGTTCATGTATGACAACAACTAACGGGATGCCTGAAAGAGTTCGCATATCGGTACCTAAGAGAAGATTCTCGCAGCGGCTACGTTCCGTGGCACTTTGGTGGGGTATCCCGGCTGCATGTGTGGAACTGTTCTGGGTACCCAGAAACCTGTGGCTCTACGCGCTGATCTTAGTTATTCCCGCAACTGCTGTCGGTGTTGTAACTGGGGCGGTAATCCTCCACTTAGTTGCAGCACATCAGAGCAAAGCCAGTGATGGGGGAAATTCTTCCACCTGAAACGCTCCGATGCTGTTCTGAGCAGCNNGCACGGTGCTTTGCACCGGGAGTATAGGGACGCGGCAGCGTCCGATGGCCAACCAAACGGATGCCTCGGCCCTGACGGCCACGACAGCCCAGTACGATGCTCTCGGCCGCGTGGTCGGCATCGGCTATACCGACGGAACGCCAACCAAGACCTTCGTCTACGACACGGCCACGGGCGTGAGCACGGGATCGGGCGCGCCGTTCAGCGACCTCACTCAGGCCAATCTGAAGGGGCGTCTCTCTCTCGCCTCAGCCGCAGTGACCGGAACAGCCGCCACCGCATTCAGCTACGATGCGGTGGGAAGAGCAAGCGCTTTGGACGAATGCCTGCCCTCAGGCTGCGGTAACAGCACCTACAACCGGCAGCTTAAGTACCAATACGACTGGGCCGGAGACCTGCTCACTTCTACCGATGGCGCTTCTACGGGTGGGGTTCTTTCCACCTACACGTATTCGCCCGCAAGCGAGGTGCTTTCGCTCACCAGTTCCCTTAGCGACGCCACGGATCCCGCGAATCTTGTCTCCAACGTGCAAAATGGGCCCAACGGGCCAACCAGCTGCACCCTCGGCAACGGGCTGTCCAGCGTCTACCACTACGACGCGCTGGGGCGCTTGAACGGCGGATGGGTATGCAGCGGCAGCACCTCGGCTTTCTGCAACGGGGGCACTCCGGTTTATGGGTTCACGAACAAATGGAAGCAGCAACAGTTGACCTGCTCTTCCGATACGGCGCTGAATCAGGGAACGAACTACGGTTACGACGAGTTCAGCCGGTTGACATCGAGCACGGTCAATTCGGGCACTCCGCAGAACAACTTCTCCTGGGTTTACGACCGCTGGGGCAACCGCTGGCAGCAAAATGTGACCGCCGGAAGCGGGCCGCAGCTCCAGTTGAGCTTTAATACGGGCACCAACCAAGTCACCAACAGCGGCTTCGCCTACGACGCCGCCGGCAACATGACGAATGACACCGCGCACACCTACACCTACGACGCGGAAGGCAATATCGTGCAGGTAGACGGCGGCGCGACTGCGAGCTATGTCTACAACGCGCTCAATCAGCGGGTGCGGACGGGTGGTCCATTCTTGAAATTTCCACAAAGGAAGGTGCCCCTCGATGGTGGGAGCATGAAGATGAAATCTAAGGGTGTGCCACCTGCCCACTCCCGTAGATGTCAATCCACTTCACCCGCCAGACAGCACCCATCTCCCTCATTCCAAATCAAATATATCTCCGCCAACTTTGCCGGTTATTTCTGCGATTTCTCCATACTTGTAATCAGTGGTTGATGGGACGACGATAGGGCGGCGTGGCGACGGTGATGCTGAGTGACGGCGGCATCCCTCGCGCCGCCCCTTTTTCGCGAATCATTCTTCTCAACGGATTGCACCCGAAACGGCGCAGGAAAGGAAAAAACGAGCCGCAAGACGCAAAAAACGACCTTAACTCCCGTGAATCGGTACGTTTACGAGTATAGCCCTTTGGAATCAGATATGTACGGATATACCCCCTCCCGTAAACCCTTTGTTATCAAATATGGAGGTATGGCATACCGGGGGAGGGGGGATATATACTAAAAGGTAAACAGCCGCACTCAGTCGGCGGCGCGCACAATCGCCTCCATCACCTGTTCCGGCGTCAGCGTGTCGACATGGATGGAGACGTGTGCCATGCGGTACAAGGGCATTCGCCGTTCATAGCGGCCGCGCAGGTTCGCCTCGTCGGCGAGCACAGGCCGCTGATGCTCCGTGCCGCGGCAGCGCGCAAGCGTCGTCGCCAGTTCCACTTCCAGATGAACCAGCAGAGTCTCGGGCGAAGTCAGCAGCAACGACCGCGTTGTAGCATCTTCCATGGCGCCGCCGCCCAGCGCCAGAACCAGACTATCGGCAGCGGCCAGCCGCGCAATGGCGACCCGCTCCCGCTCGCGAAAAGCGGCCTCGCCATCGCGGCGGAAAAGCTCGGCAATGGTGCACCCGGCTTCGGCCTCGATCACGTCGTCCACGTCCACAAAGCTCCAGCCCAGCCGCCGCGCCACCAGCGGGCCGACGGTGGTCTTGCCCGAGCCCATAAAGCCGGTGAGGACAATCCGCCGCGGCCGCAAAGGAGGCGCGGGCTGAGATGGAGATGGCGCTGTCATTCGTTCCAGTATAAGGACAGTTGTCCGTTGTCAGTTGTCGGTTCTCAATTCTCAGCGAACGGCATTCAAACCACTTCTTTCTGTTCCCTGTTCCCTGTTCCCTGTTCTCTGTTCTCTGTTCTCTGTTCTCTGTCAACTCAGCACCATCACCATCGCTCCGGCCGTAATCAGCGCGCCGCCAACCAGCGCCGCGGCGTTGAGCTTCTCGCCCAGAAGCAGCCAGGCAAACACCATCACCAGCGGCACGCTCAGTTTGTCCAGCGGCGCCACGCGCGAGGCCGGCCCCAGTTGCAGCGCGCGGAAGTAACAGAGCCACGACAATCCCGTGGCCAGCCCCGACAGCGTGAGAAACAGCACCGTGCGGCGATCCAGCGATCGGATCTCGTCGTGCTTGCCCAGCGCCAGCGCGATGCCCCAGGCAAACACCACCACCACGCTGGTGCGCAGCGCCGTGGCCAAGTTTGAGTCAACGTGCTCCACCCCCACTTTGGCCAAAAGGGCCGTGGCGGCGGCAAATACGGCGGAAAGCAGCGCCCATCCAATCCAGCTCATAACCAGAATGCTACCGCTGCCGGGCCGGTGCGCGATTGAGTACACTGGGAGGAGTCATGCGACCGTCCGCATTCTTGCCTCAAGCCGTCCTCTCGGCCGCGCTTGCCTTTCTCGGCCTGAGCGGATGCGGCTATCACACGCTGGGCGTGGCCACGCATCTGCCTCCCGATGTCAAAACGCTTGCCGTGCCGGTCTTTGCCACGCGCACCGACATCAACGGCACGGAGCAGGCGCTAACCGAGGCCGTCATCCGCGAATTCGCCACGCGCACACGTTTCCGCGTCACTTCCGATGCCGGAGCCGATGCCGACGCAGTGCTGCGCGGCGCCATTCTCAAGCAGTCGACGGTGCCATTCACTTACAACGCAGCAACGCAGCAGTCGTCAAGCTTCGTGATCACCATTGTGGCGTCCGTGACTCTGACCGCGCGCGACGGCAGGATTCTTTACCAGAACAAGAACTACGTCTTCCGCGAACAGTACCAGTCCACGACGAACCTGCCGACCTTCGTCCAGGAAGATCCGGCGGCCATCCAGCGCCTTTCCCGCGAGTTCGCGCGGCAGCTCGTGGCCGACGTTCTGGAGGGGTTTTAGCCTCTCCTTGGGAACCCCGCCTGTGCATGGATTACGGAATTGGCCTGGATTGCCGACCGGGCTGTAGCTGCCGTGAACGCCGCTCCTCTTTTGATTCCTGCCCACTTTTCCAGGCTGGCCTGTTCGCCGCAGGAACGGTATTCTGGAACCGCATGAGAATTGCGGCGTCAGAGCGCGCTAAGAAGGAGCAGGAGCTTTGACCGGCTCGCGCTGGGGCTCCGGATTCAGTGCCGCGGCCCGCTTTATCGAGGAGATTGAAGCCGCCGCGGCAGGCGCCGGCAAGTTGCGGCCCGGCTACGTGCTGGCCGGCGACGAGGTCTTTCTGCTCGACCGTTGCCGCGCGGCCGTGATCAAGGCCTTCGTTCCCGCCGACTCCCAAGATTTTTGCCTCTCCGATCTCGATCTGGCTTCCACTTCGATCTTTGAAGTGCTGGACCGGGCGCAGACGCCCTCGCTGATGGCCCCGTTTCAAGTGATTTTCGTCCGCAACGTGCGCCAGCTCTACACGCGCGGCGCCAAAAAGGAAGAGTTTGCCGCGCTTGACCGCTACTTTCAATCGCCGAACCCGCAGGCGCTGCTGCTTTTCATTGCCGATTTCCTGCGCATTCCCTCGGACGCGCGCCGCATCGAGCTGGACGATAAGAACCGCTACGGGCGGCTCACGGAAACGCTGGGCGAGCACTGCGGCATGGTGGAGCTGGCCCGCGTGAGCGAGGAAGACGCCATGCGCTGGGCGGCGGCCAAGGCGCAGGAAGCAGGCCTGCGCCTGGAAAGCGACGCTGCCCGCGAGCTGGTGGACGCGCTCGGCGCCGACATGATGCTCATCTCTTCCGAACTGGAGAAGCTTTTGCTCTACGTTGCGGGCCGGGGAAAAATCGCGCTCGGCGACGTGGAGACCATGGTGCTCAGCGCCAAGCAGCGCACTCTTTACGAATTGACCGACGCCATCAGCGCCCGCGACCGCGTCCGCGCGCTCGCGCTGCTGCAGGGCCTGCTCAACAGCTCCGACGCCGGTGAGGACGCCGCCATCGGCCATCTCTACATGCTGGCCCGCACCTTCCGCCAGATGCTCGTGATCCTCGAAAAGAATGTGCGCGATTCGCGCGCTATCTGGCAGGCGCTGTGGCAGGGCTTTCGCATGCCGCCCTTCGCCGCCGACGACCTCATCCGCCAGGCGCGCCGCTATAAAAGCCGCCGCGACCTCACCCGCGCCCTGCGCCTCGTAGCCCGCGCCGACCTCGAACTGCGCTCCTCGCCGCCCGATAAAAGGCTTGTCCTCGAGCGCCTTGTCTACGAACTTGCGTCAGAGCCCAAACCTACGCCGCCCCCGTGGCCCTCCACGCAGTTATCCTTCGAGACGTAGGACACAACACCGGTACAAGTGGCGCACAATGGAGTGAAAGTCGATGTTCACTCCCGCCTACATCGCCGCCGCGCTGCTCGCGCTTTTGCCTTACCTGGGTGTAGCGTTTTTCCCGCAGGCAATCGCTGCACGGGTGCGCATCCTCCCGCTTTGGGCGCAGCTTACGTCTCCTGCCCTTTTGTGCATCCCCTATTTGCTGGTGGCGTGCAGCTCGGGAATCTTCCGTGCGCAATGGTTCGCCTTGTACGCCTTGCTGCCTGTCGCCATCGCCACTCTGCTCTGGCAGGCCGCCCGCATCGATCCTGGCCAGCACGGCAACTGGCGCGACTTTCTTGTCCTCGCCGCGCTCGGCCTAACCGTCGATCTGCGCTGGTTCGAGGGCGCATGGCCGCCGCATCTCGCTATCTTCAACAAGATTCTCCTTCTCGATGCCGGAATCTACGGCTTCATCCTCATCCGCCAGCTCGACGGAACCGGCTTCGACCTGCGTCTGCGCCTCAAAGACCTGGGGTGCGGGCTGCGCGAGCTCGTCTGGTACCTGCCCATCGCCCTCGCGCTTGGCCTGAGCCTCGGCTTTCTGCACGCGCACCGCGACTGGCCGGGCCTTGGGCCCATTGCCTCTGCATGGTTCTTCACCTTCTTCTTCATTGCTGTTCCCGAAGAACTGTTCTTTCGCGGCTGGCTGCAGAACCTGCTCGAAAGGCGCATGGGGCGTTACGGCGCTTTGTTGTTGACCGCTTGCCTTTTCGGCCTGGCCCACTTCAACAAACGGACCACCGACTTCAACTGGCGCTACGTATTGCTGGCGGCGCTGGCCGGCATCTTCTACGGCCGCGCGTGGCGGCAAGAACGCCGCGTCGGCGCATCGGCCGTCACTCACGCCACAGTGGACGCTATCTGGTCTCTATGGCTGCGTTAGCGGATGCGGCCGGGGCGAGTGCCGGTACATGTGCTGGCGATAGGTCAAGTACCCCAGGCCGACGCGCATGTTGTGGTCCACCGGCCCGGGAATGGTCATGGCTACTGCGATCCCAAGAATCGCATGAGCAATCATGAGTGGATAAAGATTGCGATAGCGCAGGAACAACAGGCACGCGGCGAAGCCCCAGATCAACGTGATCGGCGTAAGAACCGGATTGGGCACATGCGCTGCGCAAAACAGCACCGCCGCCACCAGCGCTGCCTGCCACGCCTTCGGCATTACGCGCTCTAACCGCAACAGAAAAAAGCCTTGCAGCAGGAACTGCTGCACGCCGGTCCAAATCGCATACGCAAAGTACGTACCGACAAAATTGAATGGGCCTTCCGGCAGCAGCAAGGTGTGCATCCTTGCGGCAATCAGAACAGCCGCAACCGAAAGCGCTAGCGCCGCGCCCGCAATCCAGAGCGAGCGCACAAAATTCGCCGCTTGCAGCCCCATCGCCTTCCAGCTACCGAATGATCTCCAGAGGATGACGGCGATCCCAACCGCTGCCGCCACCCACAGAACCCGCTGCACCGGTCGCGGCGTCCACACGACCGCCATGATTAGACCGTAGGCAATGCCGATCTCCGCCCAGACACGCCGCTTGCTTTGCGTGGAGACAGGTTTGCCCTGCGCGGGTACTGAAGCTCCGTGCTGTTCCATGCCACCGATGCTGCCGCATGCTCTCCTAGCCATTTCAAAATCCACTCGCGCGCAAGCTCCGCGCGTCAAACTTCATCCCCGCAAGCGGCCCGCTGTTGACCGCTCCCTGACCTCTGACCACTACTCGAGAATCACCTCCAGCTCCGGCTCATGTCCGCGCGCAGTCAGGATGATGGCCGCGCCCAGGATCAGCGCACCGCCCAGCCACGCATACGGACCCAGCCGCTCGCCCAGCAGCTCCACGCCCAGCACAGAGCCGAGCGCCGGCTCAATATTCAGAAACACCCCGGCGCGCGAGGCAGGCACGTGATGGATGCCCCAATTCCATAGCAGCGTGGTCGTGGCCGTACACAGCAGCCCGCTGATAGCCAGCGCAACCCACGCCCTCACGCTCACATGAGCAAACGGCATGGGCTCTACGTTTTCATGCCTCAGAGACGCAAACAGCCACGAGCCCGCCACCCAAACCACAAGCATCGCCGTTCCGGAATAGATGGTGTACGCGGTGACCACTGGCGGGCTGTGCGTCTGCATCAGCTTCTTGCTCAGCAGAATCCAGGCCAGCGCGGAAATCAGCGAGGCGATCACCAGCAGATCCCCCGCCAGCGAAGGCGTCTCGCGCCCCGTGGTCGCGCGGTCGCCGCCCAGCACCACCATCGCAGCGCCCACCGTCGATCCACACAGGGCCAGCCAGCCCAGCCAGTCCAGCCGCTCGCCGGCAAACAATGCGGCCGCCGCCGCCAGCAGCACAGGTATTGCGCCCACCATCAGCGATGCGTGGCTCACTGTGGTCAACGCCAAGCCATGAAACTGCAGCAGGAACTGGATGGGAACGCCGAAGGCAGCGGCCAGCAGCAGCGTCCGCGCCTCGCCTGCCGTCAGCCGCACGCGATGCGATAAAATCACCGGCGCCATGCCCACGCAGGCAAACAGAAAGCGGTAGAGCACCATGTGCTCTACGTTCATCTCGTCGAGCGCAAGCCTGCCCCAGTAGAACCCTGTGCCCCACAGCGTTCCGGCCAGCGCGCACGCTCCGTACCCCAAAAACCTGAAGCTCCCGCCCCCGCTTTTGGCCGCGATGTTCCGTCCCTTCGCCGTCCGAACTGCCATCTCTCTTTTACTGTCGCATAAGCGGCGAGCGCCGGGTTCCGCTCTCCGGCACACCGCGGCTACGGCGTCCAATGCATTCTCGCGCCAGTGCACGAGCGCGTCCGCACGCCAGGCTTCCACTACCATGCCCGCATCGGCGAGAATACTCCTCGATGGTGCGCGGCCTTGGAATCGTTCGGACAGTTGCTGGGCGGAGTTTCTTCGCGGCTCGCGCCCCGCTCGCCTTCGTGCTCGTGATCGCCATACCTGCGTCAGCACAAATCCCCGCCGCACAGAGGCCAGCCCCAACCGCACCAGAGCCAAACGGAACCGCGGCAGCGCCCCAGGCCGCGCCTCCGGCCAAAGATCGCTCCCTTATTGATCGCTTTCCTAGCCAGCCCTCCCTTCCGCCCTCGTTCACCATTACCATCGCGCCACTGGGGTTTAGCGTGCCCGGCCCCATCTACCTGGGCGCGCAGAATACGATGGCCTCGCTCGATTTCCTCGATGAAAACCGGCTGCTCTTCACCTTCCACATTCCCGGCCTTCTGCATCGCGACCTCGCCGACAGCAACGAGAGCGACGAGCGCCGGATTCGTGCCGTGGTCCTCACTCTGCCTCAGGGCGCGGTCGAGGCCGAAGCTACTTGGACCGTGCACGACCGAGTCCGCTACCTGTGGCCGCTCTTGAACGGCCGCTTCCTCCTCCGCGACCGCAACCACCTTCTTGAGGGCGGCGCATCGCTCGCGCTCAAGCCTTTCCTCGACTTCCCCGGCGCCCTGCTCTCGCTCAATCTCGATCCGGCCCAGCACTTCCTGGTCACCAACTCGCGCGAGCCCGCCGTGAACCCTGCAAGCACAGACGACGGGGCCTCGTCCTCACAGCCGCAGCTCACGCCGGGTGAAGTTTCCAGGTCCTCCACCGCATCCGCCACCATCACCACCGATCGGGACTCGGCTCTCGAAAACAGCCGCCCCGATCTCGTCGTCCGCATCCTTCGCCGCGACACCGGCGAGGTGCTGCTGGTCAGCCGCGTCCGGACCGTCGTTCGCCTTCCCATCAACTCCACTGGCTACCTCGAAAACCTGCGTGGCCAGGGAATGGGGTGGGTGCTCAACCTGAACTACTTCACCGGCGGCACCAAGATGCTGGGCCGCGTCGAATCCACCTGTGAGCCAGACGACAACTTTATCTCGGAACAGGAGATCCTCGCCACTGCCTGCGGTCCATCGGGAGAAAGCAAGCTAGTGGCCATGTCCACCGGCGGCAGGACCCTTTGGATCTCCCAGACACCGTCCACTGAGGTGTGGCCGCAGATCGTTGTCGCGGCCAACGGTTCGCGCCTGGCATGGGAGACGCTCGATACCACTCACAATGTCGATGCCTTCGCACCCATAGACGCCGAAGACGTAAAGGAACAGTCAGTTACCGTCTTCGACGCGGTGAATGGCGATATCGTGCTGGTGTCGCCTGTGAGCCCTATCCTCGATGTCGGCGGTAATGTCGCACTCTCCCCCTCTGGCCGCCGCGTCGCCCTGCTCAATGCCGGTGCCATCCAGGTCTTCGAGCTGCCACCACCTCCACCGCTGCCTGGCGCTGCATCCGCGCACCCGTAGCACAAAGTTCGCCCATTCGCGCCTGTTCCCTATAGTCCCTGCCTCACCTGGTCCACATGATTGGGTTGCTGGCAGACACCGCGCTCAACCCCTGCGCCAACAATACTTCCTCTTCCTTCCCGGCCTGAATCAGTCCCCGCCTGCAACCGGCAGGTCATACGAGATTGCTCGCACTCGCTCAATGCCGCCCGCCTTCCAAATCCTCTGCGCCACAACGTAAGCTGGAAAATAGTTGTCCGATGATCCCGCTCACCTCAACCTCCGCCGCCCACCCCATCGAGCAAAGGCCGCTCGCTGGGGGCCACGCCACACTCGAACGCCGCATTGGCCTACGCTCTGCCGTGCTCTTCAACATGCTCGAGATGATCGGCGTCGGCCCGTTCATCGCGCTGCCGCTGGTGATTGCCGCGGCGGGCTACCGGCTCTCAGTGTGGGCGTGGGTGCTGGGCGCCGCCATCGCCATCGCCGACGGCCTTGTCTGGGCCGAGCTCGGCGCAGCCTTCCCGCGCGCAGGCGGATCATACGCATTTCTCCGCGAGATCTACGGCCCCGAAGGCCCCGGCAACTGGCTCAGCTTTCTCTATGTCTGGCAGGTCGGGTTCACGGCGCCGCTTTCGGTCGCCTCCGGCTGCATCGGGCTCTCCGGTTTCTTGGCCGTCTTCTGGCCCAACCTCGGCTCCGCGCCCATCGCCGCGCTGCCCGCGCTTCACTATTCGAACTTCGCCGCCGCCGCGGCCTGCCTGCTGGTCACCGCGCTCCTCTATCGCAACCTCAGCTCCATCACGCGCCTCGCCTGGGTGCTGTTTACCGGAGTCATCGCCGCGCTCCTGGGCGTCATCGTCTCCGGCTTCGCTCACGCCGCGGCCACCGGCGGCTGGCACATGCCGCAAGCTCCAACGCTCTCCACCGCGCTTGCTCTCGGTGGTCTCGCCCAAGCCACGCTGCTCGCCACTTATTGCTACTGGGGCTACTACAACATCACCTTCCTAGGCGCCGAGGTCCGCCGCCCCGAGCGGACCATCCCCCGCGCCATTCTGCTCTCGGTGCTCTTCGTCTCAGCCTTTTATGTAGCGATGAACCTGGCCGTCCTGCCCTCGCTGCGCAAAGCCGCATCGCACGCTGCCGGGTCCGCCGCGCTCCCCGTGCAGCTCGTGGCCGACATTGCGCGCTCTGCCTTCGGCCGCTGGGCCGGCTATACCATTGCCGCGCTCATCGTCTGGACTGCCTTCGCCAGTGTCTTCTCGCTTCTTCTCGGCTACTCGCGCGTGCCCTACGCCGCCGCTCGCGACGGCAACTACTTCCGCTTTCTCGCCGCCGTGCATCCGAAGCACGGCATTCCCCACCGCTCGCTTGTCGCCCTCGGCCTAGTGGGAGCCGTCTTCTGCTTCTTCTCGCTCACGCAAGTCATCACCCTGCTTGTCATCACCCGCATCGTGCTCCAGTTTTTTCCGCAGCAGATCGGCGTGATACTCCTCCGCATCCAGCGCGCCGATCTGCCTCGTCCCTTTCGCATTCCGCTTTATCCGCTGCCGCCACTCGCCGCCATGGCGGGATTCGCCTTTCTGCTGGTTTACCGCGTCCACGCTCTCATGGAGCTCGCCGTGGCCGCCGCCATCGCCGCCTCCGGAACCCTCCTCTACCTCCTCCGCGCCTGGCGAGTCGGGCAGTGGCCGTTCGCACGAAAAAGCTGACACGAATTCTGTAACGTTCACCCCCTCCGCGGTGTCTAATAAGTGCATCAGGGCTTCCCCAAGCGAGATCACCTTATGCTTATTGCCAAACCGCCCGACATTCCGTCCTCCGAAATCACTTCCCGTGACGCATACTTCCGCTACCTGAACCGCCGCCGCTTCCTCAAGGGCGCGGCCGCAGTGGGCGCCGCGGCCATGGGCGCCGATCGCCTCGCCCGGCTCGTCTCCCCGCGCACCACAGTCCATGCGGACCCAACCAAGCTCCAGACGGTCTATAGCCCTCTCACCACCACCGGCGAGCAGCTCACCACATTCGACGACATCACACACTACAACAACTTCTACGAGTTCGGCGTGGACAAGAGCGACCCAGCCAAAAACGCCGGCGGCCTGCCCACCCGTCCCTGGACCGTCAAAGTCGAGGGCAAAGTCGCCAAGCCGCTCACCTTCTCGATCGACGACCTGCTCAAGCTGCACCCGCTCGAAGACCGCGTCTACCGGCATCGCTGCGTCGAGGCGTGGAGCATGGTGATTCCCTGGGTCGGCTACTCGCTCTCCGAGTTCATCAAGCAGTGCAACCCGCTGCCCAGCGCCAATTACGTGCAGTTCCTCTCCTATTACGACCGCCACGTGGAGAAGTGGGGTGGCGCGGAAACAAGCATAGTCTGGCCCTACTCCGAGGGCCTGCGCATGGACGAGGCCATGAATCCGCTCACCCTGCTCACCTTCGGTCTCTACGGCGAAACCCTCCCCAACCAGGACGGCGCTCCCGTCCGCATCGTCCTTCCCTGGAAGTACGGCTTCAAGTCCGCCAAGTCCATCGTCACTGTGCGCTTCATCGACAAGCAGCCGCCGACCACATGGAACGAGCAGGCCCCCAACGAGTACGGTTTCTACTCCAACGTGAATCCCGACGTCGACCATCCCCGCTGGAGCCAGAAGACCGAGCGCCGCATCGGCCTGCCCTTTTACGCGCAGCGCCGCACCACGCTCATGTTCAACGGCTACACCGATCAGGTAGCATCGATGTACACCGGGATGAACCTGCGTAAGTATTTTTGAATCGGAGTTAGCGGCGCTAGCGGAGTTGGCGGTGCTGGTTTCGTGCCAGAGCGGCCTATTTCATGAAGACGAGATTCGCTGTACTTATAACTCCGCTATCGAGCCTGTGGCGGCGGCTGACTGACACCGCTAGCTTGGCAAACTCCGCTACCTTGCCTAACACTGCTAACGCGCGCGAAGCGCGGCTAACATCGCCAACTCCGCTCACTGGACACCAATGAAACGCTCGATCCTTATCCTGCTCAAGACCCTCGTCTGGCTCGCCTGCCTCGCGCCCGCAGTTTGGCTGGTCTGGGGCGCCGTCACCAACGACCTCGGCCCCGATCCGACTGCCGACATCGCTTTCACCACCGGCCGCACCACGCTGCGCCTGCTCGCCATCACCCTCGCCATCACGCCGCTGCGCCGCCTCTCGCCGCATCTCAACTGGCTGATCAAATTCCGCCGCCTGCTCGGCCTTTTCGCCTTTTTCTATGCCACGCTGCACATGCTCACCTACGTGGCTCTCTACTCCGGCTTTAGCGTGCCCGCCATGATCGGCGACGTAGCGAAGCGGCGCTTTATCACCATGGGTGTCGCTGCCTACCTGCTTCTTCTGCCCCTCGCGCTCACCTCTACCACGTGGGCCATCCGCAAGCTCGGCGGCAAAAACTGGAACCGCCTTCACAAGCTCATCTACCTCGCCGCAATTTGTGGAGTGATTCACTACTGGTGGCAAGTCAAGACCGGCGTCATCACGCCCATCACCATCACAGCGATCATTGCCGCGCTTCTCCTCGCCCGGCCTTTGTTGAGCTGGATGCAGCGCCGCCGCAAAGCCCGCGCAGCCGTCGCTGCCTGACCCGCCCGCTAACTGGGCTGCCTTGCCGCTTTACTCAAACAGCATCCTCTGCGCCACCGGGCCGAAGCTCCTGCGGTGCAGCGGCGTCGGCCCCAGCCGCGCCAATGCCTCCAGGTGCTGTGCCACGCAGTAGCCCTTGTGCCGCGCCAGTCCGTACCCCGGGTACACCGCATCCAGCTCCACCAGAAGGCGGTCGCGATACACCTTAGCCAGCACGCTCGCCGCGGCAACCGAAACACTTCGCGCGTCGCCCTGCACCACCGCCTGCTGCGGGCACGGCCACTCGATCGTGTCGCGCCCGTCGATGAGCAAGTAGTCCGGCGCAACGGCCAGTTGCTCCACGGCTATCCGCATCGCCAGCAGTGACGCCCGCCGAATATTGATACGGTCGATCGTCTCCACGTCCACCGCCGCAATCGCCCACGCCGCGGCGCAGTCGCGAATGGCAGCGTCAAATTCGTTTCTCTGCTTTTCCGTAAGCTGTTTCGAGTCCGTCAGGCCCTTCAGGCGGCAGCCCCTTGGAAGGATGACTGCGGCTGCGACGACCGGCCCGAATATCGGTCCGCGCCCCACCTCATCGAGGCCTGCAATGCGCAGCGCCCCGCGCCGTCTCGCGGCGTTTTCCAGTGCGAATCCGCAGACCGCGCCGCCACCAAGCCCGCCGCTCAATTCGTCAGCGCGCGCCTTCCTCATGCGACCAGTATAGGAACCCGTTTGCTCTACCGCGCACTATGCGCTCCATGTTTTTGTGGAAACGAAGCCCGAAACTCACCCCCGCCGGCCCACGCTAACGCAACCCGCGCAGCCGCCGTCTTCTGCTCGCCGCGCAAAAGCAAAACCCCCAGCCTCATGGCCGGGGGTCTGGCTGGAACACTCGTTTCCGCGCTTCTACACACGCACTTTGCCGGTCTCGCGGTCCACTTCCTTCAACCGCGCCGCTTTGCCGCGCAGCCCGCGCAGATAAAACAGCTTCGCCCGCCGTACCTTGTAGCTGCGGATCAAGTCGATCTTATCGACCACCTTCGAATTGAAGGGGAAGATGCGCTCGACCCCCTGTCCAAAGCTCATCTTGCGCACGGTGAACGTGCCCTGCGGGCCTTTGTTGATGGCGATCACCAGGCCCTCAAAGGCCTGCAGCCGCTCTTTATCGCCTTCCTTGATCTTCACTTGAACGCGAATCTGGTCACCGGGCACAAACTCCGGCAAATCTGTGCGCTTCAGCTTGTCAGCCAGGCGCTGCATTACAGGATGGATTGACATGGGTTTTTCCTGCGATTGAACTTTCTTCAGCGATTTCCTGCCATGGATCTCAGAACCTCAAGTTTATCAAAGACTGGCACAATGCGCCAAATGTCCCAGCCGTCAATTTCCCGGTGTTTCGCCCGCATCCCTTGCGCGATGGTCCCGCCATGGACGAAAAACGAGTTCGACTGCGCCACACTCTTGCCACACTGGCTTATCGCGCCGTTCGCGCCATGAAAAAAGCTCCCGCTTCCTTCGCCGGCTTCGGCTGTACCGGCCGCCGTCCCGGCCAAATACGCTCTCGGCCGATCATCCCCACGGGATCTTTCGTCTGCCATGCAGTGCAACCCTACTGGCGGCGCATTGCCTCGATCATTCGTATGTCTTCCGCGCTCAAAGCTGCTTTGTCCAGCAGCTCTGGCCGGTTCTGGAGCGTCTTGCGCAGTTGCTGCTCCCTCCGCCAGCGCCTGATCTGGGCGTGATCGCCGTTGAGCAGCACCTCCGGCACGCGCAACCCGCAGAACTCCGCCGGCCGCGTGTACTGCGGATAATCGAGCAATCCTCCCGCTCCGTGCTGCGATCGAGGAACCCCTTCCACATCCACATCGATCTCTGCGTCCGCCGCGCCAAAGCTTTCAAACTCACCTGAAGCCTCGTTACCCAGCACGCCGGGAATCAGCCGCATGGTCGCGTCCACCACTACTGCCGCAGCCAGCTCGCCCCCGCTCAGCACGTAATCCCCGATCGAAATCTCCATATCGCAATAGAGCTCATTGATGCGCTCGTCTACGCCCTCATAGCGCCCGCAGATCAGCACCAGGCGTTCCAGCCCGGCCAACTCCCGCGCCACCGCCTGCGTAAACACCTGCCCCTGCGCCGAAAGCAGAATCACCCGCGTCCCCAGATCTCTGATCTCTGATCCCTGTTCTCTGCTTCTGATCCCCAGCGCCTCCAGCGCCTCGGCCAGCGGCTCCGGCTTCAGCACCATCCCCTCGCCGCCGCCAAACGGACGGTCGTCCACCGTGCGGTGCCGGTCGTGCGCATACTCCCGCAGATCGCGCGCCTCCACTGTCACCAATCCCTCCCTCAGCGCCCGGCGCACGATACCGTGCGCAAAGATGCCCTCAAAGAATCCGGGAAAGATGGTGACAAGATCGAACTGCATACTCCCGATGATAGCGGTTCGCGCACATGCGGCGCTTTACCCGGCGAAGCGCATGGCCTATGATGGTGGGCAATCGCCATGGCGGACATTGAAACATTGCTGGCACGCTGGCAATCGGCCGGCGTCCTGGATGCAGAGACGGCTGCACGCATCCGTGCGCACGAAGCGCAGGCCTCCGCCGGTGCGCCTGCCGGTCTGCGCTGGCAGGGCGTGACGGCGCTCATTCTCGGCGCCATTCTGCTGGCCTGCGGCGTGGTGCTATTTGTCTCGGCCCACTGGGACGAGCTCGGCCCCGGCGCGCGCTACGCGCTGGTTATCGCCATGGTGGCCGTCTTCCACGTCGCGGGTGGTCTGGCTCGCCCTAATTACCGCGCTCTCTCGTCGGCTCTCCACGCCGTGGGAACCGTAGCCACAGGCGAAGCCATCGCGCTCGTCGGCCAGATCTTCAACATTCAGGAGCACTGGCCGGCTGCCGTGTTGCTGTGGGCGCTGGCCGCTCTCTTCGGCTGGGCGTTGCTCCACGATCAGGCGCAGCAAACGCTGGCGCTCCTGCTCGTCCCCGCTTGGATCTTCTGCGAGCTCGGCTTCCGCATCAACGGCCACATCGGCGAAGGCATTTACATGGGCCGCCTCTCCTTCATGTGGTCCATTCTTTACATCACGTTCTTCATCGCCTCACGGCGTAAAGCAGTACAGGGAATTCTCTTTGCCGCCGGCGTCGTCGGCATCGTCGTTGGTGTCGTGCTGATGCTGTCAAACTGGGCCTCGTATTCGAGCGAGCAGAGCTTCATTCCCTTCGGCCCGCGCGTGTGGGCCTGGACTGCAATCGCCGCCGTGCCGCTGATCGTGGCCGCCTTCCACGGCCACAAGGGGCTGATTTCCATTGCCGCCGCTATTGCCTTCGCGATCGCGCTGCCGTGGTGCTATCGCACGTGGACGGAGAGCTATAAGGGCCCCAATGGGACCGTGGTCACCTACACACGTACCGATCCCAACCTGCTGGCACACGCGCTGGTGGCTGCCTTCTCCGTCTTCCTCTGCTGGTGGGGCGTGCGGCTGGTCTCGCGCGCGCTCGTGAATCTGGGCATTGTGGGATTCGCGGCGGCCGTAGGATGGTTCTACTTGAGCGACATCATGAGCAACGTGAATCGCTCCCTCGGCCTCATCGGTCTCGGCGTGCTCTTCCTGGCCGGAGGTTGGGCGCTCGAAAAGATGCGCCGGCGGATTCTCAAGCGCATGGCTCCGCCGAAACCGCCGGAGCAGATCGTGGCGGCCGAAGCCGATGGAGGTGCGTTATGAGGGTAGGACGTCTTACGCTCTCCGGTGTGTCGATAGCGCTGCTTTTGATCCAACTGGCGATGGTTTCGTCGATTGCGGCGAAGTATCTCTACCAGCGCTGGCGCTGCCCGCGAGTCTGGACGCACGCCGCAGCCATCGATCCGGAACTGCCCATGCGCGGCCGCTACCTGAGCTTGCAGCTTACGGTGGATGGCTGCCAAAGCACACTGCCCTCGGCCAAGCTGGCCACCTTCCCGCGCGACGTGAGCGGCGCCATCAAGCCCGGACCATATGTCCTGCGGCCTACGCCGGTGGACTTCCGCGCCAACCTTAAGGTGGAGAGCAACAAGCTCGTGGCCGTGCGCGTGGAGGGCCAGGAGGATCTGACGACGGGCGAGGAGGTTTCGGCCGCGCCGGGCGCGCCCTGCGGCCAGATGCGGCTGGAGGAGCCTGTCGATTTCTACATTGCCGAGCGCGCGCAGAGCCCACTGCCGCTCAAGCCCGGCCAGGAGCTATGGATCGAAGTGACCGTGCCACCGAAAGGACCGCCGCGACCGCTTCAACTCGCACTGAAGCAGGATGACGCGTGGAAGCCGCTGGCATTCTGAGCGCACGCCGTAAGGAGGACGAGGTGAGCGAGGCGGAGAGGATTGTGAAGGAGCGGGAACCAACTGCCCATGAGCATTGGAAGCAGGGTGAGATGCCTATTTGCGAGATCATCACTGCAAAGGGAAAGCAGCTTGGTTACGCGCGCAACGTGAGTTGGAGACCACTGCCGGAAACGATTGATGCAGCGTGGAAAGACGCCGCTTACCGGATCGAAGGCAAGTGAACCGGCCTGCCCGCTACGCTCAATTCGTCACTCTTTTTCAAAGGAGTTGAGATCGACTATGCCTTCCGGCAGCGCCATCTCGACGCGCTTGGCGGCAAGGTCCATGCGGCGCAGGTAGCTTTTGGCGAAGGGGATGAGAATTTCCCCTTGCGGCCCGCGCACGACCAGCATAGGCGCCGGCCCCATGCTTCGGTCCACGTCCTCGATTTCGCCCACAGAAACCGGTTCCGCGCCGCCGACGTCGACGAGCGTGCAGCCGATCAGGTCGCCGATGTATGCCTCATCCTCGGCGAGAGCGGCCCGCTCCGCGCGGGGAATGGCGACGATCATCCCCTTGAGCGCTTCGGCGGCGGAAATCGAGTCCACACCGGCGAAGTGGAGCACCACGCCGCCCTTGTGCAGCCAATGGGCGGCGAGCTGGGCCGAACTTGCATTTGGCTGGGGGGTTGGAAATTCCCTGGTCCCAGGATCGGGACCCGAGGCGCCCCGTGAAGATGCGTCCGCAGGCAGCAGGCGGGATCCCCGAGAAGCGTTCGTTGCTTCTTGGGGTGACAGCAGCCAGAGCTGCCGCCGTTCGGCAAACTTTTCAGGAAAATCGGTGAGGATTTCGGCAAAAACCTCGCCTTTGCGGCCCTGCGGACGGCAAATCCGCGCCAGCCAGACCCACGCTTGGGGCGGTTGCGGCACGGCTATCTCCGGGCCCGGAGCACGGCAGCAGCTCGGGCGAAAGTCATGCTAGACTTCTTCGTCCTCTTCCAGGATGTCGAGCGTGTAGCGGTGGTGCAGCTTCATGCTGACCGCGCCCAGGATGGTACGCACGGACCGGGCGGTGCGCCCCTGCTTGCCGATGACCTTGCCCACATCCTGCGCCGCAACCCGTAACCTGAGAACGGTGTTCTCATCCCGATTGACTGATTCCACTTCGACGGCGTCCGGCTCATCCACCAGGGCCCGCGCAATTTCGCGGACCAGCTCATCCACTTGCACCATATCGACCTGGGTCATGATCTTGCCCTTGACCTTCTGCGTTGGGAATTGGCACTTTGAAACTGTGCGCGAATGGTAACACGCAAGCCCGCAATGAGCAATGGTTTGTGCACCGGCCTTGTCCGGCCCCGGCTGGCGGCGCCGCCCGGAGGGTTGGAAAAATCAGGCCGCTTCTGGGTCTGGGACCTGAGCGGCGGGCTCTTCCGCAGCCGGCGCGGGGTGCTTAGCGACGAGCTTTGCGAGGGTGGGCGAGAGTTGCGCGCCCTTACCGCGCCAATAGGCGATGCGCTCGTGCTTCAGATCGACCGAGGCCGGATTGGTACGGGGGTTGTAGGTGCCGACCACCTCGATGGAGCGGCCATTGCGGGCGCGGTCCTTCTCGAGAACGACAATGCGGTAATACGGTTGTTTGCGGGCGCCCACACGCGCCAAACGAATCATAACCACGGTGAACCAGTTCCTTTCGCGTACGAGAGCTTTGCTATGGCGTTACGGGAAGCTACCCGTACAGTTGCCATGCTGCATGCCGCGGCGGGGTTCGCCACGGCGGACGCCGGATGCGCTCCGGCACGACAACGGCCGGACAGATGCGCCCGGCCGCACACGCCACAACACTTAAGTATCGCCGAAATCGGGTCTTTGAGGCAAATTTCTTGAGAGCGGCGAAAGCCGGCTCGAGGCGACGGCGTGATTCCCGTTGTGCTCATTCATCGGGTGGCCTCGCTTATGATGGCAGAGCCAGGACTCGTATTCGTGGAGGATATGGCTCCGGCTGAGACGGGGAAGCAGCGAAGATGAATCGGGAGTACCACAAAGGACGTTCCAGCCGACTTGGGCGCGAGATGGAGATGCTCGTTTTCGGTCACGCGGGCGTGCCGGTGCTGGTGTTTCCCACCTCGGGAGGGCGCTTTTACGAGTTTGAGGACCGGGGCATGATCGCCGCAATTGCGGAGAAGATCGATGCCGGCCAGTTGCTTGTTTTCTGCGTCGACTCGGTGAACGCGGAGAGCTGGTACAACCAGCAGGCGCCGCCGCGCCAGCGCATCGCGCGCCACATGCAATATGAGGATTACCTCGTCCACGAGGTTGTACCTCTGGTCCGGCAAGGGAATCGGGATGGGCGGCTGCTAGCGCTCGGTTGCAGTTTTGGGGGTTACCACGCGGTGAACATCGCCTTGCGCCATCCGGAGATTTTTGGCGGATTCGTAGCGCTGTCCGGCGCCTTCGACCTGACCGGTTTTCTCGACGGCTACTACGACGAGGATTGCTACTTCCATTTGCCCACGCACTACCTGCCCAACCTGGCCGATCCGTGGTTTCTCGATCGCTTCCGCGGCAACCGGTTTGTGCTGGCCACGGGATGGGACGATCCATGCCTGGGACAGAACCGGAATCTGGACCGCATCCTGAGCGAAAAGGGAATTCCGCATCGGTTTTCCGTTTGGGACGCGCCGAATTCGCACGACTGGCCGGCCTGGCAGCGCATGGTGCAGCAGTATTTGTGATAGTGGATAGGGTCTCGGACTAGGGGCGTTCCCTGCTCTATGCGAAAATCCTCGAGGAGAAGCGGCGATGAGCCAACTCAACCCATACGAGAAGTTTTTTGACGGACGGCCCGGCTGCCGCTAACTGTTGATCTTCTTCAGCAGCCAAGCCATGTTCTGGCCCAGCGTTTTCATGGTCTGGATGCCTTCCTCGTCCTTCTCCACGTCGCCGATCTCACGGCCGATGCCGATGTTCCAATACGACGACCCGGGCACAATCATCTCGCTGATCAGGAAGAAATTGTTCAACGCGTCGAAGGCGTGGATGGCTCCGGCGCGGCGAACAGCCACCACGGCAGCGCCGGCTTTGCGGCGAAACATGCTGCCGTTTGCCTTGGAGACCAGGCAGGCGCGGTCGATCAACGCTTTCATTTCAGACGACACGTCGGCCACATAGGTGGGCGAGCCGAGAAGAATGCCGTCCGCCTGATCCATCTTCTCGATGTACACATTGCCCATGTCGCCGGTCTGAGCGCAACGGCGGTCCTTTTTCTTCGAGCATTCGCGGCACGAAAGGCACCCGTGAATTTTGGCGCCGCTCATCTCGATGAGCTCGGTCTCGATTCCCTCCTTCTCCAGTTCTTTCAGAACGTATCGGAGCAAAATAGCGGTATTGCCGCCCTTGCGGGCGCTGCCGTTCAATGCCACAACCTTCAAGTGAGTCCCATGCATCGATCATTCTCCCTTTTCCGCTTTGCCGCGGCGGAAGTTCCGCTCTGCCAAGGCGGACGCACCATTCCAAACTCTCCATTTTGCACCATGACTGCCTTGATCGCAGTTACGGCTGTCACAGTGTTTCGTGCGCCCGCGAGGTTGGTGCGGCGTTGACCGCGGCGTAACGTACACTGGTGCCGTGCTCACCGGCGGCGGTGCGCTCGGTGGGCGGCAAGCGGAAGGGCGGCTCATGAAGAAAATCGGCGTCCTGTTTGGCGTGGAGAACAGCTTTCCCAGCGCTCTTGTCGAGCGCATCAACTTGCGGAATCACGCCGGTATTCAGGCTGAGTTTGTACTTGCCGGGGCCGTGCATATGAACCAGGAGCCGCAGTACGCCGTCATCATCGACCGCATCTCGCACGAGATTCCGTTCTACCGTGCCTTGGTGAAGCACGCCGCATCGAACGGCGCCACGGTCATCAACAATCCCTTCTGGTGCTCGGCCGACAACAAGTTCTTCAACTACACGCTGGCGGCAAGGCTGGGCGTGGCCGTGCCGCCTACCGTGCTGCTGCCGCACAAAGAACATCCGCACGGGACCACGGAGCGGTCGCTACGCAACCTGGAATTTCCGCTCGATTGGGAGGCCATGTTCGCATCCGCGGGCGAGCATGGTTTTCTCAAGCCGATCCATGGCGGCGGCTGGCGCGATGTGCATGAGGTGCGTGGCCGCGATGAGTTCTTTCGCGCCTATGACCGGTCGCGCGACCTGTGCATGGTGTACCAGAAGGCGGTGGAGTATACGGAGTATTTCCGCTGCTTCGTTGTGGGGCAGAAGAAGGTCCGCATCATGCCGTATGATCCGCAACGGCTGCACGCCGAGCGTTACCAGCAAAGCGCCGCGCGGCCAGGAACGCTTCGCGCGAGGCTCCTCTTCCGCCGCATGGAAGAAGATGCGCTCAAACTCTGCCGCGCTCTGGGATACGAATTAAATACCGTGGAGTTCGCGGTCGAAAACGGAATCCCCTACGCGATCGACTTCATGAATCCGGTTCCGGACGCCGATGTGCACTCCGTAGGCGAGGCGAGCTTCGAATGGATTGTCGAGCAGGTGGCCGAACTGGCCGTCGCGAGGGCCAGAGCCGCGCCGCGTGAGCTTACCTTGCGTTGGCCGGCGTTTCTAGGCACTGCGGCGGCTGCGGCCAAAGCGGCAAAGGAGAAGCCGGCCGCTAAAAGGAAGGTGAAGGCGGCCAAAAGCAAAGCGGTGAAAGCCGGCGAAAAACCTGCCGCTACGCCAGCTCCACCTTCAGCGTAATGCCGAGTTCGGAGATCTTTTCGGAAGGCATCTGGACTTTCAATGCGGTGTCGTCCTGCTTCCAGTTAAGATCGCCCTTGTGACCGGGCAGTTCCACTTTGAGGATCTTGCCCGGCGGCGCACTCTACTTTGCGGCGGAAGCAGCCATCGCCTGACGGAGGCGCTGTCTCGCTTCGGCGCTCCAATAGCCGCAGTCGAGTTCGAAGAAGATCGACGTGTACGGGATCGTCAGTTCGGTCTTGATGATGAGCACGCGGAAGACCTGTGCCGTCTGGTCGAGCCTGGCGATGATCTGCTCGTGGGGCATGGTGGTCGCATTCGCGGTCTTGAGCAAATCGGCGAGCTGGGTTCGGTACTCCGAGACGCCCGGTGCAGCCTGCTCCGCAACGAATTCAAGCTCCTGGTCCAGATAGATATTGGCGCGAACATGTTTGCTGGCTGCAATGGCGCCGAGCACTTTGCGCGCGACCTCGATTTGGCCGGCGCCGGAAACGATGGTCTCGATTCCGGGCCTCGACTGCGCGGGATAGGCTGAGTCGGCAACCACGATCCAGTTACGATGCCCGAAGAGCGGCAGCAGAAGGTTCAGTTGGCGTTCCCAGTCCGGTTTGGTCATTCGCGGCGCTTCCCCCATGATTCCCCCTCAACTCCGTTTCTATTTCAATTCTTCATCCGCGCACACAGCCACCTTGCCGCATTTGCCTGAAGCCATCAGCGCATAAGCCTCGCCGGCGCGCTGCAGCGGAAAGCGGTTCGTGACGATATCGGCCGGATGCAGATTCCACCGCACCAGGCGCTCCACCAGCTCTTCCATAAGCCACGTGGACGTAACCCAGGAGCCATACAGCGTCTTCTGGTCGTGAATCATGTCGGGCGATGGATTAAACTCGACGCGCCCGCCTTCGCCAAGGAAAACGATTTTTCCCCACCTGCGCGCTGCGCGAATCGCGGTGGCCCGCGCTGCATCGTTTGCCGAGCAGTCGACTGCGCGCTCCACGCCCATGCCTCCCGTGAGCCTCTTCACCTCGGCCACGTTATCGGGACCGGAAGAGAGCACCGCATCGCAAAGACCGAGATCGAGCGCAATCCTCATGCGTTCCGGCACTACGTCGATGCCGATGATTTTTTGTGCGCCGAGCTTGCGGCAGAGTGCTCCGGCGGCCAGGCCTACGGGCCCCAGGCCGGTGATCAGCACGGCGTGATTGCCATCGATGCCGATTTTCTGAAGACCTTCGTAAACTGTGCCGAATCCGCAGGCAACCTGTGCTCCGTCGGCGTAGGAGAGCTCATCGGGCAATGCGATGAGGTCTTTTTCCTCGGCTGCCATGAACTCAGCCATGCCGCCATCGCGCTGCCAGCCATAGGCGCGGCGGTATTTTTCGCTGGTGCAGGAGATCATGTACCCGCGCCGGCAGTCGTTGCATACGCCGCACCCGGAGATGTGATACACAATCACGCGGTCGCCCGCCTTGAAGCGGCGGCAGCCCTCGCCAACAGTCACGATCTGACCGCATGGCTCGTGCCCGGCGATCACTCCCTGGTAGCCTTCAGGCCCTTTACCGACGTGCTCGTGATAAATGCAGCGAATATCCGACCCGCAGATGGTCGACGCTTTCACCCGCAGCAGAACTTCTCCGTGACCCGGCTCCGGCACGGGCACCGTGCGCAGTTCTACAGTTGAGTTGCCGGGCAAGAACGCTGCGGTCATTGTGGGTTTCATTTGGAGTGCTCCCGATTACTTTTGAGCTGTGCTTGTATGCCTCACATAGTCTACGGCGGCGTGATCTCCCCGTTCAGGTCCCACAGATCTTCCCAGCTCTGGCCTTCTTTCCAAAGAAAGACCTGGCCTTTGATCAAGCGGCAGTTGCGGTCGATGGCGGCAATGGCGCGCATCTCGCCGCTGGTGAGCGGATCGCTCACAATGCCTTCGAGATTGGCCCGGTAATGATGCACGGAAAAGGGAATGGGCGTTTGTCCGCGCTGCACGGCCCACTTGATGCACACCGCTGCGGGATGAATTCCGTGGCGGCGAGCGATGTTGACGATCGCGGGATCTTCAGTGGGCGCGGTGTCCTCCGGGGTGCGGTCGCGCTCCGGCCGTCCAGGCGAGCCGATGGGGCAAAAGCCGATCGGTTGCATGCCGTTATCGAGCACGAACTTGAACAATTCCGGCTGCTGGAAGTGCGGGTGCAGCTCCATCTCGTTGACTGCGGGCTTGATGCGTGCGTCGCGCAGAAGCAGCTTCAGTTTGGGGATGGTCATGTTCGAGGTGCCGATGTGCCGCACCATGCCCATGTCCACCAGTTCTTCCATCCTGCGCCACGTCTTCATGAAGTTCTCGTGGACGTAGGGCTTGGCGTCAGGGCTACGCGAAGCGGCATCGCAGCCCGGCGGATGGAAGTTGGGAAAAGGCCAATGCACCAGGTAAAGGTCGAGGTAGCGGAGGCGCAGATCGGCCAGCGACTGGCGGCAGGAGGCAATCACATCGTCCTCGCCGTGCTTGTCGTTCCAGAGCTTGGAGGTGATCCAGAGATCGTTGCGCCGGATGCCGCCGCGGAGAATCTCCTCGCATGAAGCGCCGATTTCGGGCTCGTTGCCGTAGACCGAAGCGCAGTCAAAGTGCCGGTAACCCACTGCAGCGGCGCCCTTCACAGACTCGGCTATCTCGTTGGCCGTGACATGATCGGACCCGAAAGTGCCCAGACCGATAGCCGGCATCCTTGCCCCGGTATAGAGGGTTCGTTGCGGGATGGCCGCCAGATCAACAGGAGCATCTGCTGCGGGCTTCGACACGTGAAACCTGCCTTTCGTTAGAATGAAGTTAACGTTTCTTCCGCCGAAGGCTACAGTATCAGACGGGAAGTGTCAACCGCGATTCCTTGGTCATGTGAATAGGCGCTGATGATTGTATGGATGGGCTTGGCGGGCGAGCACACACGCGTCTACTTCCTCTGCCGGCTCCGTGCCCCGCACAAGGCGACGCTAGAGTAAACTGACGGATGAGCCTATCCAGCCAGCCACTGCAACATCCCGGCGCGGAGCGCGCCGAGTGGCGGCCCTCTGTAAACCCGTGGATGGTCGCGTTTAGCGTGATGCTGGCGACCTTCATGGTTGCGCTCGATTCCTCCATCGCCAACGTCGCCTTGCCGCACATTGCCGGCAGCCTTTCCGTCTCCACCGACGAATCCACCTGGGTGCTGACCAGCTATCTGGTTTCGAACGCCATTATGCTGCCGGCTTCGGGCTGGATCGCGCGGCGCATCGGGCGCAAGCGGCTGCTGATGATCTCCATTTTGTCGTTCACCGCCGCATCGATGCTCTGCGGAATGTCTCTCAACATGCCCATGCTGATTGTGGCGCGGATCCTGCAAGGCGCCGGCGGCGGCGGCATGCAGCCCCTGGCCCAGTCCATCCTGCTGGAAAGCTTCTCCGCGGAGAAGCAGGGCAAGGCGATGGCCGCGTTCGGCGTGGGCATCGTGGTGGCGCCGGTGATCGGTCCCACGCTGGGCGGATGGATCACCGACAGCTATTCCTGGCGCTGGATCTTCTACATCAATGTTCCCGTGGGCCTGCTGGCCCTGTTCATGGTCAACCTGTACATCGAAGACCCGCCGTATCTGCGCCGTGCTTTCCGCGGAGCCATCGACTATGTAGGTTTTGGCCTGATGGCCGTCTGGCTGGGCACGATGCAACTGGTGCTCGACAAGGGCCAGGAAGCGGACTGGTTCGAGGCAACCTGGATCTGCTGGCTCACCGCCATCTCCGTAGCAGCGCTCCTTGGCTTTGTCGTCCGTGAGCTCCTCCACCACGACCCGATCGTGCAGTTGCGCGCCCTCGCGGACCGCAACTTCTTCGTAGGAACGATGCTCACCGGCCTCTACGGCGTCGTACTCTATGGCGTCACGGCTTTTCTGCCGCTCTTTCTGCAGACCCTGCTGGGCTATTCGGCGACGGACAGCGGCCTGGCCGTGAGCCCGCGCGGACTGGGCTCCATGCTCGCCATGGCCCTGGCGGGAGTCCTGGTCAGCCGCATCGATGGCCGCATCCTGCTCGCCGTGGGTCTCGCCATCTTCGGCGCCTCATCGTTAGCGTTGAGCCGCATCAACCTGGGGATCGCGATGGGTTCTGTCGTTATGCCCAACTTTGTCAACGGCTTTGGCGGCGGCATGGTTTTTGTGCCTCTCACCACGCTGGCCATGGGCCGGCTGCGCAAGCAGGAGATGGGTAACGCGGCCGGCATTTACAATCTGGTGCGCAATATCGGAGGCAGCATCGGCATTGCCGCGCTCACGTCCTCTTTAGTGCGCGGCGCGCAGATTCACCAAAGTTACCTGGGCGCAAATCTTACGGCAGGGAGCTCCGCTTTCATGGCGGCGCTGCAGAGCCTGACGGCGAAATTCCGCGTGGGCGGCGCCGACGGAGTCACGGCGCATCGGGAGGCGTTGGGCGCAGTCTACGGCAACCTGCAGCAGCAGGCATCCGTGCTGGCCTACGCCGATATCTTTCGCCTGCTTGGGTACCTCGCGCTGCTCTGCATCCCGCTGGCGCTGCTGCTGGCGCGACCACGCCCCGAATCGCAGAGCGGCGTCGAAACGATGGGCGAATAGGAGGCCGGAGCGCGGGGGCAGCCGTTCTATGCGGCGGCGCGGACGAGGAGGCAGGTGATGTTGTCGTGGCCGCCGGCCTGGTTGGCGGCGGTGACAAGGCGCGTACAGAGTTCCTCAAGGGGAACGTCGAGCCGCAACAGGGATTCGATGAGGGAATCGGAGAGTTCGCGGGTGAGGCCGTCGGTACACAGCAGGAACAGGTCGCCAGACTCTGCGTCGATCTCGAAGACGTCGGGCATGACGCAGCTCTGGGTGCCCAGGGCGCGGGTGATGACATTCCTCAGCGGCGAACGCAGTGCTTCCATGCGGCTCATGCGGCCCATGCGCATCTGCTCCTCGACGAGAGAGTGATCGACGGTGATTTGCTCCAGACGGGAGTTGCGCAAGCGGTAACCGCGGCTGTCACCCACGTTGAGCACCCAGGCACGGCGCTCTTCTGCTAGGAGGGCCACCAGCGTGGTGCCCATGCCGCTGAGCTTCTGGCTGCTCTGGGCACGCGAAAAGATGGCCTGATTGGCGGCGGCGACGGCGGCTTCGGCATCGACAGGGAGGGGATTGGAGCCGTCGCGATGGGTGAGGAACTGCATCACCTCTGCCACGGCCAGGGAACTGGCAATTTCCCCTGCGGCGGCGCCGCCCATGCCATCGCAAACCGCATACACGCCGTGCTCGACGGAAAACCCGAACGCGTCTTCGTTGGAAGGGCGCTTGCAGCCGCGATCGGAAATCGCCGCAGCCGCGTAGTGAACGACAGCCGTAGCCAAGAAAGACCCCCCTGCCCAGTGTACATAAAAACAAGGGACAAGGGACCCAAGCTGCGCCAGCGGGCGCAAATCGCTCGCCTGGGCCACGCGGGATCAGGATACGCTATGATGAGGCGCAAAAGTGCGAACGCTATTTTCTTTGAGGAGAACACAAAATGGAGCGGTTGCATAATTTCATCGACGGAGCGTGGCGCGCCTCCAGTGCGGGCGAAGCGCTGAACGTGATCAACCCGGCGTCAGCCGAAGTGCTGGCTGAGGTGCCGCTTTCGCCGGCAACGGACGTGAACGCCGCGGCGGAAGTGGCGCAGCGGGCGTTTATCCAGTGGCGGCGCACGCCGGTGGTGGACCGCATACAGCCGCTCTTCCGGCTGAAGACGCTGCTGGAGCAGCATTGCGACGAGCTCGCGCTCTCCATCACCAACGAGTGCGGCAAGACGCTGGCCGAGAGCAAGGGCGAGATTCTGCGCGCCGTGGAGAACGTGGAGACAGCGTGCGCGATGCCCATGCTGATGCAAGGGACGAATAGCGAAGACATCTCCGCGGGCATTGACGAGCATATGATCCGGCAGCCGCTGGGCGTGGCGGCGGCGATCGTTCCCTTTAATTTTCCGGGCATGATCCCCTTCTGGTTCTTCCCCTACGCGGTGGCGGCGGGAAATTGCTTTCTGCTTAAGCCGTCGGAGCGCGTGCCCATCACCTTGCAAAAGATCTTCAGTCTGATCCAGGCTGCGGACTTTCCGCCGGGCGTGATGCAGCTTGTGAACGGCGGGCGCGACACGGTGAATGCGATTCTCGATCATCCCGGCATCCGCGCGGTGAGCTTTGTGGGATCGACGGCGACGGCGAAGTACATTTACAGCCGAGCCGCGGCCAACGGCAAGCGCGCGCAGTGCCAGGGTGGCGCGAAGAATCCGGTGGTGGTGATGCCGGACGCGGATCTGGAGATGACGACGCGGATTCTCGCCGACTCGGCGTTTGGTTGCGCGGGCCAGCGCTGCCTGGCTGCCTCGGTGGCGATCACGGTGGGCGGCGCGCGGCCAAATTTCACGGAGCGGATTGCCGCGGCGGCGAAGAACCGCAAGACGGGCTACGGCGCCACGCCGGGCGTGGAGATGGGGCCGGTGATCTCGGCCGAGAGCAAGGCGCGGATCGAGGGGCTGATTGCCAAGGGCGAGCAGGCCGGCGCGCGCGTACTGGTGGATGGGCGCGGGCGCAAAGTGCCCGACTACGAAGATGGCTACTTCGTGCTGCCCACGGTGCTCGATGACGTTCCGCCGGATTCGGAGACGGCGCAGACGGAGATTTTCGGGCCGGTGCTGAGCCTGATCCACGCACAGACCATTGAAGAGGCCATCGCGCTGGTGAACGGCCGCAGTTACGGCAACATGGCCTGCATCTTCACCGCCGACGGAGCCAACGCGCGGCGCTTCCGCTATGAGGTGAATGCTGGCAACGTGGGCATCAACGTGGGCGTGGCCGCACCGATGTCAACTTTCCCGTTCAGTGGCTGGGGCGAGAGCTTTTTCGGCGACCTGCACGCGCAGGCGCATCACGCAGTAGAGTTTTTCACGCAGACCAAGGTGGTGGTGGAACGCTGGCCGAAAGAGTGGAGCCGTAAGTTCTAAAAACAGCTGCTAGTGTCCTGTCCCTAAAATTTGCATCAAAAACAAAGCGGTCATCCTGAGCGGAGTTTGGCCCGCATTTGGGCCAAACGGAGTCGAAGGACCT
>PMYE01000014.1 GCA_003171315.1 Acidobacteriaceae bacterium
TGTATATGTCGATACGGCCTAGGCATTATGGCCCTCCTGCAATTCCGGTAGCCCTAAACTACCAATAAGTGACGCAAATCACAGTCCGGCACCCGCCTGACCGCTAATCATGGTTGATGTACGGTTAGAGCGCCCGCTCCGAAGTTCTTGACAACGATCGCTGCACGAGACGCAGATCCTTCGACTTCGCAGGGCGCACAGAACGCGCCCTGCTTCGCTCAGGATGACAGCTCGTTTTTGAAACGTACTTCGGAGACAGGACACTAGAGCGCCCGCGCGCTGCGTATGGAGGAGTTTCTTGGCCCGTTCCAGGTTGCCGATGTGGCGAAGGATCTCGCAGATCTTCTTTCTGCTGCTGTTTCTTGCGCTGCTGATTTTTACATCCCTGCGGCCCTCGGCAGGCGCCACGGGCGATATTCATCTGCGCGCCCCGGTGCGCCTGTTTTTCGAGCTTGATCCGCTGGTAGCCCTGGCCAACGCGCTGGCCGGCCACGCGCTCTATCGCGGCCTCATTTGGAGCCTGCTCATCCTGGTGCCCACGCTCTTTCTGGGCCGCTTCTTCTGCGGCTGGATCTGCCCCATGGGCACGCTGCAGCACTGGATTGGCAGTTGGCAGTCGGAGGCCAAGCGCGGCAAGCAGAGGGTTGAATCGAACCGCTACAAGCGCTGGCAGACGATCAAATATGTGGTGCTGATTGCCGGGCTGGTGGCCGCGGCGTTTGGGTCGATGGTGATCGGCTGGCTCGATCCCTTCAGCCTGCTGGTTCGCTCACTGGGACTGGCCTTTCTTCCAGCGTTCAACTACGCGATGCGCGCCGTGCTGACGCCGCTGGAGCGCAGCCCGGTGGGCGCAATCAAGAGCACAGCGGAAGGAATTCATGCGGTCCTCGGGGCGCTGGTTTTGGAATTTCGCCAGGCGCACTACGCGCAGGGGCTGGCGCTCGGCATTTTGTTTCTCGTGATTCTTTTCCTGAGCCTACGCGTCACGCGGTTGTGGTGCCGTTCGATCTGCCCGCTGGGGGCGCTGCTGGGCGCGGTCTCGCGCTGGAGCGTGCTGGGGCTGCACAAGGATGCTGAGAGCTGCAACAACTGCAACCGCTGCCTGCTCAACTGCCAGGGCGGCGACGATCCCATCGGCAGCGCGCCGTGGCGTAAGTCCGAATGCGTGATGTGCATGAACTGCGTGGGCAGTTGCCCCGATCATGCGCTCAGGTTCCGGTTCTTCCGCAAAGAGAAGGAAGTGGCATCGCCCGACCTGGGCCGGCGCAGGGCGATCGCGGGCCTGGCGGCAGGAGCGGCCGTTGTGCCGCTGATGCGCGCCAACACCGGGCTGGGCAAGAGCCGCCACGAACGGCTGCTGCGGCCGCCGGGAGCGCTCGATGAGCCGGATTTTCTGTCGCGCTGCATCCGCTGCGGTGAGTGCATGAAGGTTTGCCCCAACAATGCGCTGCATCCCACGCTTGAAGAGGCGGGTCTGGAGGGCTTGTGGTCGCCCACGCTGGTGCCGCGCATCGGTTACTGCGAGCCAAGTTGCGTGCTCTGCTCGGAAGTGTGCCCGACGGGGGCGATCTGGCAGATTACGCCGCAAGAAAAAGGCTGGGTGGTGGGCGTGGGCGGCGCGCAGAACCAGCCGGTGCGGCTGGGGACGGCGTTTTACGACCGCGGGCACTGCCTGCCTTGGGCGATGGCCACGGATTGTATCGTCTGCGAGGAGTGGTGCCCGGTGTCGCCCAAGGCGATCTACGTGGAGGAGGCGCAGGTGGTGGATTCGGCGGGCAACGTGAAAACGCTGAAGCAGCCGCGTGTGGATCCCAGCCGCTGCGTGGGCTGCGGCGCCTGCGAGTATGCCTGCCCGCTGCAGGAGCACCCCGCCGTTTATGTGACCAGCATCGGCGAAAGCCGCTCCCCCTCGAGCCAGATCTTGCTATCTCGAAAGTAAAGGAGACCGATTTGAGAACGATTGGGCCAGCACGATGGAAGACAGCAATGGTAGCGTTCGCGATTGCGGCTGTAGCCGCGGGCGTGGGATGCAAAAAGAAGGCCGTCGATCCATTTCCCGCATCGGGCGCGGTGGCGGGATGGGAGAAGACCGGCGATACGCGCGTTTTTGCGGCGAAGGATCTGTGGCAGTACATCGACGGCGACGCCGAGCAGTATCTCCAGGCCGGAGTGGTTTCCGCGTCAACGTCGGACTACAAGTACCAGGGGCAGTTGGAGGCATTGGTCGACGTTTACGCCATGGGCGATGCCGCGGGCGCGCGCAAGATTCTGGAGTCGGGTAAGACAAACGACGGCAGGAGTGTACAGGTGGGCGACGCGGGCATCGCGTACGCGCAGAGCGTGACCTTCCGCAAGGGCCCGTACCTGGTGCGCATCGTTGCGTATGAGGACACGCCGGGCGCACAGCAGGCGCTCATGGCGCTGGCGCACGGGGTAGAGACGAAGCTTTAAGAGACGCGGCGAGGAAAGGCTGCGGGAGAAGGGCAGGGAGGCGATGAAGAGCCGCAGGGAGTTTTTGAAAGAGGCCGCCACGGGCGCGGTTTTATTGGGTTCGTCGGCCGCGGCGGGTAAGCTGGCGCGGGCCGGAATGCTGGACACACACGCCGCTCAGAATACGGCGCGCAAGCCGAAGGTGGTGATCGCGCGCGATGCGGCGCTGCATGGGGCGGGGGCGCATCCCGACGAGCAGCGCGTGCTGAACCTGCTCGATAAAGCCATGGCCGCGTACACGGGGCGCGAGAAGCCGGTGGAGGCGTGGAAGAGCGCGATTCCGGCGAAGATTCTTAACGGCGGAGTCATCGGCCTGAAGGTGAACGGACTGGGAGGGCGCGGCATCTCGACGCACGCGGCGCTGATCCTGGCCATTGCCGAGCGGCTGCAACAGGCCGGGGTGCGGGCGGGAAATATCCTGGTGTGGGACCGCAACGCGCGCGATCTTGAAGCGTGCGGCATGAGCGTCAACACCGATCCCAGCCGGGTGCGCTGCTACGGCAATGACGTGGGCGGTTACGAAGCCGAACAGAGTTCGTGGGGAACGGCGAACATTCGCCTGGCGAAGATTCTGACGCGCGAGTGCGCAATGGTGATTAATCTGCCCATCCTTAAAGATCACGATTTGGCTGGCGTCACGTTTGCGATGAAGAACATGTACGGAGTGGTGGATCGCCCGGACCAACTGCACGCGAGCCACTGCAATCCCAGCGTGGCGGATTTGAATGCGATCGCCGTGGTGCGCGAGAAGGTGTGGCTTACTATCGGCGACGCGATTTCATCGGTCTACGACGGCGGGCCGAGCTTCCGTCCCGAGCGGCTGTGGTATCCCAACGCGCTGGTTGTGGGCGAGGACCGCGTGGCGGTGGACCACACGGCGTGGCAGTTGATCGAGCGCAAGCGCGCGGAAGCTGGAATGCCCACGCTCGAAGCGGCGGGGCGCGCGCCCAAGTACATTGCCACAGCCGCCGATGCCGCGCACCGGCTGGGCGCCTGCGATCCGCAACGCATCCGGCTCGTGGAAGTGTGACGGGAGAATGACCATGGGTGGCGAACAAGACGGAATCACGAACCTGCAGGCAAATGCGGCGCAGACCGCGGCAGGCATGACGCGGCGCGAGGCGATGCTGCAGTTGCTGCGCGTGGGCGGCGTGGCCGCGGGCGCGGCGGGCGCGGCATTCTGGCTCAGCGAGCGGAGCCGGCGGCCCATTCCAGAGCAGGCCGAGCAGGCACGGCGCGACCATCGCGTGGCCGCCGTTGCGGAGTGGCCGCGGATGACCGTGATCCAAAACGGCGAGCCACGCGCATTGGTGCGGAAGGCGCTCGAAAATCTGGGCGGAATGAGCAGGTTCGTCGGCAAGCTGGACGTGGTGGTGCTGAAGCCGAACATTGCGTGGGATCGCACGCCGGAGCAGGCGGCGAACACCANNACCGACGTGAGCTGCAACGAGCCGCAGCGGTGCTTTCAGCGCTCGGGCATCATGGCAGCGGCGCGGGCCGAGGGCGCCGAAGTGATCCTGCCCGATCCCGACCACTTCCGCGAGGTGGATATGGGCGGGGTGGTGCTGAAAAACTGGCCCGTGTTCATCCCATTTCTCGAGGCGGACAAAGTCATCAACCTGCCCATCGCCAAG
>PMYE01000001.1 GCA_003171315.1 Acidobacteriaceae bacterium
GGACAAGACGGGGACGATCACGGTGGGAAGGCCGGTGCTGGAGGCGGTTCATGTGCTCGCCGGGCACTCGGAGAACGATTTGCTGCGCATGGCAGCGGCGGCGGAGGAGCGGTCGAATCATCCGCTGGCGCTCGCAGTGATTGATGCTGCAAAAGCGCGGGGCCTCGAGTGGCGACCGGCGGAGGATGCGCAGGTATTGCCTGGCCGCGGGCTGACCGCACGCGTGGAGGGGCACGATTGCATGCTGGGCAATGAGGCGCTGTTCGGCGAGAATGGCATTGCGCTGCCGAGCGTTGCGGCGCCGGAGCCTGGAGTGACGCGGCTGTGGATGGCGCTGGACGGCGCGGTCGCGGGATATTTTGATGCGCGCGATGCGTTGCGGCCGGATGCGGCAGATGCGATTGCGGCGCTGCGGAGTGCAGGACTTCGCGTGCTGATGCTTACGGGCGACTCGGCTGCCGCGGCTGCGCCGATCGCGGAGCAGGCCGGCATTACGGAAGTGGAAGCGGGACTCGATCCGGCGGGCAAGCTCAAGCGCATTCGCGAGATGCAGAAGGCTGGGCTGCGGATCGCGATGGTGGGCGACGGGATCAACGATGCGGCGGCGCTGGCGCAGGCGGACGCGGGCATCGCGATGGGGACGGGCGCGGACCTGGCGCAGGAGGCCGGAGACGTGCTGCTGCTGCGCACGGAGCCGGGCGGGATTCCGGCCGCGCTGGCGCTGGCTCGCCAGACGCTGCGGATCATGCGGCAGAACCTGGGGTGGGCGGCGGGCTACAACATGGTTGGCATTCCACTGGCCGCCGGGTTGCTCTATCCCGCGTTTCACCTTCTGCTGACGCCGTGGCTGGCGGCCGCGGCGATGGCGATGAGCTCGGTGTGCGTGCTTCTGAACAGCCTGCGGCTGCGAGGGTGGCAGCCGGAAGGCAGCTTCTAGCTTCCAGCTTTTTCGCATCGCCCCTACGGGGCTGTCACGTCTCATGGTGCGGTTTCCCAGGACTGCCCTTTCGCTTCGCGAAAGGTTGTCCTGGGCTATTCTCGGCTCGTCCCTCCGGGACGAAACGTTTTCCCAGGGCTGCGCTCCGCTTGCCCTGGGCGATTGTCGCGTCGTCCCTTCGGGACGAAAAGAAGATGCCCGCCGATCAACCCGCAAGAGGAAAGCTGTCCGTCAAGAGAAAAACCGTTGAGATCTGCAACGTGTCGTTCCTGTAATGGCGCCGCGGCGGCCCGCGAGGCGGCACGCTAAACTAAGCGCAGGGCATGTTTGTGCGCATCCTCACCCGCTACATTCTCGGCGAGATTCTCTCCCTCACGCTGATCGGCTGCGCGCTCTTCACGTTCATTCTGTTCATGCCGCTGCTGCCGCACATCCTGGAGGTGGTGGTGCGGAGCAGCTCGACGTGGGCCGACGCGGCGCAGGTTTTCCTGTTCACGCTGCCCAATCTGTTCAAAGTGACGATTCCCATGGCGGTGCTGTGGGGCGTGCTGCTGGGCCTGAGCCGGCTGGCTTCGGACAGCGAGATCATCGCCATGCGCGCGTCGGGGCTGGGCATCGGCTACTTTGTGCGCGTGGCGTCGATTGTGGCTGTGAGCGGAACGCTGCTGGGACTGGGCAACTCGCTTTATCTCGCGCCCCGCGCCAACCAGGCGATCATCGATCTGCAGCAGTCGCTGGAGACGTCGCAGGCCTCCTACGAGATTGAGCCTCGCGTCTTCTACGAAGACTTTCGCAATTTCGTTCTCTATGTGCAGGACGTGCGTTCGGGCACGGGCGCGGCCAACTGGCGGCAGGTCTTTATGGCCGACGTCTCCGACCCCGCCAATCCGATCATCACCACCGCCGCCTCCGCCACCGTGGTGACCGACAACACGCAGGAACTGCTGATGCGGCTGCGCGACGGCGTGCGCGACGAAACCGTGGCCGACCAGCCGGGGCAGTCCAACATCTCCACGTTCACGACCACCGATCTGCCGCTGGTGCTGGGGCAGCAGAACGACGTGCACCTGGGGCGCATGGACACGGCGCTGTATGCCATGCCCCTGAGCGCGCTGCTCGGCCGCATCCACGGCCCCGGCGGCAAGCGGTTCCTGATTGAACTGCACAACCGGTTCGCGTTTCCCGCCGCTTGCCTGGTGCTGATGCTGGTGGGCGTACCCCTGGGCGTAGCCTCGCGGCGCGGAGGCAAGAGCTCCGGATTCGTGTTCACGATTCTGCTGGTGTTCGTATACTATTTCCTGTCTTCCACGGGCATTGCTCTCGGCCATCAGAACAAACTGCCAGCCTTTTTCGCGGTGTGGTCGGCGAACCTGCTCTTTGCCGCCGCGGGCACATTTCTGCTTTGGCAGATGGCAACGGGCGGCCGGATTCTGAGCGCAATCGCGGGGTGGATCGCGCGGCCGCCCAGAATCACGGACGCGGTCAAGCCGAACGGGTTCCCGCTCAACGGGCTTCTTGACAAGCTGCAAGCGCGCGGACTGGCGGGCGCCAGAGGCAAGACGCGCGGAATCTTTCCGCGCATCCTCGACGAGTACATAGTGCGCGAGTTTGCCGGTATGTTCCTGCTGGTTCTGGCCGGGTTTGTGCTGCTGATGATCGTTTTTACGTTCTTCGATCTAATCGGCGACATTCTCCGCAACCACATCGCGCTCGGCATCGTGGGCGAGTATCTGTTGAACCTCACTCCGAGCATGCTTTACCAGATCGCGCCGCTGGCGGTACTGATCGCCGCGCTGGTGACCTTCGGCGTGCTCAACCGCAACAGCGAGATCATTGCCATGAAGGCCACCGGCATCAGCCTTTATCGGCTGGTGATTCCCATCGTCTCCATCGCCGCCATCTTGTCAGTAAGCCTTTTCCTTTTCGACCAGTACTATCTGCCCCAGGCGAACCGCAGGCAGGAGGCATTGCGAAATACCATCAAGGGCAGGCCGCCGCAGACCGTTCTGCACCCCGAGCGCAAGTGGATCTTCGGCCAGCCGCATGCCGGCGAACCCGGCCGCATCTTCTACTACCAGTT
>PMYE01000119.1 GCA_003171315.1 Acidobacteriaceae bacterium
AACCGCTTCCGCAAGCTGCTGGTCAGCTTCGAGAAGACCGAAGCCAGTTATAGAGCCCTACTATCGCTTGCAGCCGCATTGATCTGCTGGAGGCAAACCATATCTATTTACGGATAAGCTCTGAATCCGCGCGTAAGTCCTTTAGTTAACCATCGTCGCTACCGGTGCGCCCTTGACCGATTACGCAAGTGGCATCCATCGCCAGACCACTCTCGCGCCATTTAAACTAGGAACGGGCCGCTAACACACCTTATTTCTTGAGGTTTTGCTTGTCTCGTTCTGTTTTTCTTGTGTTCCTCTCTGCCGCGCTTCTCATCCCTGCCGGCGCAGTCGCTCAGCAATCTTCTTCGTCCTCCGGTGCTCCGCCGCCCTCCTCAAGCGCCTCCGCCGCATCCACCCAGCCCGTCCCCGCCGAAGTCGCCGCCGCCGAAGCTGCCATCGCCGGCTCCGACTGGAAGACCGCCGAGGCCAAGCTCGATCCGTACCTCGCCGCCCACCCCGACGACGCGCGCGCCCTCTTCGATGCCGGCTACGTAGCCGACGCGCAAGACCGTCTTGACGACGCCGCCGCTCTCTACCGCCGCGCCATAGCCGCCAACCCCAAATCGTTCGAGGCCCACATCTCGCTCGGCCTGCTCCTTGCGCGCCAAAACAAGTTTGCCGAGGCCCGGCCCGAACTCGTCGCCTCCACCACCCTCGATCCCGGCCTGGCCGATCCTACACTCAAGGCCCGCGCCTGGCGTGCCCTCGCCCGCATCGATCGCGACTCCGATCCCGCCGCAGCCTCCAACGACCTGCTCGAAGCTCTCAAGTTCACACCGGAGACGCTCTCCGACACCCTGCTCGCCGCTGAGCTCGCCGAAAAAACCGGCCAATTCGAAGCCTCCGCAGCCGCCTATCGCCGCGTCCTGGACAAAGATCCGCAATCCATCCCCGCCAGCGCCGGCCTGGCCCATCTGCTCATCCTGCGCAAGCAGTATCCCGAGGCCGAGACCCTCCTGCGTGCCGCGCTCGCCAAAAACCCCGACGATCCCACGCTCACCGCGCAGCTTGCCACTGTGCTCGCCGATCAGGACAAGGCCGAAGCTCTCCCCCTCCTCCAGAAGCTCCACGACGCTCACCCCGCCGACCCCGCCATCGCCCGCATGTTGGCCGCCGTCCTTGCCGACGCAGGCGACTTTGCCGGTTCTGACCAGCTCTACCTCCATCTCCTCGCCGCCACTCCCGATGATCCCAATCTGCTCGTCGCTCACGGCCAGAATCTTGTTCGCCAGGCGCAGCTTGACAAGGCCTACGCCGTCTTCGACAGGGCTACGCAAATCGATCCGGCGAACACTGACGGCTGGAGCGGCCTTGCCTTCACCGCCTCCCGCACCGGCCATCCCGACGTCACCCTGCACGCGCTCGCCATGCGCTCCCGTTACTCGCCGGAGAACGCCTCCACTCTCTTCCTCTGGGCCACCGCCTACGACTCCTTGCACCAGAAAAGTCAAGCCGCCGCCTACTACCATCGCTTTCTCGACGCCGCGGGCGGCAAGTTCCCCAATCAGGAGTGGCAGGCTCGCCAGCGCCTGCAAATCCTCGAAAAATAGCTTCCGTCCGTCCTCCGTCCCGCCTCTCCATGCGCCCGCCTCCCGTTCCGGGGCCCATCCCCTCCAAGTACCTGCTTTCTTTCTTATTCACCTCATCAAAAATCCTGCATCTTAGTTCTTGCGGTTCGTTGCGTAATGTGGGTACTATAGGCACAATTCGGGGGCAGAACCGCATCGGAGGAGGTTCCTTATGCGGACTGTGGTTCCCATCGCCGTGTTGCTCGTACTCAGCCTGAACGCCGGCCCCGTGTGCGCCGTATCTTCCGGGGATAACGTTCCCAGTCAGGAAAGCATCGATGCTCTCGAGGCTCGAGCCAGCCAGGCGCAGCCGCGTGAGCAGTGCTTCCTCTATGCCCAGCTCGTGCAGCAGATGACCGAGCTTAGCATCCGCCAATACACGGCCGGCGACGTGACCAGGGCAACCGGCCTGCTCAAGCAGATCCAGCGCGTCGCGCAAAAGATCCATCTTTCCCTGGCCGGTAACGACAAGCGCCTCAAGAACGCCGAGCTCCTGCTCGGCCGCACCGCCTTCCGCCTCAACGAAATGCTTCAATCCAGCAGCATGGAAGACCGCCCTCTGGTGGAGCAGACCCTGGCGCAGGTCACGGATGCGAAAAACGCAGCCATGATGCAGGTCTTCCGCAAATAGTCCGCCGGCCCCTCACCTCAACCGCCTCTGTGCTTCGGACCCGAATGGGCCAGGGCGGGCGCCTTGGGTCTCGATCCTGCGGCCTATAGCGGGTCTCCTGCAGGCGTAGATCAAGGCACAATCGCTAAGTGGCTTTTTCACCAAGAAAAAGCCACATTGAATTCTGTCCGAAACGGCTCATAGTTGCAGGAGAACCGCCGTGGGTGCGAAATCGCCTTCAACGCCTCACCCGGTTTGTGCTTGAATAGAAACGCTGGAGGCATCCGTCATGCGCGCTCTGCTTGCCCTTGTCTTCTGTCTGGCATTAGCCGCGCCGCTCGGCGCGCAAAAAGAGAAACGCGAACCGCTGACTGAAGCCCAGCAGGACAAGATCGCCGAGTATGGAATCGACCCCGTTGCGCGGGTCAACCTATACGTGAAGTTTCTTGATGAACATGCCGGCAACATTCGAGTTTTGATCAAGCATTCCCAGTCGGCTGGCCCCGCCCGCCGCCTCGACGATGAGCTCCAGGACTTCGCCGCCCTCCTGGACGAACTGGGCGACAATCTCGACACCTACTCCGATCGCAAGGCCGACATTCGCATGTCGCTGAAAGGGCTCAATGAGGGCATCGCGCGCTGGCAGGGAGTGCTCCACGCTCTGCCCAGCCAAACCGGCTTCGAGCTCTCGCTCAAGGAGGCGCTCGACAGCGTCGGCGATCTCGCCGATCAGGCCAGGCAAATCACTGCGGACCAGGAAGCCTATTTCAAAGCCCATCCCGATGAGAAGGGCCAGGACCGCTACGAACCGAAGTGAAATAGGGAATAGCCAGTAGGGAATAGGGAATAGGACCTTACGCTCTCAGCTTCCTCATCATCACAACGAGCATCTGGCCAATTTCGTCGCACAGACCTTCCGCGTGGCGGCGTTTTGTCTCTGAGCCAAACCCGAGTCCGTCGGCGATCACAAGCTGCGTTTGCACTTCACAATTTGAGCCTCTCGCATGACCGGGAAACTGAAGATACTCTCCTCATATTGTCGATCAACCGTAACCCTCAGCGATGTTGCTGGCGATGGAGACTGAGGCACGGCGCAGCTGGTTCGTGAGGCCAAACTGCTCCGTCGAAGGAAACGCTGCGGTGAGTTTGTAAATTGCCAGGCTGAGTTCAACAGCCCTTTGCCGTACGATGAGATCCTTGAATGAGCCGGTCATGCGTTCTCTCCCCGTTGCTCTCCGCTTTGCTCGGTAAGTCAACGAGGGATTTTAACAGCAGTTGAGGAAATCCTCCGTGATCGCTACTCCCTACTGGCTATTCCCTACTGGCCACTCCCTACTGGCTACTCCCTACTGGCACTCCCTATTGGCTACTCCCTATTGGCTACTCCCTGTTATTCTGCTTTCCGTGTCCCCCGACCTCGTTCCCATCTTCCAACACGAGTACCGCGCCCTCCGCCCGCGAGCGCCCATGCCGCCCATTCACGTGCGCTTCCGGCGCTTCACTTCGCTCAACACCACCATCCGTCTCCGCGAGGGCCAGATTTTCGTCTCGCTCTCCGACCTGCTCGAGGGCGCGCCCGAATCTGTTCTCCACGCCATCGCCCACATCCTCCTCGCCAAGCTCTACCGCAAGCCCATCGACCGGGCGCACAACGTGCGCTACAAGCGATTCGCCTCCTCGGCCGCAGTCACGCGCCAAACGGAGCTCATTCGCCACGCCCGCGGTAGCAAACGCTATTTCGGCCCTGAAGGCCGCTACTTTCACCTCGAAGAGGTCTTCGATTCGCTCAACACGCGATTCTTCGGCGGGCTTCTTGGCCGCCCCAACCTCACCTGGAGCGAGCGCCACGCCAAACGCTCGCTCGGACACTACGACGCCGCCCACAACACCATCGTCGTCAGCCGCGTCTTCGACCGCCCCTCAAGTCCTCGCTACGCGATCGAGTACCTGCTCTACCACGAGATGCTGCACCTCAAGTACCCGGTCAAGGCGCGCGGCCTGCGCCGCTCGGTCCACTCTCGCGAATTCAAGGCCGAGGAGGCGCGCTTCCCCCAACTCGCCGAGGCCCTGGCCTTCATCAAGCGCCTCTAGTGTCCTGAGTCTAAAGTTCGTATCAATAGGAAATTGTCATCCTGAGCGGAGTCCGCCGCGGCGGACGGAGTCGAAGGATCTGCGGTTGTTCTTCTATCAACTTCGGATTCACCTTACTAGTGTCTTGAGTCTTAAGTTCGCATCATTATGATCTGTCATCCTGAGCGGAGTTTGCCGCGTTTTTTGGCGGCAAACGTAGCCGAAGGATCTGCGGTTGTTCTTAAACGAATTTCAGACTCACCACACTAGAGTCTGTTTCAAAAATACGTTTTGTAACAGGGGCATGGCTTTAGCCGGGCCGAAATAATGCAGGAAAATACAGGGGCTTTAGCCCCTGAAGGATGACAAATGAAATCTACGCAACCATTTTTGAAACACGCTGTAGTCACACGCTCCGCCGCCGGCGGTTGCAGCATCTTCCTGCCGTCAATTTCTTCGTCCCGAACGACTGGGAGATCACCCCTGTTCCCTGTTCCCTGTTCCCTGTCTTTCTACTCTCTGTCGGCTACTGGCTATTGGCTACTGGCTACTCCCTACTCCCTGCTTTTTAACGCCCCGGTCAGGCTCGCCACCTTCGCCACGTCGTGATTCTTGCACCAGGACTCTAGCCCTCGTGCCAGCCGCTCTGCTGCACGCGGATCGGCATAGCTCGCCGTGCCCACCTCGACCGCTGTCGCCCCGGCGAGCAGAAACTCCACCGCGTCCTCCGGCGTCATGATCCCGCCCATCCCGAGTACCGGAATCTTCACCGCTCGCGCTGTCTCATAGACCATGCGCAGGGCGATGGGTTTAATCGCCGGCCCCGACAGCCCTCCCGTCACGTTGCTCAACCGCGGCCGCCGCTGTTCGGCATCGATTGACATGGCCAGGAAGGTATTCACCAGGCTCACTGCATCGGCTCCCGCGTCGGCTGCCACCCGCGCCATTTGCGCGATGGAGGTCACATTGGGTGTCAGCTTCACAATCAGCGGGCGCGACGCTGTGGCCTTTGCCCGGCTCACCAGGTACTCCAGCGATCCCGCATCCGCCCCGAATACCATCCCGCCGGCGTGCACGTTCGGGCACGATACGTTTAGTTCGTACGCCGCGATCCCTTCCGCACGGTTCAGGCGTTCGATCGTTGCGATATACTCCCCCGCCGTGTACCCGAACACATTCACAATCACCTTGCACTTCGGGTACCGCTTCATGGGCGGCAGCTTCTGTGCAATGAACTCTTCCACGCCCACATTTTGCAGGCCGATCGCGTTCAGCATTCCCGCCGCCGTCTGCACCATGCGCGGCGGCACGTGCCCCGCCATCGGCTGCAGCGAGATACCCTTGGTGACGATGGCCCCCAGGCGCTCCAGCGACACGATCTCCTCGAACTCAATCCCGTAGCCAAACGTCCCGCTGGCGGCAATCACTGGATTCACCAGCTCCAGTCCAGCGAACGAAACTTTCATGTCGGGTTTCACTTGGCGGCAATCGTCCTTTCCTGCGGCGTTGCAGAGATCCGTATCCCAGGCGTCGCTTGTGCGGCTCTCCGATTCATCATAATTGGCGCGCGACAGCCGCGCTCGCCGCGGCTCAAATGTGAAAAGCCCTTCTGCGCACGCCGAAGGGCCTTCGTTGTTCCCTATTCCCTGTTCCCTATTCCCTATTCCCTATTCCCTGTTCCCTGCTTTTCACGCCGGTCCCGGATACGCGCTTCCCCGGCAATCGGCATCCACAGGAAAAGCATTCGAGCCTGCCTGCTGCCCCATCAGCCACACATACGTCGTCAAATGGTGCTCACATACCACGTTCGCCTGGATCGCGTCCTTTGGCGGCACCAGCTCGAAGGCCGTGTTGATGTGCTCATACGGAACCGGAAGGATCGGCGGTAAATTCGGAACCAGGTCGCAGCGGTTATAGATTCGATAGCTCGCGGTCACCGCTCGATCAAAAGCGCCCGCAAACGAGGGATCCCCGGTCCTTGGGCTGGCGAACGTGTACACCGCCGGTGCGCGGCGCCCCGTGTTCAGCGCCACATCCAGCGTCAGCAACGTGGCCAGCGCCCCGCCCAGGCTGTGTCCTGCCACGGTCACATTCTTCGCTTGCCCTGACTGCGCGTACTGCCCAATCGACGCCACCGCTGTCGCCGCTCCAGCATCGCGCCCCACCCGCAGCGATTTATAGATCGCCGTGAATCCATCCTCCGTCATCCCCGCGCCGCCACGAACCGGATTTGGCGCCAGCAGAAACACGGCGTCGTGTATCCACTCCATGATCGTGTCCGTCCCGCGCACCGCCGCCACCAGCTCGCAGCCCGGTGAAATCGCCAGGAACCCATACGTCACCGTCTCACCTGCGTGCGGGTTAATGTCCGTGGCCAATTCATTGCCGTAGAGAGTCTGCGCAAACGAGTAGCCCAACGCCTGAATCGCGGCAATGTTGGCCGCCGAATACTCGTCCCCCGGCTCAACGTCCTCGGCCACTGCCACCAGGCGCGCGTAAAGAATTGCCGTATTCCAATCGATTCCAGCCATGGCTGGACCTCCGCCCTCGTTTTCTTTTGAAGCCCCACCAGCCTAAGTCACGCGCGCTCGAATGACAAGAGCGTGTTTCAAAAATAAGTTTTGTTGAAAGGGAACGGCCTCACTGACTGCGGAAAAACTCGATGTTTTTAAAGGGCACGACTTCCCGGGGTCGCGTAGCGGGGGGCGACAGGTCTTCGTCACTGGGGTGGCTTGAGTCGTGCCATAAGTGGAATCGGATCAATGCGGCCTTTAGTGACTGCGTGAGAACTAGCGATTTACGCAAGCTGCTGTGTTTATCAACTCGGTTCCGCACTAACGGTTGCATAAAATTCGAGTTCTCACGCAGTCACTTTAGGCCCTGAGGAATGCTTGTCAACAGTTTTGCCGGAAATCGCGCCTTTTTCTGCAGCCTGTTCAGCCGGACTGAAAAATGCAGGAAAATACGGGAGCTTTATTGAGAACTGCATAAGGAATGTCCTGTAGCCGCGCCGAAGGCGCAGTGTTTGTTAGCCCCGCGCTTTAGCGTGGGGAAAGCGGTATCCACAAATGCACTCCGGAGTCCCGTAGGGACGGCGCAAGGACATTTCTTTTGCAGGGTCCAATAGCCCCTGTGGGATGGCAACGGAAATCTACGCAACCATTTTTGAAACACGCTGAAGTAAATATCAACGGAACGCGCGCGCCGCGCGGCACACCCCCTCAGCGCACGCTGAGAGCCCCGCCTATCCCACTTACAGAAAGGCCCCTCGGCACATGCCGAAGGGCCTTTGTCTCAAGCTGGAAGCTAGCAGCTAGAGGCTAGAAGCTGCTTTTACGCCGTCACCGTCTCGCTGGCGTCCACCTTTACCGGCGTCAGCCATCCAAACCGGTCCGGCTTCAGTCCGTTGGCAATGCCAAAGAACTCGTCCGCGATCTTCTTCGTAATCTCGCCCGGCTTTCCGTCGGCAACCACAATGCGGTCGATGGACCGGATCGGTTGCACCTCCGCCGCCGTGCCCGTAAAGAACACCTCGTCGGCGATATACAGCAGCTCCCGCGGAAGCGGCTGCTCGGTCACCGTCAGTCCCAGGTGCCGCGCGATGGTCAGCACGCTGTCGCGCGTAATTCCCGACAGCGCCGAGTTCGCCAGCGGCGGCGTAAACAACACCCCGTTGCGCACAATAAAGATGTTTTCGCCCGATCCCTCGCTCACCAGCCCGTCCACGTCCAGCGCAATCCCCTCCTGGTAGCCGTTCACCTCGGCCTCCATGTGGATCAGTTGCGAGTTCATGTAATTCGCCCCCGCCTTGGCCAGCGACGGCATCGTGTTCGGCGCCAGCCGGTTCCAGCTCGAGACGCATACGTCTGAGCCTCCGTGGCCGGTCAGGTACTTGCCCCACGGGAAATTCGCGATGTACACATCCACCGGGCACCCCTTCGGGTTCACGCCAATCTCTCCGTACCCGCGCAGGGCGATCGGCCGAATGTAGCACGGCGCCACTCCGTTCGCTTCAATCGTGTCCACCACTCCCGCGCAAAGCTCCTCCAGCGTGAACGGAACCTCCATGCGGTAGATCTTGGCCGAGTCCAGCAGGCGCTGCATATGCTCCGGCAGCCGGAAGACCGCCGACCCGTGCGGCTGCCCGTAGCAGCGTATCCCCTCAAACACGCTCGACCCGTAATGGATCACGTGGCTCATCACGTGAATCGTCGCTTGTTCCCAGGGAATCAGGTTGCCGTTGTGCCAGATCTTCTCAGTGGTTTGAATGGGCATGGGGATTCAAATGCTCCTTCGTTTGCGAAATTCGCGCACTCTATTAAGGGTGTCATGCATTGCCGTTCGCTGGCAAGCGCGGGGTTCCAGGAACGTCACCACCTAGTCCCCAGTCCCCAGTCCCTCAGTCCCTCAGCCCCTGCCTTTCCGTGACGCTCGACACCGCGCCCCTCACCCCGCCCTGTTATTCGTCTTCCGTGCAGTCCTCGCAATTCACCTATCCTCCTTACAGCGTCCCGCTGGCCGAGGCCTATGGCGGGCTCTTCGAATCTGTCTTTGTTCTTTTGCATCCCTTCGTCCGCGTTCCTCAGTCCCTCGCCTGGAGCGCCACGCGCCAGTACCCTGACGACGCGCAAATCCTGGAGCGGGGAGGTAAGTGCCCGTGGTCTGAGGTAGCCGCGCACACCAGTCTCACCTCCTGCGCGCGCATCAATCAGGCGCTCCTCACCTCCATCGGGTCTCTGGCCGATCCCCTCGCCGACCCGGCAGCCTTAGGCGCTCTCCAGGCATTTCTTCAGTCCCAGCCCATCTGGATGCCGGTAGAAGGCCGTTTCGAACCCCTTCTGCGGTCCGCCTTTCTTTACGCCTTCACCGAGGCCCGGGCTCAGGAGCTCATCTTCGTCCCCGAATTTCCGAACTCCAACCCCGTTGTCACTCTCCCCATCGCCAGCCTCCGCGGCGGCTCGCTCCCGTTTCCCACCCGCGGAACCCTCCTCGCCCCTGACCATTCCCTCCTCTTCACCGTCGATTGGGACAGCTTCTTCACCCTCTTCTACGGATCCCGCGCCTTCATCGCGCGCGTCGCCTCCGCGCTCAACCTCGAGGGCTTCTTCGCCACGCCCAACACCGAGCACGCCTGGTTCAACTACTCCCTCGGCTGCGCCACCGTCACCCTCTCCCCCGAACATTGGCAAACCGCCTGACGCCGGGGGTGCCCCATCCTCGCCACGTTCCTGGTTCAACTACTCCTTCGGCTGTGCCACCGTCACCCTCTCTCACGAGCACTGGCAAACCGCCTGACGCCGGGGGTGCCCCACCCTCGCCACGTTCCTGTTTTTGTGGCTAGGGTGGGACTGCGCAATCCCTTTTTATTCACGCTGTCATCCTCAGCGCAGTCCCGCTTGAGCGGGACCATGCCCTGCTCACACGCTGTCATCCCGAGCGAGCGAAGCGAGTCGAGGGATCTGCGGTTGCTTTTCGCAGCTTTGAGCAGACATGACCTCACAGCCTGCGGCAGCATACACGGCGGAGGGAGGCGGGGGTTTTAACCCCCGCACAAACCCGTCCAAAAAAATCGCAAGACCAAGTCCGCGGCGAAGCCGAGCTCAAATCCCTGTCCCAATACCGAATCGGCCACCCAGCCAACCTCACCGCCAGCAGGTCAAGGAACCGCTTCCCACAAGCCGACTTTTCGGGACCAATCCAACTTTTTCGTATGAGGAGACTATACTTCTCTCGAAACCATACAGCACAACGAGCGATGGCTACGCCTGTCAACATACCGGACGACAACGAACTCAAGGTCGGCTACGCGAATGCGCTGCGGGATTATCGTAAGACCATCGCCGCCGTAATAGAGCTTCACGCGAAGAGCAGACATCTTCCGATGAAGGGCGTGGCCCACCTGTCTCGATTGATGTTCGCGCGACTGATGCTGCTCGGTGGCAATCTTTCACGGTTGTGTCCTGACGCGGAAAGCGAGGGGTTGTGGGACTTCTCTTCAATCGCCCTGCTCAGTCGGAGCTTATTTGAAGCGATCTTATTCTTTCGCTACTTCATCGACGAAACAGGCTTGGAGGAGATGCGGGCAAGGGTGCATGTTCTCCATCTCTACGACAACAATGAACGGGTTCGGCTCTTCAAGAAACTTGGGAAAAATGATGAAGCCGCTAAATTCCAAGGAGCGGTTCAGCACTACCGTGACATCTTGAAGGGAAACCCCTTCTTCGAAGGTTTAGAGGTCAAACGCCAAAAGGAATTACTGAATGCATCTCGCGCCTCTCTACTTACCCTTAGCGAGATGAGTGACAAATACGCCAACGATGAATCTACATGGGTTATTCATCAGCTCTTGTCCCACTACACGCATTCACATCCTTTGTCGTTCATCAGAAACGATGAAAGCCGAAGAGACGGGCTGGCGAATCGGCTCGATTGGATGTACATCCCCGGCATCCTCCGTTGGCTCATCTCGCTTCTCGAGAACGCAGCTAAGGCTTATGGCGACCTGCGTATTGGCTTGCAGGGCGACTCTCCAAGCGACATACGTCATGAAACAACTATTTCCAACCCCCAAGAAGGTGTCGACGACGTTCACGATCCCGGGCAATCTTCGAACGAGTCGAACTGAAAGTAACGACAAACGCCGTTCCGACCACCAACCCCCGCCCGATCCCCACGCGAAAAAATCGCCCACGCCGCACCGAAGCCCCTGCTCCCGCGCACCCTCCGCCTCTGTCAAGTCCCCCGCCGACTGAGCCAGCCTGCAATCCTTGGCTTAAGTCGTTCTTTTTCTGATCCCTGGCCCCTGATCTCCGATCTCAGTCAACTTTGCAGATCATTTCCCCGCTTTGGCGCACAATCGTTCCATGATCGACGCGCACACCACAACCGCTCCCACGCCAGCTATTGGCTGCTGGCAATTTGGCTATTGGCTACCAACCGTCCCCTGTTCCCTGTTTTTCTGACCACTGACCATTGTTCACTGGCCACTGTCTTTCCGGCGCGGCTCTGAAAATTGGTGTGTGAGGTATGGGCAAGGTATGGATAAGGTATGGGTCGTCCCGTAAGTCCTTTGGTTTCAAATATGGAGGTATGGCATACCGGGGGGAGGGGGGAACTATCGAGAAAGTAAACACCGAGCCATAGGGCGCCGTCTTGCACTGACTCGCTAACTTGCCGTCTTAGTCGTTGCTTTTCTGTTCCCTGATCCCTGTTCCCTGTTTTCCCTACCGCGCCGCCAACTCCTCCACCGCCACCGTGTACGGCGGCAGAACGCCGTACTCGGCCGCCATGCGGAAGAACCCGCGCATCCCTTCCACGCACTCCTCGTCGAGCACGTAGTGAATGTTGTCCGTCAAGTACGTTCGAATCGTCTCCTCGGGAATGGGAAACCGCACGGACCACTCGGCAACCAGCGCGTCGATGTTCGCAAGCCCATGATCGCGCGAGCGAATGAAATCCTCGGCAATACTCTCCTCCAAAGGGCCGCTGCACGCAGTGCCCCAGACTGCAGAGACGAAGGCTAAGCCGGTCAGTGCGCGCCACTCCTCGGCCAGGTCGCGGTAAACCATCTCCTCGCCGGTCCGTTCCAATCGATTGAACCGCTCTTCCAGCGCCAACAGCGCGGGATCGCCGATCAAAATGGCCGCATCGGCGCGCTCCAGCATCAGGTCCAGGTTTGCAGCCAGAGGCACGAACGGAACCTCCGCATGGCCCCACTTGTGAAACAGGATGCGCGCGTAAGCCAGAGTCGTCCGGCTCGCCGTATCCGCGGCCACCGAGCGCAGCGCCGTCAGCGGCTGGCTCGCGCGGTGCACCAGCAAGAGCGACCGTACACGTCCCTTTGAAGCGATCGTGCAACCCGGCAGAATTTTGAGTCCCGGCGTTGTGGCGAGCGAAGCGATGGGAATCAATCCGATGTCGGCGCGTCCATCGGCCAGCCGCGTCGCGCACTCCGACGGGGTCATACGGTCGATGCGATAGCGCCTCGCTAACACCTCGCTGAGCGGCGGATGCTCAAAATCCCACATCAGCGGCGCGGGGTTCAAAAACCCGATCGCGGCGACGCGCAACCGACCGTCTTGTTCCTCGTTCACGTCTCTTAGACTACCAATCCGCAACTGGGGATTCGCGCCGAAAAGCGCGCGTGGAAGCACAAACGTCACCTCCGCGCCAACCCGCTCGTCCTTCGCTCCGCTTCAGATTCTCAGAACCACATCCGCGCGACGCCGCAAGCCGGCACACGGCTCTTCGAAAGTCATGCGACGGATGAAATGCTTCGCGTCTCAGTGATGGCCGCCGCCGCCACCACCGCCGC
>PMYE01000029.1:0-21024 GCA_003171315.1 Acidobacteriaceae bacterium
TGACGTCTTCCCAATGACCCTCGGCCCAAGCCCCGCCGCCGCGGCCCATCCACGGCTCGAAAACCCATTTGGGCGGCAGCGGAACCCTGCCCGTCAGAGCCGTATAGGATGGCAATGTCTTCTCGGGCGCGCCCATTAAGAAGTAATAGTCGAATATCGGACCCTGTTGTGTAATTCGATATTGGTTTGGATCCGTCTTTCCGATGTCCGCTCGTAAACGATAGGAGGAATTGTCAAAAACCATGTAACCCTTGGAGCTGTGAAATATGGGCAGAGCCTTGTAGGTTGTATTCGCCAAACCCTCCCCGTTGCCAACCCAGTCATCCGTCCCCCAAAGAGTTAGCACACTGCCATTGTGAGTGAACCGATCATACTTTTCTCCAAAACCATAAATCACCTCGTCCGGAGCAAGACGATTTCTGAAATCTATTGCGAGTATCTTGCCATCCGGGTCAAACCGGAAAGCCAGGCTGCCGGCGCCGATTTGCGTCACCTCATTTCCAGAGGCGTCATAGAAAGTAATCGAAAACGGCGCTTGATTGATAACAATCCTGCCATCGGCGGTTTCGATGGAACAGGAGCTTGAGGTCTGGGTAGCTTTTAACGGCAACAGACTCTCCGGCCTCCAGTACCCTTCTTCGCTGCCGTAGATTCTTACACCGCCCGTCGCCGGCAGGACCAGGCGCAGCTCAACTTCATGGCTGCCGGCCATGCACCGCATGAGCAGCGCTCTGCCTTGCACCTCCAGGCTTTCCGCGCTTGTGACCGGCGTCCATGCATCCGTCAGAATGTCGCCTGGCGATCCATCGGCGTACCACCACCTGGACAGCCTGTCGAGCTGGCTCAGGTAAGTGTCCAGTAACTGACACGCATGCTCCGAATCATCCTTCTGCAAAGCCGCGTTCACTTTTTGCCGGAGGAGCGGCAAAGTCATGTCACTCTTTAGAATGTCCCATCCCCTGGGATCGATCGACGCCCTGAGATACAACACGAGCCCTTCCTGGGTAACCAGGTCGACCCAACGTTGCGTGAGATAGAGCCGCTGCGCCAGATTACTCTTGTCCGTCGGTGTGGTTAAGGACGATTCCATCTGCCAAATTTGTTGGCATGTGTCGAGATTGGGATAGGTCAGCACTGCCGGCATTTGCCAACGAAGTATGCCGGAAGGCAACCGGCACAGGCTGCTTTGAGAATCCTGGACCTGGGCAGCGCCCGAAAAGTAAGTTTCGATGAACAGGTCAACCGGCATGCCTTCGTTAAAATCAATTGCCACTGGACTGCTGAACTCGCCATCGCGCCAGCGAGTACGCATGGGCAGAAAACCAAAATAGGACTTCGGTTTTCCGCCCAGTGTTTGCCACGGTATCTGGAAAAAGACCAGCCATTCGCCGGTTTTCCTGATAACCGTCGCTTCGAACCCTTCGATTTTGTTGGCGACCTCGGAAGAGCGGCGAGCGGCAGCAGCGGCATCGGCAGCCACATCCGTACTGGAACTCAACTGCCGTTCGCAGCCAAATCTCAAGCCCTGTGGCGTCGCCGCAAACTGGTAATAGGAGGGAACGCCTGCGTCGGGCTGAATCAAAAAGTCCACTTCATCCGGATTGGGAGGCCAGTTGTTACTTGCGGAGGGTAAACCATGCAGCGAATGCCAATCTGCCTCCCGCCAATACTTCGTGTCCAGATTCGAGTAAGGGAAAGACATGTCGCTTTCCCCGCAACGAAAAACCACGAAGAGCGCGTCGCCATTGTAAGCAACACGACATTCGGCCGGCGTCGCCGGACGATTATCACCACCGACGCGATAAAACCGGTCCAATACAAGAGTATGATCACTGTCCGCAAGCAGGTCATCGGCGGAAGGAACCCTGTCCCATGGCGACTTGAGAACCACGGCGTTGGTCCCCCACGCGAGCGGTCCCTTTCCTTCCGTCATCACATCGCCATAGCGGGAATGCGACGGACTCTCTCCGTCTGCTTTCAAAATTCCGCTATACACCCCAGCCAGAGTCCCGATCCCGATTGCCGAGTTCTTCAAGAATGTGCGTCTCTGCATTTCATCTCCTACTTTCGAACTGTGCCGCTAAGTCAATTCGTGAATATTCCGAATCCTATTCTGCCGTGAGTTACTGCAAGCGCGAGAGATTATTTGCACGTGGCGACGGCGCCTCACGCTTATATCTCCTCTTTCGAGGCAAAGGCCTGTATTTCACCTACGGTCTTTCCGGGAAAAGCAGCCTTGGCGGCAAACTCCCAACCGCGGCGTTTGTCGATCGCCACCCGGCTGCGTTCAATGTAATGCCGGAGCTCCTCAAGGCCATATTGCCCGGCCAATGCTCTCGCGCTTACACCAGGCCGCTTTGCCTTCAGCACAAACCACTGTTCCAGCTTCATCCACTTCTCTTGGACCAGATCCTGACCATGCTCTTTAAGCAACTTGTCTCGCTTTTCGAGGTTGAAGTTTTCATGGAAGATGCATCGATCTAAATCCAAAGTTACCCGGCTGACGTTCACATCTTTAGCCGATTCGTATAAGAGCCGTTCTCCAGTGATATCATAGACGATACAATCGGGCGTCCACGATGAAGTTACGATGTAATAATGGTGATTGATCGCATGAGCCTGGAGTGAGGAACCGGCGGAATACGCGCTCGGCCATACGACGACTTCGGCCCCCAGCTCCGACAAGCGCCGCCATACCTCGGGAAAATTAGCATCGAAGCAGGTTGCAAATCCAATGCGGCCGAAATCCGCCTCAAATACCTCGCTTGCGTCACCCGGGCTGACAGGGGGATGCAGCCCGTATTCCGACCAGTAGGGAAACAATTTATTATAGACACATGCGACATGACCCGTGCGATCCAGGAATACGACGGTATTCAGTCTCCTGTTTTGATCACGCCGGTCGATAGGAACAGCGATATAGGTGCGATGTTTTGAGGCCAACGCCGCCATAGCCGTCACCGTCGGACCGTGCAGCGGCTCTTCACTTGACGCATTCTGCCCCCGGCACGTCTCCGGCAAGGCGATAACATCAGCGCCTCGAGCTCCCTCCTCATCGACGTGTCTTACGATCTGTTCCAGAGGCATGCTTGTGCCTTGAAACCCGATGCTTACGATGCGGACTGGGCGTCCTATGGATAGGGCCGCACCTGCCACAGGCGGGGCCTCCGCGCCGCGAGTTTCGCCTGCCGTCAGTTTCTCAGATCCGAGAGCCGGCAACACTCCACTTGCGAGGGCTGTCACCCCCATGGCTGCTCGTGTAAGGAATGTACGTCTTCTCATGTTCCTTTATCTCCTGCATGAACTTGTGTTTTTGCATCCTATTCCCAAGCGCGGTCGAGTGAAGCGCTTAGGGAAGGTTACTCTCCCTCCGCGGATATAGCCAAAGATACTTAACACGCGCCGACCGAAAGCCGATTGGAGCCTATGGAAGTAGCAGCGCCAAAATGGGCCTTTGCCGCTGCGAAAGCGTGGACAGATCCGCTAGCGGGCGCCATTCTACGCTCCCGCTACTTGAAGTTTCAGGCTCCATGCAAAGTCGCATGGCCTATTATTCGGTTGCTGCAGGTTCTCCGGCAAAGCGATGATCGTCCCTTGCGCCGAATCGAACTTCCATGGCAGCTCCGCCTTTGAACCCAGAAGAGTTACTTTGGAGCCATCCCCGGGCCGAATGGTTTTAAGCGTTACCTGCGTTCCCGGCCATTCGGTCAGGATCGCGTAGACAAATCGCCGGTCCTTCGACCGCGTGTAGCGAACCGTTTCGCCTTCGGACCAAAGCGTGCCTTCACGGGGACGCGTCAAGTAGATTGCTTCGCCGTTCACCTTCAACCACGTTCCCGCACCTTTCATCTGCCGGACCGCCTCGGGGTGGAATTCGCCGTGAGGGCTGGGACCAACGCCGATCTGCAACCCGCCGCCCTTAGCCACCGTGTCGACCAGATTGCGCACGATCCACGCCGTACCCTTGTAGTGCGAGGCAACGGGATCGTAGGAGAAGTCGGCGCCCAGCGGATAGATGGTGAGCCACGGTTTGTCGGATGTCTCTTGCGATCCAGGGACCACGCGTTCCGGGGTGAAGTAGTCGCCGTAGTTCCCTATGCCGCGCATCCGCAACATCACGTCCGGCTGAAGCTCGCGCATCTTCAGCACCGTCTTGCGAAGTTCGGGCCAGACGCGCGGACCCAGCCACATGTCCAGGCACATCGTGTCGATCTTTCCATAGTTGGTCAGCAACTCGACCAGTTGCGCACGATGCCTCTCCATCATGCGCTTCACCTCGGCATCCGTAGGATCGGGAACGATCACGGCATGGCTGCCTAATCTTTCATGCGTCATTTGTATATCAGTGGGGATCATCCACTTTGCCGAGGAGGGTATCTGCAGCGGATGGCACACATAAGGCCTGAAGTCTGCGTCATACCAATCAGGGTGCGAAAAATAGAGATCGATCTTGATGTCCCTTTTATGAGCGGCATCGCAGACCTCCTTTACCACATCCCTTCGGAAGGGGGTATCCATTATGGAATAGGCCAGGTCACAGGATTCCATCTTCGGGCCCCCTGCCGCTGTCCAGTTGGCCCGGCTCTTCACCTTTGTTTTGGTGTCGAACATGCAGAAGCCTTCGTGATGCTTGGAGGTAAAGGCAAGCATCCTCATGCCGCTTTCCGTGAAAATATCCATCCAGGCGTCGGCATCGAAGCCGACAGGATTCCAGGTCTTATAGAGATTGTTGTAGGCCTGACGATCTTCGAGGGACATCGTAAGGAACGGCCAGGACTCGGGGCCGCGATGCCAGATTGAGTAGATTCCCCAGTGAATCCGGATTCCAAATTTCATGTCCCGGAAGGCCTCTTTGGCGCTCTCCGGAGCCCAATGATATTCGGGAACGGGCGTAAGCTCGACATACGGATCGTACCTCGACAACAGCGAGGGCGGAAATCCGTGGGAATGCTCCGGCGCCTGCGTCAGACTGGGGTAAGCGGAAGTTGCTGCTAAAGCCGCCGACGTCGCAAGAAATTGTCTCCGATTCATGAGTATGATTCCTGGCAAAGCAGCGTCCCTCCGCATCGGTTGAAACCTAACCGAAGCGGGTACTCTCATGCTGCTGCAGTTGGGAAGAACGTACCTATCTCAAGCGCGAATCATTGATATAGCAAGATGGCGTTCTCTGTCAAACGCTTTTCTGCCGAGGTCTCCGATCCATGTTCCCAAGTGAGCCCGAATGCGGCGGTTGGCATTGTGTGCTTAGGCCGCAGAACACAGGGCCACACGGCGATGGCAGGGCTAACTTTTGAGGAGCTGCCGGAATCGAGCTCCAGGGCCTGGACCGAAGCGAGCGTGCGCCTATGCTACTGCTTACACAGCGGCCTAGGCAGCGCCGGTCGAGACGCCGCCATCGACGAGAAGCGTCTGGCCGGTTTGCAGGACGCCCGTCTCGCGTGCGAAGTCGCGGGGTAGCCGCATCCCGACGCCTCGCAAGGCATCGGGCCTGACCCTGGGCCTGTGCTCTACACTCAACAAAACGACCATTTCTCCGCGAAGGAACCCGCTCCCTTGAGAAAACTTGCCCTCTTCGCCCTGGCTGTCTCCGCGACGCTGCTTGCATTCCTTCCCTCTCTTCGCGCGCAAAAGTTGCCACTCACTCCGGCCCAGCCGGCCGCGCCCGCCTCGCTGGAAGACCGCCGCAAGGCCCTCAACGATCTCTTCCACAACTATTGGGAAGACGTTCTCGAGCACGACCCCGAATTCGCCTCCTCCATCGGCGACATGCGCTACAACGACCAGATCAGCGACTACTCTGTGCAGGCTGTGAACGACGCGTTGGCGCGGGAGCAGAACCTCCTGATGCGTCTGGCGTCAATCGACCCCACGGGATTCACGGATCAGGAGAAAACCAGCCAGGATTTACTGATGCGCCGCTTCGAGATGGACCAGGAGGGCGCGGAGTTCAAGGAGTGGGAGATGCCCGTCAGCCAAATGGATGGCATCTACTCCGACTATCCGCGGTTGGCGGTCGAGCTGAGCTTTACCACTGTGAAGGATTACGACGATTGGATCGCACGGCTGCACGCGCTGCCCAAGGCCTTTGCCCAGGTCACGGAGAATATGTCGATCGGCATCGAGGATCACCGCGTTCCGCCCAAGGATGTGCTCGAAAAGGCGCTCGACCAGGTAAAGCAATTGGCGAACCAGAAGCCCGAAGACTCGCCGCTCGCCTTGCCGCTCAAGAAGTTTCCTGCGTCCATTCCCGCCGCCGAGCAGGAACGCATCAAAACGGAGATGCTGGGCGCGATCTCAAAAGAAGTTCTGCCCGCCTATATGCGCTTCGCGCGTTTCCTTGAGGTGAGCTACATACCTGCCGGACGCATGAAACCCGGCATCGCTGCGCTGCCCGACGGGAAAACGTATTACCTGTTTCTGATCAGGCGCACGACCACAACGAACCTGACGCCGGAGCAGATTCACCAGATCGGCCTGGACGAGGTGAAGAGGGACGAAGCGGAGATGCTGGCCATCGCGCAGAAGCTCGGCTTCCAGGACCTGAACAGCTTCCGCGCCGGCTTCAAGACCAACCCCAAACTGCACCCGGCTTCGGCCGACGCACTGCTCGCCGCTTATAAAGGCTATCTGGCGCCCATGCAGGCCAGGCTGCCTGAGCTCTTCGGCACGCTGCCCAAAGCGCCTTTTGAGGTCGTCCCGGTTCCCGACTACGCCGCCAAGACCTCGCCCCCTGCCTACTATGAAGCGGGCACGCCCGACGGCAGCCGCCCCGGCCGCCTGTTCATCAATACCTACAATGCCGCGGGACGCAACCTCTACGGCGTCGAGGCTATCGCCTATCACGAGGGCATCCCCGGGCATCACCTGCAAATCTCCATTGCGCAGGAGCTCAAAGGTCTCCCGGAATTCCGCAAATACGGCGGCTACACGGCCTACATCGAGGGGTGGGCTCTTTACGCCGAGCACCTGGGCAAGGACGCGGGCTTCTATCAGGGTCCCTATTCCGACTACGGCCGCCTGGAAGCCGACATCTGGCGCGCCGTCCGCCTCGTCGTCGATACCGGCGTCCACTCCCAAGGCTGGACTCGCGACCAGATGGTGCAATACTTTCACGACCACACAGCCCTCGATGAGACCAGCGTTCAAACGGAAGTCGACCGCTACATTGCATGGCCCGGCCAGGCGCTGGCCTACAAGATCGGGCAGATGAAAATTCTGGAGCTGCGCGACCGCGCGCAGAAAGCTCTGGGCGGCAAGTTCGACATTCGCGCCTTTCACGATCAGGTGCTTGACGCGGGCGCATTGCCGCTGGACGTTTTAGAGCAGCGGATCGATGGGTGGATTGCGGCGCAAAAAGCCGCCGCACAGTAGCGGAGATAAGACGCCTTCCGGCGTCTGATCGGCCGCCCTCGCATGGTATTCTTTTGGGTTCCCCTTTACGGTGGCTCGCGCCGCCATAAATTCTTGCTGCCGCTGCGAGTTCGAGCGGCTGAAGAGGGTTTTATGAAGCGTTATCTTATTGTGGCTTGTCTGTTTCTGGGATTCGTCTGCGGCCTGTATGCGCAGGTCGTGGATACTACAGTGTGCGACGTGGTGAAGAATCCGGCGGCGTTCGACGGAAAGATCGTGCGCATCAAAGGCACAGTGGTGGCGGGTTTCGACGAGTTTGTGATCAAGGACGCGACGAATCCCAACTGCGGATACCCTGTGAACGCGATCTGGCTTGCCTATCCGCAGGGAGCGAAGGGCAAGGCGGGACCGGCGGCCATGCTGGTGGTGCAACCGGCGCGGAACTTTACCGGAAAGTACACGCCGCCCACGCGCACCGCGGTAACGCTCGACAAGAGCAAAGACTTCAAGCAGTTCGATTCGTTGCTGGCGCAGAGGCATGAAAAGGGCGCGGACATGTGCCTGGGATGCACGCGCTATGAGGTGGCGGCCACGCTGGTGGGCCGGCTGGATGGCGTGGCCGACGCGACGCTGCAGCGGGACGCCTTGGGCAAGATTGTGGGCTTTGGCGGCTTCGGGAATATGAACGCTTATCCCGCGCGGCTGGTACTGCAGTCGGTGTCCGATGTAACCCCGAAGGAGATCGATTTCTCGAAGAACGACGAGGAGACCAGGGGCGCACCGGCGGAAGAAGAATCGGGCTCCCAGTTCTATCTGTATGACGCCATTGCCGCCGCGCAGAAAACCGCCGATGCGCTCGCCGCGGGCCCTGCCAAGAACGCGGCGGTAAAAGCAGCGGGTGTTTACGGCATGCAGGGCGAGCACACAGGAGTGTTCGCTAGCTCTGGTACAGCGAACGAGGCGTCAGCAAAGGATGAGGAACTGGGTACCAAGGACTCACCGGATGGCGTGCTCTTCAACTGCACGTTCAACTTGGATAGCCTGCAGGGGGATGCGTTAACGAGGGCCTTGATGCACATGGGCGTGCACGTGTCTGAATTGCGCAATCCAGCGCCACGAGCCGAAAACGCTCCACCTTACATCCTTGAGTCGCACGCCTGGCTGGTGACAGCCGTTTCCGCTTTCTACAACGGCCAGAAGTTCCTCACGCTCCCCGGCGGGTACCTGATTTGGGATGGCAATTGGCCGCCTGCACAGCGCGACGACAAAATGGGAGCGGCGCTGAAGGATTTTCTGGCCAACGAAGCACTGCTCGGCCAGTGAGCGGACGCCGAGCAGATTGGGCGGGGATGTGAAGCAGGCTGTCGCGCCCCGGGTCGCGATTTCTTTGGGCCTGGGCGGCGAAATCCGTGCATGCAATCAGGTGAGTATGCGTGCAGAATGCGAGTATCCTTGGAGTTGTAGCCCAGGCTGTGCGCAAAAACCATTGTAGCCGCAAAATTTATTTCAGATGAAAGGGAAAGAGAACATGGCCGAGATCGCCGTTGAGGCAACGCAAGTTCCCGCGCAACTACCGGAGGTCCGCGTGGCGGTTCTGGGCGCCGGCAAGATGGGCGGCATCCTGCTGCAGGCGTTTCTGAAAGAGAATCTGTTTGCCGCCGATCGGATTCACGCCACCGTGAGCCACGCCGAGCGGGCGCTGGCGCTCAGTACGCAGTGGGGCGTGGACGTGAGCACCAACAACGTGGAGGCGGTTCGGCAATCGGACCTGATTCTGGTGGGCGTGAAGCCGTTCCAGGTCCCGGATCTGATTGCGGAGATCAAACCCGCGCTTACGCCGGCCAAAATGCTCGTCTCTTTTGCGGCATCCGTGAAGACCCGCGCCATTGAGGAAGCAGTCGGCATGGAGATCGCCGTAGTTCGCGCCATGCCCAATACGCCTTCGGCGCTCGGCGCCGGCATGGCCGCTCTGTGCCGCGGGCGCTTTGTCTCCGGCGCGCAAATGGAACTGGCCCAGCGCATGTTTGAGACAGTGGGCCGCACGGTGCTGGTGGACGAAAAGCACATGGATGCCGTAACCGGCCTTTCGGGCTCCGGTCCGGCGTATCTCTACATCATCATCGAGGCGCTGGCCGAGGCTGGCGTGAAGGTGGGCCTGCCGCGCGACATCGCTACGCAACTGGCCGCACAAACGGCCTTCGGCGCATCCAAGATGGTGCTCGAAACCGGCTACCATCCGGCGCTGCTGAAGGACGCCGTGACGACTCCCGCCGGATGCACGATTGACGGCATTCTGGAACTGGAGGAAGGCGGGTTGCGCGTGACGCTGATCAAAGCTGTGATGCGGGCTACGGAACGCGCGCGGCAGTTGGCCGATGGATGATTCGCGCTGGCCTGGCCACTGTGCGGCAAACGATCTTGCCCATGCAACGCCCAACCTGGCTTCCCTCTTACCTGCCCGAACTCGACGGACTGCGCGGCCTGGCGATTCTCGCGGTAGTCCTTTATCACTGCCACCCCCGGCTTGAGGGCACGTGGATCTACTACGCCAGCCTGTGGGGTTGGGCAGGAGTGATCCTCTTCTTTGTTCTCAGCGGGTTTCTGATTACCTGCATTCTGCTGGGCGCGCGCGACAAGCCGCACTACTATCACAACTTTCATGCGCGCAGGGCGCTGCGCGTGTGGCCGGTGTACTTGCTGGTGCTGGCCGTGGTTTATCTCAACGCGCCCTGGTTCATAGGCCCTAGTGTCTGGGATGCGATCAAGGCCGCGCCCTGGCTGGCCTATCTTTTTTGCGTGCAGAATCTTTTTCACCTCGCGCTGCCGCCTGCTCTTGATCCCACATGGGCGCTGGCCATTGAGGAGCAGTACTATTTTGCATGGGCGCCAGCGGTGCGCGTCTTGCGGCGGCCCTGGATGCTGGCCGCCGTGCTGGTGGCTGCTCTTGTCGCGTCGCCGTTGCTGCGCCACGCGAATCTGCGCTGGATGACGCCGACGAATACACTGATTCATTTGGACGGGATCGCGCTGGGCAGCCTTCTGGCGCTCGCGTTCTACACGCTCAAGCTCAGCCGGCGCGCGTGGCTGGCGATCGGCTTTGCCGCTTTTGTGCTGGGAATCGCGGCCGCAGCCACTATCGCCGGCGGAACGGCGTTTCTGGATTCCGCATTGTCTGTGGGCTTTGCAGGCGCCATGCTGGCGGCCATCGCATCGACAGGCGCGCGCAATCCGCTGAACGCGCTGCTGCGCTGCGGACCCCTGGCCTTCTACGGGCGCATCAGCTACGGACTCTACATGACGCACATCTCGGTCTTTATTTACTTTGGCTGGTTCGACGCGCGCATGAACGCCTACGGCATGGCCGGCAATTTGGCGGTGGTGGGCTTTCGCCTGATCGTGACCACCCTCGTGGCCACAGCGCTCTGGTACGGGTTCGAGTCGCAGGTCCTGAAACTGAAGCGATATTTTTGAAGCCGGACTAGCCAAGGTATATTAGGGATACGGACCAAGTACATCCAAATACTGAGCGCAATGGCAAATCAACCCCGGTGGCACTCTCAAGTACGGAGTACATTTTGCATCGTCGCCCCGAAGAAGGGGACTCGGCCATGATCCGTATCTTCATTCGGTTTCTTCTTTCCGTCCTGATCTCTGTTCCGTTTTACGCCGCTGCGCAATCCACACCGGCAGACCCAGAGACGACGATCCGCACGACCGCCGACCTGGTCGTGGTCGATGTAACGGTGAGCGACGCCCAGCAAAACCCCGTGCATCATTTGGGCGCGACGGACTTTACGGTCCTGGAGGACGGGCGCCCGCAGGCCATCAAGGTCTTCGAGGAACACGCGGCGAGCGCGCCCGCGCCAATGCTGCCCATTCCCAAGCTCGACCCCGGAACATTTACCAACTACTCGCCTGTGCCCGCCAATAGCGCCATCGACATTCTTCTCTTCGACAAGCTCAACACTCCCGTGAACGCACAGACCGAGGTGCGAAATGAGGTCCTGAAGTTTCTTGGGGAGACGCCGGCGGGGGCGCGGATCGCCATCTTCGCCTTGACCCCGGAACTGAAGCTGCTGCAAGGGTTCACGTCGGACCCATCCGTGCTGCGCGCGCTGGTTGAGGGCAAGAAAGGCAGCCAGGGCGCCTCACCGCTGATGGACAATCCGCTGTCAGGAGACGAGCCTGGAGCGGACGACGAGCGGATGGAGAGCGCGGAAACTGCGTTCGGCATGATGGGCAATACGCCAAATGAAGCGACGGTGCTTGCCAACCTGCGGCAGTTCGAAGCCGAGCAGCAGTCGCACCAGCTTCAGCTACGCGCACGCTTTACGCTGGATGCGCTGAACCTGCTGGCCCGCTACATGAGCAACCTACCGGGGCGCAAGAATCTGATCTGGTTTTCAGGCTCTTTTCCGGTCAGCATCCTGCCCGACCCCTCGCTTCAGAACCCCTTTGCGATCGTTGCGTCGTCGGAGGACGAGTTCAGGGAAACAGTGGATCTGATGGCGCGGAGCCAGGTCGCGGTGTATCCCATCGATGCGCGGGGGCTGATGGTAGAGCCGATGCTGAACGCGAGCAACAGCGGGCACAGCTCCGCGGGGAATCCGGGAGACGCGAACACGTTCATCCTGCAAAGGGGGGGGCCCGACACCATGAGCCCAAACGACCAACCGACCGGGGACAACGAGACCATGATGGGCCAAAACGCGATCAAGTTCTTCCAGCAAACGGCCGGGGAACACGACACCATGGAGCAAATGGCGGAGGCGACGGGCGGCAAGGCGTTTGTGAACGGAAACGACTTGAAAGCGGCTGTGGAGAAGGCCATCGATGCCGGCTCGAATTACTACACGGTTGCCTACACGCCCATAAACCATAATTGGAACGGCAAGTACCGCAAGATTGAGGTGAAGGTTAACCTTCCGAAGGTGGCTCTCGCCTATCGGCGCGGCTACTATGCCGACGATCCCAACGCGCCGGTGCGGCAGGCTGAGGTCCAGAGCGAGAAGGATGCCTTGCCGCCATATGATGCGATGCGCGCCGCCATGCTCCGGGGCGCCCCCGACCCCACACAGATCATCTTCGCGGCCAATGTACGGCTCAGCACAGACGACGAAGAGCCGGCGGTTGCGCCAGGCAACGAGGCCGCCAATAAGATCAACGGACCCTATCGCCGCTATACGGTCGAATTCCGCGTGAGCCCCAGGAGCATTGATTGCGCGGCAACACCTGACGGAAAGCATCGCTGCACGCTGGATTTCGCGTCGTTCTTGTATGACGTAGATGGAGCGCTGCTCAACTCGCAAACCAACAGCATCAGGGTCAATCTTTCGTCCGCGCAGTTTGCTTCGGCCTTGAACACCTTTTTCAGCTATCGCCAGCAGATCAGCGTTCCAGTGAAAGGGGAGTACTATCTGCGCGTGGGTCTGCGCGACGCGACGGCCGACCGCGTGGGCGCATTGGAGCTTCCTGTGGCGGAGGTCGCCAGGCTGAAGCCGATTGCAGCGCAGGGTGAAGCATCCGCTCCAGCAGCGCCGCCGAAATGAATTGCTGCTATTATGGCCAGCGCCCGGCAATCACGAAGAGGGCAAGAAGAAAGGTTGCGACCGCGGGCGCTGCCGACTCCATGCGGCACACGTGGTAGATGGCGGCGCCGGCCATCAGGAGCGCCATCTTGCACAGCGGCTCCTCTATAGCGGGTCTCCTGCAGGTGGTGACCAAGGCACAATCGCTAAGTGGCTTTTTCATCAAGAAAAAGCCACCTTGAATTCTGTCCGAAATGGCTCATCGTTGCAGGAGAACCGCCGTAAAGCAGTCAGGCCCGTATGTCTGGCCCAGAGATATCAGCCCTCTTACTCTCTGTATGTGACTTGAGTCACCCATCGCCTCGCGGACTGGCTGCTACGCTGGATGGGAAGAGTTTCTCCAGGTCTCGTGGAGCCGGCAGCATTGTCCTTAGTGGCCGCGGACGCCGGCGCTTTGCCGGCGCTTGAAGATTTGCTCCGGCCGCAGGGTTGTCCGCTCGCACACAGACTTGCCGATTCGTACATCTGACATTCTGAAAGGTCTTCACCATGCCCTCGTTGCCGGTTTTGGTATTGAACAGCGGTTCTTCTTCCATCAAATTTTCCCTGTATGAAGCCGGAAACGGCGAGCGGACGCGGCTTTTCGAGGGTGCTGTCGACGGCATCGGCACCGATCTGGGCAAGTTCTGGATCAAAGACGCGAACGGCAAGAAACTGGTCGACCAGACTCCGGCCGTGCCCGGCCGTTCCGTGGCATTCAAGCTGGTGGCCGACGCGCTGCACTCGTGTGACTTCCCCGCGCCGGCGGCAATCGGGCATCGCACCGTGTGCGGTGGGCCGACGGTGCGCGAGAACCAGCGCATCACGCCCGCGCTGATCGACGAAATCGAGAGTTACCAGGACCTGGCGCCGCTGCACACCCCCATCGCCGTCTACATCATGCGCGAGGCGCTACGGCTGTTCCCGAGTATTCCTAACTTTGCCATTCTCGACACGTACTTCCACCGCACGCTCCCCGAGGTCGCCACGCACCTGCCGATTCCCTCTGAGTACGTTGCCATGGGCGTGCGGCGCTACGGCTATCACGGCATTTCGTACGAATCGATCGTGTATCAACTGCAGCCGGATGTGCCGGGGAAACTGATTGTTGCGCACCTGGGCAACGGAGCTTCCATCTCCGCAATCCGCAACGGCCTATGTATCGACACCTCCATGGCCCTTACTCCCACCGGCGGCATCATCAGCGGCTCGCGCACGGGCGACATCGATCCTGGCGTGCTGATCTTCATCCTGAAAAAGCTTGCTGAGACAACGCCAGATGCGGCAGAGGCGGCAGAGAAGCTGGAGACGGTGGTGAACAAGAAGTCCGGCCTGCTGGGAGTGAGCGAGCTTTCGAACGATATGCGCGATCTGCGCGAGGCCATCGCGGCAGGCAACGCAAAAGCGCGGTTGGCCGTGGATAAGTTTTGCTGGACCATCGCCCGGTGGATCGGAAGCTATGTCGCGGAGTTGAATGGCCTCGACATGCTGGTCTTTACCGGCGGCATCGGCGAGAACGATATCGCCTCGCGCGCCGAGATCTGCTCGGGACTGGGCGCTCTGGGCATTGTGCTCGACGCCAAGCGCAACAACGTGCGCGGAGCGGCGGTCATCTCCGCGGAAAATTCGCCTGTGACCGTGCGTGTGATTCCTCCGCTCGAAGACCTGATGATCGTGGATCATGTGGTGCGGCTGCTGGGCGAGTAAGCGGGGCCGATCCGCGATGGATGGCTGGCCCGGCATCTATACCGAATGACGCGGCAGAGCCAGAACTTTCAACCGCTTCCCGAGTTTGACAAAGTCCGGGTCGGCTGTAACGAGCGTGGCCCCTGTGCGCATCGCCAATTCCGCGGCAAAGCTGTCGGCGAGCCCAAGCTTGTAGCGAAGCCGCAGCACCGCCGTGTCGAGAGCTTGGCGCTCCCACACCTCTACAATCTCTATCGCCCCGCGCGCGGCCTCGATACACCTGAGTGCCTTGTCTGACCCAAAATACCTGGCCAGCACACAGGCCGCTTCGCTCAAATTGATAACTGAGATTGCAAGGTGGGCACTGCCCGATCTTGCCTGCCGGATCAGATTCTCAACGGTTGCTGCTCCCGGCGCATCGCGATATAGGCGCACCAATGCGTTCGCGTCCAGCACGTACTCTTTCACAGCATCTCCCGGTACCTGGCTTCATCGCGCTCACGATCTTTCCGCCGCTCATCCATCATCAGGGCTTCGACGTCTTCTTTTACATGGCTTAAACACCCTCGAAGAGCCAGAAGTGCTTCATACGGGTTTGGAGTGAGAGTGATCTGCCCATCACGTTCATCTACTGCAACACGGGTTCCGCCCTTTATCCGTAATCGCTTCCGTATTTCTGCGGGAATCACCAGTTGACCTTTCGAACTGACAGTCGCCATGTGCGACATGCGTCTTACCTCCGCGTAAGACATAGGATACACCTGTTTCAGCGCCGGGTTCAAGCGGCACGCGGCGGAGAAAAAGCCGCTTGTTCTACACTGGTGGGTTCTCCGCGGAGTGATCTCGTATGCCTGCGACCGCCGTTTCCCTGCAAGCTCATAGTCTTCCCTCGCCTGCCTTGCGCCGGTTTGCCTGGGCTGTCCTGGTTTATTTCATCGGCGTCATTTTGTGGGGTGGGCTGGTGCGCGCCACCGGCTCTGGCGCCGGCTGCGGCGATCACTGGCCGCTGTGCAACGGGACGGTGATCCAGCACTCGGCGCGCGTTGACACGATGATCGAGTTTACGCATCGCATCACCAGCGGTCTCTCGTTCATTTTTGTCGTGGCGCTGCTCTGGTGGACCTTCGCCGGCACGGCGCGTGCCCACCTGGCGCGAGTTGCTGCTCTGGCTGCTGTGGTCTTCACAGTCGTCGAGGCGGCGCTGGGAGCTTTTCTAGTCAAGCTTGGTCTCACCGCGCAGAGCCGTTCGCCCCTGCGCGCGCCGTACCTGGCGCTGCACCTCGCCAATACGCTGCTGCTGCTGGCAGCGCTCACGCTGACCGCGCACCTGCTCGGCCGGCGGAGAGGCTACCTGCGCGGCAGGATTCACTTTGCCGCGCCGTTTCTATCGATTGCATCGCTCGTCGTTGTGCTGGCTGTCGGCGTTACGGGATCGCTGGCAGCGCTGGGCGATACGCTCTTTCCCGCGAGTTCGCTCGGACAAGCTTTTGCGCAGGATTTTTCGTCCGCCAGCGGCTGGTTGGTGCGCTGGCGCTGGACGCACCCCACGGTTGCGCTCGCGGCCGGCGTCTTTCTCATCTGGCTGCTTGTGCGCGCCGCGCAGCAGCACACGTGCTGGGATAATCGCGGCCTTTCCGCGCTGGTGTTAATTCTTCTGGCGGCGCAGTATGCGCTGGGTGTTCTCGATGTGGCGTTTCTGGCCCCGGTTTGGCTGCAGATCGCGCACCTGCTGGGCGCCGATGCACTGTGGGCTGCGCTGGTGGTGCTGGCGGCGCGCCTGATGCTGGAGCCAGCGGAGACAAGTTAGCGGGTTACAAGTCAGCAAGTTCGCGAACAGGCTCCGTGCGGGGCCTTTTCTGTTTGCGGGTTAACATGCTGGCGCGCCGGCAACCCGGCAGGTCAATGAATCAGCAGGCCTGCGAGCGAGTGCCGATTGCCGGCGTTCAGTCTTCCAGGGCTGGGTGGTAGTGGCTCTCCCAGCCCAGGTAGCGCGCCGCCTCGTGCACCGCCTTCGAGACGTCGCTGAAGTTCGCGGCCACGTGGTGCTCAAAGCCCTCGCGGCAAATATACTTGAGCAGCTTTTGCAGTTGCGGAATCTCGGCCACGCCCGCTCCGCCGAAGGTTTCGAGCGGATCGTCGGTGAACCGGCCCGCGCCGGTATAGCCACGGATGACGCCGCGCCGGTCGTCGGTGGAATAGCGCGCGAAAGTCATCGCGCCGGCCTTCACGCGGCCCACGCACGTGCCAAAAGTATTCTCCTTGCCCACCGTGCCGGCGATGATCTCCTGGTAGTCCATCCGGGCTTCCCTGAAAAAGTGCTTGGGCAGATTCGAGCAGTGGAAGCAGACGCACTTGTTGGGATCGTTGCCGTAGTTGTTGTTCCAGTCGAGCAGTGCGGAAGGCGTCCCCGAAGCCAGCGCCATCATATACATGCTGAGCGTTCCGGGCACATCCACTTCGCAGGCCGAGGGAATGAGCTCGTTCGACATCATGCTCATGATGGTGCATGGCACCACGCCGAAGAACTCCTCCATCGAGGTCCAGCACTGCACGGCGCTGATGGTGCAGTTGGTCTGCTTCATCCAGCCGTCGACGACTGCGCCCAGTTTGGCCATCTTGAGTAGTGCTGCCTCGGGAATTCCGGCCGTAGCGACATATTTTTTGATGGCCGCGAGCTTGGCCTGAGCCGCAGCGTCCGAGTCCTTCATGCGGTTGATGCGGCCGAAGATCTCCGACAGATCGATCGGCTCGACGGAGATGCCGGCTGTCTCCAGGATGCGCTCGGAGTAGCGCACGGTGTTGAAAGCCGCGGGCCGCGCTCCGATGGCGCCGATCTTCACGTTCTTCAGGCCTTTCACGATGCGGCAAACCGCGGAGAACCACTCCAGGTCCGCTTTGAACTGGGGCGAATCCAGCGTCTCGGTGTGCAGCGTGGTCAGCGAATAGGGAATACCGTACTGCATGAGGTTGTTGCAGCAGCTCATCTTGCCGCAGAAGCTGTCGCGGCGCGTGGCGATGGTCATGGCGTCGGAGCGGTCGGGCGTGGCCTGCACCAACACCGGAACCTTGAGCCCGGAGAGGCGGATGGCGTCCACGATGCCGCGCTCCTCGCCAAAGTTGGGCAGCGTAACGATCATGCCGTCGACCTCCTCGGCGTGTTTCTTAAAGAGCTCGGCGCATCGCTGCGACTCGGCATAGGTTTCCACCGCGCCGTACTTCGATTCTTCCGGGCTAAGTACGATGGGTCGTGCGCCCGCGGCCTCGAGTACAGAGATGATCTCTTCCCGGCCGGTCTTAGCCAGGTGATCGGGGAAAAAGCCGCGATTGCCCACCACAATTCCAAATGTCATCTTGCGTTGCGCTGCCATTTTCGTGCTCCCTCAATCGTTGTGCTTGCAAGTAGACTTTTTACCGCGCAAAACGCTTACTTGCGTGCGCGGCCGGGGCGAAACCGGACGGCATAGAACATGCCCAGAGCCGCCAACAGGCCGCCCCACCACACCGGCGTATGCAGATTGGTCAGCTGCACGCCGGGCGCATAGCTTCCCGTCGTCCATTCAAAGACGCCGTAGCCCAGGATCGTAGCGCCGTAGACAACCAGCAGCACGCCAATGAAAAACCAGATCGGGATTCCGGAACCACGCATATTTCTCTATCCCTTCTCTCCCCACATCCACGCAAATCGTTCGTGCCGAGACGAAATCTCCCTACCAGAACAAAATGTTGAGCGCGGCAAAAATGATGACCACCACGCTCGCCCACATCCACTCCCGCTTGTAAAACGGAACCGGCTCTTCCTTGGGCAGCGTGGTTGCGCCGTAGACCAGGCCGTCCAGTTCCGCCACCGGCCGCGGCTTTGTGAGTAGGCTCACGACGACGACCACGATAGCCGTAAACACGAACGCCCACAGTGCGCGAAAAACATTCTCGGCCATTGGCTTGGCGTCGGGCGAAAGCGCCACGGTGGCCAGCGCGGCGGGACTGAGGTGAACCCACTCGAAGAGGCTCGCGGAAAAGACGATCCCGAACAGCAGGCCAAGGAAGCCGGCGAGCCGGGTCGCGCGCTTCCAGAACATGCCGAAGAGGATGACGCCCAGCAGGGGCGCGATAAAGATGCTGAACAGCGCCTGCACGTAGTCCATGATGCCGTGCGCGTGCTGCACAATGTAGCCGGCGAAGATGGATACGATTACGCCTGCAACGATCGAAACCCGGCCCACCTTCACGTAATGGCTGTCGCTGCCCTTCTTGTTGATGAGCGGCTTGTAGATGTCATAGGTCCACACGGTAGAGAAGGCGCTCACGTTGCCGGCCATGCCGCTCATGAAACCGGCAATCAGCGCCGTGATGCCCAGGCCCAGCAGGCCGGGCCCGAGGTAGCGAACCATCATCAGCGGCAGGGCCTGATTGTAGCTGTGCAGCTCGGAGCCGGGAGCGGCGCTGAGCACCTGCCGCTGCGCCGCGGCGGAGAGATTGGACTTCGACGACATAGCCGCCGAGCAGGCCGCAGGATCTTCGATTTTGCCGGTGGCAGAGGCGGCCGAGCAGGCGGCCACCACGTCTTCGCCGACGAGCTGCCGGCGGCTGCCATCGGGGTTTTGCAAGAGTACGAGGCCGAGCAGCCCGGGCAGAATGACGATGAAGGGAACCGCCATTTTGAAGAACGATCCGATGATAGGCGCCATGCGCGCGGCGCGCAGGTTACGCGCGGCCAGCACGCGCTGCACCACCAGGAAGTCCGTAGTCCAGTAGCCGAAGCTGATGGCAAATCCCAAGCCGAAGACGATTCCCGTCCAGTGCACTCCCATGGGATTGGCGGCAAAGCTGCCGGTGTCGCGCCACAGGTGGAAGTAGCTGTCGGAACCGATGTTGGCGAGGATCTTGGTCTTCAGGCCGGTCCACCCGCCGGCTTGCACAAGGCCCAGGATGGGGACCAGCAATGCGCCGCCCCAGATGAGCACAAATTGCAGCACCTCATTGAAGATGGCCGAACGCAACCCGCCCAGGGCCACGTAAAGCGTGACTGCAAACGCGGAGACCAGAATGCTGAAGGTGATGCTCCAGCCCAGAACGACCTTCATCACCACGGCCATGGCGAACATGTTTACGCCGCTCATCAGGATCATCTCCAAGGCGAAGGAGAAGGCGGCCAGGACGCGGGCGTGCTCGCCGTAGCGCAGGTTCAGGTAGCCGGGCACCGAATGCGTCTTCGACACATAGTAGAAGGGCATCATCACCAGGCCGAGGAAAAGCATGGCGGGGATGGCGCCGATCCAGTACCAGTGCGTGGCCAGAATGCCGTATTGGTAAGCCGAGCCGGCCCAGCCCATCAGCTCCAGCGAACCCAGATTGGCGCTGACGAAGCTCAAGCCGGCAATCCACGCGGTCATCTCTCGGCCGGCCATGAAGAACTCTTCGCCGGTGTTGGAACGGCCCTTGAGATAGAAGCCGATCCAAAGCACCATGCCGAAGTAGAGGGCGATGACCATGATGTCGAGCTTGCGCAGATGCGCCAACGGCTCCGCGTTGAAGGCAAGCAGAGCTGGTAGAGAGCTGAAGAAACCAGCGGCAACAGAGCCCGTGACGAATTGGAACACGAACATCATCTGAAGAGGCGGGATTGCATCCGCGAAAGCCGATAAAGGTTCGCCCCTAAGTAAATTGCTTTACTCGAACACTTGTCAAGCACGGAGCGTCGCGGCGAGGAAAGCTTTTCCCTCGCTGCGTCTTCGCGTCAGGGGTTCACTCAGCGGGCAACCTCCGGCCGGCACGGATCGAGTAAGCGTCTACTCGACAAGGCGTAGCCTTTCGCCGCAAGTTTTCATGCCATGTCATGATTTCCGCTGATCGGGCGTGGTCTGGCTGCCGGCTGCGACCGCTGTTTCGATCAATCGTTGGCCGCCATAACCTCGTGCAGCCAGCCGGGGGCTTTCAGCAGCTCGCGGGGGCGCGGACCATCGGCGGCGCCCACCAGGCCGTCGCGCTCCATGAGGTCAATTAAATGCGCGGCCCGGCCGTAGCCGATGCGCAGCCGCCGCTGCAGAAGCGAAGTGGAGGCCTTGCCGAATTCGAAGACAAGACGAACCGCATCGTCAAACATCGGATCGTCTTCATTTGCATCTTCGTTCTCGCCTTCCATGGCAGTGCGCTCGTCTTTCGGCGATTCGAGGAAGCCTTCGACGTACTCAGCGGTGCCCTGGGATTTCCAGAAATCGACCACGGCTGCTGTCTCCTTCTCGCTCACATAGGGGGCGTGCAGGCGCATCAGGCGGCTGGTGCCTGGCGGCAGAAAGAGCATATCGCCGCGGCCCAGCAGAGCCTCGGCCCCGTTGGTGTCGAGGATGGTGCGCGAGTCGACCTTGGTAGCCAGGCGGAAGCTGATGCGGGTAGGAATATTGGCCTTGATGAGGCCGGTGATGAC
>PMYE01000029.1:21033-59503 GCA_003171315.1 Acidobacteriaceae bacterium
CATCATCAGGTCGGCCAGCTCGTCGATGACGATGATGATGTAAGGCAGCGGCTCCTCCTCCTCGCCTTCGTCGAAGAGCGAAGGCATGGAGCCCTCAAAGAGCTTGTTGTACTGGTCGATATGGCGGACGCTGCGGCTGGCCAGCAGTTTCAGACGCCGCTCCATCTCGCGGACCGCGTTGCGCAGGGCGTTGGCGGCCAGTTTGGGTTCGGTGATGATGGGCGTGAAGAGGTGGGGAATGCCTTCGTACATGCCCAGTTCCACGCGCTTGGGATCGACCAGAATGAACCGCACCTGGTGAGGCGTGGTGCGGTAGAGCAGGCTCATGATCATGGCGTTGATGGCCACGGATTTGCCCGATCCTGTCGATCCCGCAATGAGAATATGCGGCATCGAGGCCAGATCCGCGGTCACGATGCGGCCGTTGATGTCTTTGCCCATGGAGATCGTGAGGCGCGAGCGGGCCCTGACGAAGGTCTCGCTTTCGATCGCGTCGCGCAGGTGAATAGTTTCCCGTTCGTGGTTGGGCACCTGAATGCCCACCGTGCTCTTCCCTGGCATACGCTCGATCAGGATGCTCTCGGCGCGCATGGCCAGGCACAGGTCGTCGGCCAGGCCGGTCACGCGCGAATATTTCACGCCCGCCTCGGGCTTGAACTCGAAGGTTGTCACCATGGGCCCGGGATTGATCTGCACCACCTGGCCGCGCACGTCGAACTCGGCGCATTTTTCCACCAGCACCCGCGCTTCTTCGCGCAGCACGTCCTCGCGCACCGTTTGCGGACCTTCGCCCGCACTCAGCAGTGTGCTCGAGGGCAGCTTGTAGCCGCTCACGTTTTTCGGCGCCACGGCGACCGTGTGCACTTCGGCATCGGCACGGCCATGAATGGCGATCTCCCCGGCTTGTTGCCGCGGCGTGGGAACCGGCACGGGCCGCATGGCCGTGCCGGGATCGGCCGGCTGCAGGACGCCAGTTTGCGCCTGCAGGGGCTTTGGCAGCGGCGTTGTTGTGGCCGGGGCCGGCATTGGCGCGGCTGTTGCTGCCTCCGGCTCGCCCCGCTCCCAGATGCTCGGCCTGCGCCGCGTAATGGGAATCGCGGCTTCGCTTCGTTCCTCCGGATTCTGAGGCAAATCCATTCGCTGGTAAGCCGGAATCTTATCCAACGGATCTTGCTGCGGCGCATGTTTGCGGGTGAAGAACGCGAGAAAGCGGTTCGGCCAGCGGGCAGGAAGCTCCGTTTCCACGTCCGGTACGGCTGCGGTGGCGAGCTTCGGAAACGGGACCGGCCGATTCTGCTCCGCGCGCAGATCGGCGCGCTCCTCGCGGCGGCTGCGCCAACGCTCGCGCCAGTCGGCAAAGCGCATCCAGCGCTCGGCAATGCTTTCGCGGAGAACGGAGAAGCTGATGGCCGAGGCAAAATAAAGCCCCGTGGCAGCCAGCGCGGCGGCTACCATCCAGGCGCCCTGCAGGTTCAGGTAGACCACCAGCATACCGGCCATCAGCCGTCCCACCACGCCCTCCACGGGAATCATGTGCAACCAGCGCCAATGCCACGGCAAAAGCCCAAACACGGCCGGCAGGAAGGCCAGGGCGAGCACCGTGCCCACCCAGCGCAAGATGGGCGAGCCGCCGGGCCGAGAGTGCATCCACGTCCAGCCCAGGCCGCCCATCCACAACGGGAGCAGAAATGCCGTCAGGCCCAGCGATTGCAGCAAAAGGTCGCTGATGTACGCGCCAAAGAGGCCAACCCAGTTGCTGGCCACGGCGGAATCCGTGGCCGTGTTCAGCGAGGGATCGGTGGCGTGATAAGTTGCAAGCGCGAGGAAAAGAAGCAGCGAGACCAGCAGCAGCACCAGGCCCAGAAACACGTTCAGGGGGCGGCTGCGCGTGGGCGCGAGAACAATGCGGATCGGCTTCATGACGAGGGCGGTCCCATTCTCCGGCCGCGAAGGGTATTGCGGGCCGCGGGAGCAGGCAAATCGTCCCAGAGCAATTTCAATTATCGGCGCTCGCAGCGCCGCTTCCGGGCAAAAGGGAGGGAGGGGGAATCACGATATCCACCCCCTTCGGAATCGCCGGCCTTACTGGAAAATCCCCTCGTTCCACGGAACTTCCATGCAGCGTTTCAGCCCCTGATCGAAGGTCAAGACGCTACACGTCGGCATGGGTAGGCAACAAGGCCGAAACCGCATTGATTCTCCTGCGTTTATCCCCCGATGTACTTCGCTCCCCAAAGCAGCAGCGCTCCGCCCAGCAGTATGCGGTAAATAGCGAACACGGTGAAGCCGTGCTTGCGCACCCAGTAGAGAAACCACTCCACCACGCCCAGCGCCACGATGAACGAGACGACGGTGCCGATGAGCAGCACGATCCAGCGCTCGGGATCCATGGCTACGCGTGCGGCGGCCGCTCCGGCGGCCATGCCGGGATGAACTTCCTTAACGAGATCCCACCCGGTGGCGGCGATCATGGTGGGAATCGAGAGTAGAAAGCTGAATTCGAGCGCGGAGGGGCGGTCGAGCCCCGCAAGCTGGCCGGCGGCGATGGTCGACATGGAGCGCGAGGCGCCTGGAAAAACGGCGGACAGTGTCTGGCAAAGGCCGATCCAGACCGCTTGCGGCAGCGTCATCTCCTCGACGTGGGTGGTGGTTGGCTCGCGGCGAGCGGCCCATGCGTCTACAATCCACATGACGATGCCGCCCACGAGCAGTGCGATTGCAATTGCGTTCAAGCTGCCTAGGTTCTTCTCGCTCCACTTGCGCAGCAGCAGCGCCGGAGCCGAAGTGCATGCGAAGGCGATCAGCGTGAGCGAAATGGGGTGGTTGAGCCATGTGCGGTCGCCGCTTTCGCCGCGGGGAAATGTGCGAAGAAAGTTGACGATCCTTTCCAGGAACAGCAGGCACAGCGCCAGGATTGCTCCCACCTGGATGACGATCGTGTACATCATCCAGTACGGATCGTCGAGCGGGATCTTCATCAACGCTTCCGCGATGCGCAGGTGCGCCGTCGAGCTGACCGGCAAAAACTCGGTCAGGCCTTCCACAATTCCCAAGAGAATGGACAGGAAATACGGGCTCAAACTGCCTCCTGCTGATTCTTACGTTTGCGTCAGGCGGGGAGCCCCGGGAGGCCGTCGGCTGCTCACTCCCGTTCAATGCCGTAGACAGGAACCCCTTCATCTAATTTGTACACCAGGGCGGCGGCGCGCAAGGCGTAGTCGGAGTCGGCAAAATGGGCTTTAAGTTTTTCGGCCACGGTGCGCGCATGGTTGCGAGCATCGCTGCTTTTGCGGTCATCTCCATTGGCGGCAAACATGTCGCTGAGCACGGCAATACGGTAAACAGCCTCGTACAGCGCGCGCGCCGTCCGCGGACCGTCGGTGTATTCATCCGCGTATTTGAGGTAGATCTCCGACTCCTTTTCCGGGCATTGGGTTGAGCCTTCCCAATCGCCGCAGAGCTTATTGTCGATCAGGTCGAAGGCCGCCAACGCCGCCCAGCGCGTGTGCGGATAGTACTTGATCAGCTTCTTCAAGGCGTCTTCGTCCATCGGCTGGCGAAATTCGGGATCTCTTTGATGAGCCGAGGGCAAGGTTGCGGCGTCGGCCTTCTCCAGTTGCCACTGGATGTCTGCCGCACGCCACGCGGCTTCGGTTACGAGCGGCGAGTTCGGGAACATCTCCGCGACGCGGCGGTAGAGCAGACGCGCGCTTTGTGCGGCGTTGGCCGGGCCGCGGGGATCCGAAGCCAGCGCCTCCTGGTTGGCCGCTGCGCCCATCAGAATCTCGTCGCCGTTGGGCGTAGTTTCCTCCACGACCCCCTTCGCCTCGATCCACCCGGAGATGGGTGGCGTGGCCTCGTCGCTGCCTACCATCGGCGTGTCCCTGTCGCTGTGCTGCTCCTCTATGTCGGTGTTGGCGTAGACGCGCATCCATGGGCCGCTCTTTTCCGCGACCACCATCTCGCGGCCGATCTGCACTTTGTCCACTTTCTGCGCGCTGCTGTCAGGTGTGATATAGAGCCAGGTAATGCGCAGGACCGTGGCGCGCGGGCCGGCCATGGGCTTCACTTGCTGCGGCGGCTTTTTATCGGCGTGAACAGGCAGCGCCGCGCACGGAAGCGCCAGGCCCAGGGCGAGAGCGCGAAGCGAAATTATCCGGCGGTTCATGACATGCCAAATCATAGTTGAACGACGTTACGGCCGGGTTTCAGTGAGCACCGGGGCCGGCAAAACCGGACCCATGCTGCCGCCGTTCTCCGCCGATTCACTCGTACGCCAGCGCGTCGATGGGGTCTTTGCGCGCGGCCATCCACGCAGGATAGAGCGCGCCGCAGATCGATCCTACGAAGGCGATGACGGCGCCGAGGCCAATCCAGAATCCCGAGATCTCGAAGTGCATGGTTGGGAAGAAGTGAGCCATGATGAAGCGCACGCCGTATGTGCCCGCGATGCCCACTACGACGCCGGCTGCAGCCAGCACCGCGCACTCGCGCAGCACCACGCTCACAATAGCCGCTTTGGATGCACCCATCGATTTCAGGATGCCAATCTCCCGGGTACGCTCCAGCACCGCCGTGTACATGGACTGGAAGATGACCAGGAAACCGATGATCACCGCGATTCCGGTGATCACTTCGAGCGCCAGATTGAAGCCCGGAATCTTGCTCGGCGTCATCTGGTCGAGCCAGCTATCCACGGTTGTCAATGTGTTGCTTCCGAAGCCGCGGGTGGAGTGAATCTCATCCATCACCGTGTCGTCGTTGACTGGGTTGTCGCACTTGATGAAGAAGACCGACGCCTTGCCGTCGGCGTCCATAAGTTGAGCCAGCGTGTCCAGCGGTATGAGCTTGCGCCCTCCCTTGCCCGGCTCCACGATCCCGGAGACCCGAAATGGCTGGTTCAGAATCTTCACTGTGTCGCCCACTACGTAAGGCTTCCCAGTCGCAGGATTCTTGCTCCCGGAGAACACATCGTCAATGATGGCGTCATACGGCCCTTTGAACCGGTCGCCGCTGAGAAATACGAACGGCTTGAGCGCGTCGAAGCTGTCGTAGTCGATCCCGTACAGTATCTCCACACTGCCGCTGGTGGTGATCTTCTCGATGGCCGGCGAAACCACCTTCACATGAGGCAGCTTCAGTAACACTTCTTCGTCCTTGACGGGCATTGACGGGCTTCCCAGCCCATTGAACATGCTGGCATTCGACGGCAATAGCATCAGGTCGGCTCCGATGCCGTTGGTGCGCTGCTTCTGGTCGTTCAGCATGCCCATGAAGATGCCCACGATAGAGAGGATCATGATGACTTCAATTGCCACGGCCAGCACGCTGATGATGGAGCGCATGGGGCGGTGCAACAAGTTGGCAAAGATGAGCTTATTCATGTTCGTACTTGGATCCACGCGCCATGCGGCGCAAGAACCCTCGCCATCAGGGTAACAGTCTGGAGCGGGAGGGCCGGACGGCAGTATGCAAACCAAACCCCGAGCGCGGATGTTTCGTAACTGGGTTCAAGTGCTCAAAAAGGGCGCTCGTCCACGCTAAATCGCTTTGACCCAGCGCGAAACCGGGTTTATTGTGAAGGTAAAATTTCTTCCTGGGTGTTGGACCCGGTACCGGTCGCCGATGGGGAGTTTTGGAGAAGACCTGCGCAAGGAGCGCCTCGCGCGCGGCGTTGCGCTGGAAGACATCTCGGCGGTCACCAAAATCAGCCAACGTCATCTGATTGCGCTGGAGCAGGAGAGGTTTCGTCTTCTCCCCGGCGGCATTCTAAGCAAGGGCATCGTCCGCGGTTACGCCGGCGCTCTTGGCCTGGATCAGCAGAACTGGACTGAGCGCTTTCTGCAGGCTTCGAGCGCTGCAGGCCAGACGCCCGATGACGATCGCGGCTGGACGACCTTCGCTTCCAACGTGGGCAAAGCGAGGATTCTGCGCCGCGAAGCCGTCGAGGTCCGCTTGCGCTGGCTCGGCGCCATCCTGCTTTTGCTGGCGGTCGCCGCTGCCGCGTTCCTCGCGGTCCGCTACTATGGCGTGCGCGAGGGTTGGTGGCATACTCTGCTGCCGCTGCACGGCGTCTCTGCTGCGCTCCATGGCGCCTGGGCGTTAGCCCGCGGCCTGGTTGCCCGCGTCCTTTCCAGAACCTAAACCCTCCGGCTCAGAGCCTCCAATCCGCCATTGAAAGCCATTTCTTTACCGTACGCTGCATGCCTTTGCTCCCGCTGCCCTGCCGCAATTACCATAGAAGGGAAGCACAGTTGTGCCTGATCCCGCCGTGTGCGGGATCGCTGTGTGCAAGTGGGAAGGAGCTTTACAAAGTTGAGCGACCGTTTTTTGTTTACTTCCGAATCCGTCACCGAAGGTCATCCCGACAAGATTGCCGATCAGGTATCCGACGCGATTCTCGACGCCTGCCTGGAGCAGGACCCCTATAGCCGCGTTGCCGCCGAAACCCTGACGGCGACCGGGCTAGTGGTGATTGCCGGTGAGATCACAACCAAGGCCTACGTGGATTTTCAAAGCCTGGTTCGCGGCGTCGTTGCCTCCATCGGTTACGACAACGCGCTCTATGGCTTCGACTCCAACACCTGCGCGGTGATTTCGAGCATCAACAAGCAATCGGGCGACATCGCTCAGGGCGTTGACACCGGCGGCGCGGGCGACCAGGGCATGATGTTCGGCTACGCCTCAAACGAGACTCCTGAGCTGATGCCGGCGCCCATCTCGCTGGCCCACAAGCTCTGCCGCCAGTTGACTGCGGTGCGCAAGAGCGGCAAGCTGCCCTACCTGCGCCCCGATGGCAAGAGCCAGGTGACTGTGGAGTACGGAGAGGACGGCAAACCGGCGCGAATTGACGCCGTGGTCATCTCCACGCAGCATTCCGAGGCCATCGACAACGAGGAGTTGCACGCCGATATCCTCAAGCATGTCATCCAGGCGGTTCTGCCTGCGAAATGGCTCGACGAGCACACCAAGTACCACATCAACCCCACCGGCCGTTTCGTCATCGGCGGTCCCATGGGCGATACCGGCCTCACCGGCCGCAAGATCATCGTGGATACTTACGGCGGCATGGGCCGCCACGGTGGAGGCGCTTTCAGCGGTAAGGACCCGACCAAGGTCGATCGCTCGGCAGCTTATATGGCCCGCCACATCGCCAAGAACATTGTGGCGGCCGGGCTGGCCAGCCGCGCCGAAGTGCAGCTTGCCTACGCCATTGGCGTCGCCGAGCCTGTGAGCGTGCTGGTGGAAACCTTTGGCACGGGCAAGCTGAGCGAGGCGAAGCTCACCGAGCTGATCCGCAAAAATTTCCCCCTAACGCCCAAGGCCATCATCGAGTACCTCAACTTGCGCCGTCCCATCTACCAGAAAACCGCGGCATACGGCCATTTTGGCCGCACCGAGCCGGAGTTTACCTGGGAGGCCACGGACAAGGCCGCGAAACTTGCCGAGCAGGCGGGAGCGACAGCAACGGTAGAAGCAAGGTGAGCAACAAACCGCCAATCCTCTGAATGGGTTTACAAAACGAATGGGATCCGCCGCGCGGGTCCCATTGTTTTTGGCCTACGCGCATCGATGGCTTAGAATTCTCCGGGAAGCTCAATCGCTTTTCTTAGTGGAGATACGCATGCGTCTTACCGTGATTGCTGCTATGGTGTTTTGCGTTGCCGCCGCCTGCGCCGCCCAAAGCGGAGCCAATTGGTCCTACGAAGGGAAAACCGGTCCGCTGATGTGGGGCAAGCTCGACCCGGCCTACGAAGCCTGCTCCAGGGGCCACGAGCAGTCGCCCCTCAACATTCGCGGTGCACGGTTGAACAAGGCGCTCGATCCTCTCGAGTTTCACTACATTGCCGGGCCGATGACGCTCGAAAACACCGGCCATGGCATCGTCGCCCACGTGGACACCGGCAGTTTCATGGTGGCCACCGGCGTTCGTTACCGCCTGATCGAACTCGACTTTCACCACCCCAGCGAGCACCCGGTGAAAGGCACGCTCAGCGATATGGAAATCGACCTGGTGCACCGCAGCGACGACGGCAAGATGGCCATTGTGGCCGTTCGCCTCAACCAGGATCGGAGCTTCCCCAACGCGCTGCTGGCCACGCTCTGGGAACACTTGCCGGTGAAGGCAGGTACGAGCACAAAGGTCACCGAAATGGTCAGCGCCGGCGGTCTTTTGCCCGGCGATCGCGGCTATTGGACCTATGTGGGCTCCGAGGTCACGCCGCCATGCACCGAGGGAGTGCGCTGGTTCATCTTCGAGCAAGACCTGAGCATAAGCCGCGCGCAGTTGAGCGCCTTTGCGAACCTCTTCAAGATGAACACGCGCCCTATTCAGGACGCGCATGGACGGCGGATCGAGGCCAACGAATAGGGGCGGGGTTCAGAGATCGGAAAGCGGCGTGAGCTTCGAGGCCGGACCGCCGGCCCTGCTTTCGACGCGCGCGCCGGTCGGGCCGCGCACGATTTGTCGCAGACTTACCGTCGCTTCTCCGCCGGAGTTTCCTTTGGCGCGGGAAAGCTGACCCTGGGTGGGTCGCCGAAGGTGATTGCAGCCTCGACAGACCGCTTGCGTGCGCCCGAAACAACCTGGTTCTGGCCGAGCTTGATGGCGCCGCTGGCAATCGAAGCGTCCCCGGCCCAACGGTCGAAGTGGGCCAGCGCGAGAGGAATTGGCGCAGGTTTGGTTGCTTCGCCGGCGTTCGCGGTCTTTGCGGCCGCGATGCTCCCCTGCCGGCACTCGAAGTGCACTGTGCCTTTGGCCGAGGCGGCTAAATCCTTGTCGGTGTAACCCGAGAGCCCGACGTTTCCGCTGCCGCTCACAGTCCCGCCTGTCCAACGCAGTCCCAGCAAGCGCCCCAGGTCCGCGGCATTCACCTTCTCGAAATCGCCATTCAGTGTGTATTCCGGCTTGTCCTGGCCGGCCGCTGGCCTGGTGAGTGTTCCGGCAAGATGCACGGCGCCTCCGAAAAGGCTGCCATCGAGGCTTGTAATCTCAGCGCTGCCGGGAAGTATTCGCACTGCGGCGGTGACCCCCTGGAGCGTGACTAGTCCCAGAATCAGCGAATCGGCCTGGATCGTGCCCTCAACCTGCGGCCATAGAGGCGCGGTGGAGGGATGGAGGCGGTCAATGAGGTTCGAGATCAGCGTGCCCTTTTCCCGTGCACCGAGCAACGCGCTTTCCAGTGCAGCCGCGTCGAGATCCGCGAACTGCAACTGGAACTGCGTTAAGCAGGGCTGGGCCGCTGCGTCCGGCGGGCAGTTCACAGGGAGCGTCAGGCTCGCCGTCCCCTTGATTGGGCCGTAGGAAAAGTCCACAGGATCCCAGCGCAGATCCCCGTTCTCAAGATGCAGAGTGGCTTCAGGGATTTCTATGTGGTTCGCCAGATAGTCGGCCTTCCAGTTGGCGTTGTGAATGGTGATGGTTCCGGTGAGCGTGTCGGTGCCGGAATCTACAACTGTGGCCGTCATGAGTGCGGCAGAAGCCGAAGATTCCGCTGCGCTTGAGGTTGACCCTTCGACTGCGGAGATGCTGCTGAGCGGAACCTCCTCGGGCGGTATCCACGGCCCTTCGGCGGTCAGGTCCACTGCGATCGGTTCGCCTGCGAGGGCAGCCAGCGCCGAGCTCTCCGGAATGCCCGCGGCATGGGCCAGCTCCCTGGCGCGCGCGAAGCTGGACTGGCCGCGTACGCCTACGCGATAGCCGGAAAACGACAGGTAGACGCTGAATGTGAGCGGAACGCTTCCGCCGGCAGGGATGGTCACCGTTCCAGCCAGCTCTTGCGCGGCGCCTTCCGCTATTGGCGGCCCATGTGAGGCGTCCGCTTGAGGTCTGGTGGACGCCGCGGCCACTGGCTCCAGCGTGATCTTCGCCGCTTGCACGGGACGGCTGAGGCCGCCGCCGCTCAACGCAAAGTCCGTGATGGTCAAGCTGCCGGTAAGCGGTCTGTGTTGTTCCGCGGCAGCTTCGGCCGAATGGTTCCCGCCCGGCTCCCCCGGCGCTGCGGCTTTTGGGGACGCGGCGCTTCCGGCCTCGTCCGCCGCATAGACAATCTTTCCGCTCACCGTGCCTTTGGTCTCGAGATCCGGCGCCAGGCCGTTGCGGAGGGTGCGCAGCGCGTCGAGCCCCGCAGCCAGGGGAATGCGATTGAGCTCAACGGAAAAGCGCGGCGGGGCTTCTTCGCCCGGCTTTTCTCCGGTGATGTGCACGCGGCCGTCGCCGAGAGGCGAGTTGCAGTCCAGGTTCTCCAGGCTGCGCTGCGCGTAGTGATACACAAAGCCGCATCTGGCATCGAAGTCGAGCGGCGAAGCAGGAGTAAATTCGGCGCGATGCACGCCTGAGGCGCGGAGCCGCATAGCGATTTGCGCGGCATCGGCGGTTCCGTCGAGATGCAGCTCTCCGGTAAGATCGCCACGCCAGCCGGAATCGGAACCCGTGATGATGCGGGCAAGCTGGCCGAGCTGCGCCTCGCGCCAGTCCAGGTCCACATGCAGGGGCATCAGGTGCAGTGTGGGCGCGCGATGCATGCTGGCTTCCATACGCACCACGCCGGTTTCCTCCTGGTTCAGGCTCACGTCTGTCCGGGCCGGCTGGCCGCGCAGGCGCACGCTCCACTCGCCGGGGTTCTCCTGCCAGAACGACAGATCGGCATTGATGAGCGAGAACGGCAGTTTCTCCACGCCATTCTTAAAGTTGATGCGCGAGTTGGTGGCTTCTAGGTAGGGCAGCGGCGCCACGTGTTGGGCGCCTGGCGCGGATCCGGCTTGAGTGGCGGCGGTGCGAAAGATCGGGTCGAGGTTCCAACGGCCTGGTCCTGCGCGCACCACGTTGAGGCTGGCCTCGTCCACGCTGATTTTGCCAATCTCCAGCCTGCCGCTCCACAACGCCAGCAGCCGGATGGACGCTGTGACCTGGTTGGCATAGAGCACAGGTTCGGCGCCGTAAGCCGGGTCTTCGGCAACGCTGAGGCCGGAAATCTCGAATCCCGGCCAGGGCAGAAGCCGTACCTGTACCGACGAAAGATGCACCGGCCTGTCCAGGGAATGCGAGATGAGCTGGGTAATCTGGCCCTTGTAGTGGCTCACGCTGATCAACGGAGGCACGACGAGCAACAGCACCAGGACCGCGATGGCCGCCAGTGCGATCCGCAGCCGGCCACGCATTCTCTCCTTGCCTTCGGCGCCGTTTATCATTCCTGTTCCACGGATCATTCTAGCTTCTAGCCTCTGGCTGCCGGCTTCTTGCCCGGCGCGCGGGAGAACCAGCTGTGCGCAAATAGCCGGGATTGGAAGTCCGCGGCGGGCGGGAGGGTACGCCCCGCAAGAAATAGCTGGCGGCTAGGGGTTGGAAGCCGATAGCTGCTTTCTCACCGCGTCGGATGGAAGGTACGGCGCCAGCGCGTTTCCGTGAAGAAGTGCAGCGCCACGTGGCCCATCCACGCCAGCCGTTTGCCGAGGCCCGTCTGGCTATAGACCGATTCCGGCGTTTCGAATGACCAGTAGTTGAAGAGAGGCCGCCCAATGATGTTTTGCCGCGGGACGAAGCCCCAGTAGCGCGAGTCGAGGCTATCGTGCCGGTTGTCGCCCATCATGAAGTACATGCCCGGAGGGACAACAAGGTTGCCGTCGACAACGTCCTTGGGAAATTCGATGCTCGCCCAAGTGTCGGGGACCTGCGCAATGTTGGGCGGCGGCACGGTGGGAAACTCATCGAGGAATTCGTCGAAGTTGTCCGGCGTCGTGGGCGCGGCATGCGGCTGCGCTTGCGCCATGCCGTTCACGATGACGATTCCGTCGTGCAGATGGATATGGTCCCCCGGCACGCCAATCAGGCGCTTGACCAGGAAGAAGTACTGCGGCTTGCCCTCGGCGTCCAGTTCCGGCTCGGCAACCGGCTTGATGAAAACGACGATGTCGCCACTCTTCGGCTCGCGGTAGCGAACCAGGGGCATCCACCTGGCGGGTGGAGCCAGCGTGATGCGGTCGACCACAAGATGATCGCCGACCAGCAGTGTCTTTTCCATCGATCCCGAAGGAATGACGTAGTTCTGCGCCAGAAAGGTGAGAATGAACAGGCCCACCACCAGCACTGAGCAGATGCTGGCCACCGCTTCAAACGGCGTTTCCTCCACCTTGGCGGGCTCTAGAACCGGCTCCGGGCGTTTCTCGGAGGGCTCTCTGACTGCTCGCGTCTTCTTCTTCGTCATCCTGTCGCTCTTTGCGGAGGTGCTCCGGAATTTACTGCCCGAACCCACGCCAAATCAATGCACTACACGGAAGATGCGCCGCCAGCGCGCAAATCCCGTAAGCCGTTCGGCGAGATCGCTTTCGTGTCTGAGTCTATCATCCGCGGCTTGTTGCGTAGTTGGTTGCGCGGCTTGCTGCACATCGGTTGAGGAGGGGCGGGTAAGCGAAAAGTAGATCACCAGCGGCCGGGCGACGATCGCCTGACGCGGCACGAAACCCCAGTAGCGGGAGTCCTTGCTGTGATTCCGGTTGTCGCCGAGGACGAAGTACTCGCCTGCGGGCACCACCAGCTCGCCGTCACGGGTGAGGCTCTGCATCTGGCGCCACCAGTCGGGATCGACCTCCGGGTCAGTGTAGATTTTGCCGGGAAAGTAGTCCCGGGCGGGATTGGGCGGCGCGGGCTCGAAGGCGGCGTACGGCTCGTTGAGGGCCGCGCCGTTCACGAATACCTGTTCGCCGGCGACGCGCAGGCGGTCGCCGGGAACGCCCACCACTCTCTTGATGAGCATGGGCGGCTGCGGGTGATGAAAGACGATAATGTCGCCGCGCGCCACCTGGCGATACGGCAGCAGCCAGCGGCTCAGCCGGTCCGACGGCGCATAAATTTGCTTGTTGAACAGCAGAAAATCTCCCACCAGCAGCGTGCGCTCCATGCTCTCGGAAGGAATGAGCAGGGGCTGCAGCACAAAGGTGAGCACGAACAGCGCCACCACCACAGTTTGCAGCAGCGACGCCAGAGCATGCGTCAGCGTAGGCAGATGAGCGCGAACGAGCGCCAGTTGGCGCAGAAAGGAATGCTGCGCTGGGGCGGGGGCGCTCATGGTGCGCCCTGCTCTTTCTCTTCTGCGGCAGACTCGAAATCAGGACCGAAGTCCGGCGCGCCGCCCGCATCGTGTGCGGCGGCAGCCTGACCATCGAAATTCGCCAGGCCTTCCAACGCGCGGCGCGCGGCATCCTGCTCGGCATGCTTCTTGGTGCGTCCCATGCCGCGAGCCAGCGGCTTCCCCTTCTGCCCCAGCTCGCTCTTCAGCCGGACCTCGACCAGAAAGCGCTTGTGGTGGTCGGGACCGCTTTCGCTCTTGACACGATAAACTGGCGCTCCGGCTCCAGCGGCCTGCAGCCGCTCCTGGAGCGCGGATTTATAGTTTCCCAAAGCCGCTCCGGAGCGCAGTTCGAGGGCCAACCGCTCGGCCGCTTCGCCCATCACATGGCGGCAGACAAAGGCCCGCACGGGCTCCAGGCCGCCATCGACGAAAAGCGCGCCCATCACAGCTTCCATGGTATTCGAAAGCACGGTGCTCTTGCGCCGCAGGCCGCTGCGCTCTTCGCCGCGGCTCAGGCGCAAATGTTTGCCCAGACCGACCACTTCGGCCACTTGCGCCATGTGTTGCCGGCTGACCAGCAGCGAGCGAACGCGCGTCAATTCGCCCTCGCGCCAATCCGGATGCAGCGTAAACAGCGCGTCCGCCACTACCAGTCCCAACACCGCGTCGCCAAGAAACTCCAGGCGCTCATTGTCGGCCTGGGCGGACTCCTTGCTTCCGTCCGCTTGTGCAAGCTCATGAGCCAGCGACCGGTGCGTAAGCGCGCGCACTAAAAGCTCAGGGCTCGAGAATTCATGTCCCAGTGCGGTTTCAAGCTCTTTGAGATCCGTTCCCACGCTCGCCCTGCCCGATTCCCGCCTTTCCTAAGACATTGAGAGCATTTCGCCGGCAGCTTGCGCCGCCGGCGTGGAACCTCTGACCGGAAAGTCCCGTCGATCCCATCTGCGGCTGCCTCTATTGGGCCTCCGGTTGAGAGCTACTGCGGCTTCGGCGCGGCGCCCTGTGCCTGTGGCTCAGGCTTAGCCCCTGCTGCGCCGGGTTCGCCGTCATCGCTTTCGTCATCGCAATCGTGCTCGTGGCCCTTCTGTACATAGGCCGTTTTTGCCCCCCGCTCTGCGGCTAGGCGCGTATCAAGCTGACCATCGCGATCCGCCAGCGCCTCCTTGTACTCGGCCAATGCATCGTCGCGTTTGCACTCCAGGTCCAGCATACGGCCAAGGTAAATGTGAGACCAGGCGAGCAACCGCTGCTCCTTGCTGGCAGCGATCGTCTTCTGGAATTCTTCGACCGCCAGGTCTGGATGACCGGTCAACAAATCCACGCGGGCCAGGATAAAGTGGGCGCGCGCCGCATCGGCCGCCGGTGCAACGCTGTCCGTCTGCTGGGCCAGCACCTTTTGCGCCATGGAGGAGGCCGCGGCCACATCTCCGCTGGCCAGCTTCGCCTCGGCCAGGTCGAGCCCCGCCAACTGGCGCGGCTTGCTTCGCTGCAGCACGTCTTCGTCGGCCACAGTGTCAAACTCGGTCTGGCGCGCTCGGTGTACCTGCTGATCCACGTCCATGCCGTACACCATCTCGCCGATGGTATCTTTCAGGCTGGCGGGGTCCTTTTCAAACTGCAAAAGCTGCTCATAAAAGTATTGGGTGAGCACATACCCTTGCCGCATATCGTGCCCGACGGCGGCCCACTTCACGGCGTCTACCTTCTGCTGGTAGAGCTCGCGCTCATGCTCGTAGAGCGGTAACTGCGAGCGATCCACTCCCGCCGGAATCTTGTACTCGGGTATGCCTGTATCCATGGTGCGCGCCTCAACGGCTTTGATCAGGCACTCGATGGTGAGCGCCACCGTATCGGAGCGGAAGCGGAATTCGAGAGGCGCGCCGCGAATCTCCCTCAGGATCGGCTGCTCGTGGTCGATGGCGTTGGAGCGCGAAAGCAGCAAGGGATCGATCATATAGTGCAGGTAGGTGTGGCGTACATCGTTCATGCGAATCTTGCCGTCGGCCGGGGAAACCACGACCACATAGTCGGCGCCGTAGATGCGGGCGTTGACCATGCCCGGCGAAAGCTGCGGCTCGACGACCACGATGAATCTGCGGCCATCGTAGGTCGAGGCGGGCATCTTGAGGTAGAGGTTGGCGGCAACGATCATCTGCGACAGCGGATCGTGCAGCCTGTCGATCTCTTCGTCGTAGGTGTGGTGCGCGGTCAGCCAGATGCCGTGCAGGTCGACCGCGGCGGCAAATGCGCGGAGAATGGGAACCATGTCGGCCACCTGCGTGGAGTCGGGAGGCATCGCGGTCAGGTCTTCCGTTATTTCAATCTCGGGCGGAGGCGTCAGGTAGAGCGATAGCGAAATGTACTGCGAAATATCGCGCTCCGTGCCGGTCATTCGGTGCTGGGCGATGTATAGGCAGAGTGCGTCCCGCTTGGCGCGGGCGTCCTCGCTTTGGGCCAGAGCCTGATTCATCTCGCCGCGAACGCCCTGGCGGATCGGCGCGCTCTGCTCCAGGCCCTCGTCGTAGCCGCAGGCATTCAGTGCCGCCGCCATGACGAAGACCGGCTCGGCGCTGATGAGCGAAATGGTCGGCCCGGCCGGATCGATCAGCGACGGCGCCTTTTCCCGCGCATACATCTGCGTGGAGGACGAACTTTGGCTGCTCGAGGAACTGCCCGAGGTCTGCGCGGAGGACGAGGCGGGGGTCAATCCTGCCAACAAACTCAAAATTGCGGCGGAAAGAAAGGTGAAAGATTGCATAGAACGCGGCGTCATGAGGAAACCCTGCCTGCAAGTCTAGTTAGACGCACGGGTGGGGTCAAACGGGAGGGGGTATGGGGATCAGGGTCTAGGGACTATGCCGCGTTGATACTGTTCGCCTAGGAGTTACTGACGGATTGCCGACGATTGGCTCGAAGCCGATCTGATGACCTAGAATGGCGGCAATTCTCCTGACTACCATCGGAGGCCCACCAATGAAGGTCCGCTGCAACACGACTTTGATTTCCGCTCTGCTTTTGTCTCTGTGCCTGGTTTCGTTTATTCCAGCGGCCCTGAGGAACGCCTTAACCTGGAAGCAGCTTTATTTTGAGTGGCCCGGTGTGAGGATACAGAACTATTTGATGCCCTTCGGTTTTGTTTATCTCGGGATCGTGACGATCGGCTTGATCGTCCTCTGGACGGGATATAGAAAAAGGCAACGCTGGGCCTGGTTCGTCATGCTCATCATCCTTCTATGTTTTGCCTTCCCCTCCTCGGTGCTGCCCGTCTTCTTGCAAATACGTGCGCAAAACTACCAATGGTCCTTGTTGTTGGATTTGTTGAGGGCGTCTCCTGCAGAGGGATGGTGGCGTTGCTTAGCGATTAGACCTGCCTGTTGTGACTACGTGGTAGGTATAGGATGTGTGGCTGTTGGAATGCTGATTGGACTTCTCACATTTCTGGTGATGTCGGTTGCTCTGCTCCTTCCGGTCAAGGCGTTTTTCTGGAGCCCCGCTAAGGACTAAGCATTGCCAATTATCAACTGCAAATCTGGGTCGCTCCTTGTTAACCGGCAAACCGGAAATTACTGGCTGATGAACTTTCCGGCACAGCTTCTGCGCGGATAACGCTGCTGAGGGGCCGGCTGCCAGCTATCAGCTTTTATCCCCGCACGGACACGCCGGAGAACGACAGCACCGCCAACCCGCGGACCGGCTGGCCGAAGAAGCGGGCCGGCGCAAAGCGGCTGAACAGCAGCAGGTTCTCCACCTGGGAGCGGGTTGCTGCATCGGTTGGGCCGGAGAGGATGCGGTAGTCGTAGACCTCGCCTGCATCGTTGACGTACGCCTCGATCACGACAGGACTGGAGATGGCGTCTGCTTCATTGCTGCCCGAAGCATTGGAAAAATAGAGTAGATGAGGGGCGGTTGCATTGCCCAAAGGCTCGTCGGGCGTAGCCTGCGCCGTCTCCGGCTTGGCAAACACGGTCACCAGCACAATAATGGTTCCCAGCAGCAGCACCGCGCTGGCCAGTCCCGCACCGGCCTGCAACAGGAACGGTCCCACAGTATTCTTCCAGGCCAAATCCCATGCGGTGAACACACTGCGGTGGCTGCGCGCCCGTTCCTGGCTCACCGCGACACGAATTCGCAGAGGCAGATCCGCCGGTTCTGCCACCGGGCCCAGCCCGGCCAATGCAGCCTGCAAATCGCGCAGCGATTTCCACTCGCGCGCGCACTCCCGGCAATCCTGGAGATGCGCATTCATCTCCTGCATCTCGCGTCCGCTCAACTGGCTGTCCAGATAATCCGTAAAGCCAGTCTGCACTTCCTTGCAGCCGTTCATCGCGCCTCCTCTCCCAGGGAAACTCCCATCTCCGCCTGCGCTGTAGGCCGCGAACCCGCTACCGGGGTCGCGCAGCGGGGGGGCAACAGGTCCTGGTTGCCGGGGTGGGGCCTGGGCGCCGTCAGCAGCGTCCTCAAATAGGCGCGCCCGCGCACCAGCCGCGACTTCACCGTTCCCAGGTTCACGCCCTGTATAGCCGCCACTTCCTCGTAGACAAATCCCTCGATGTCGCGCAGGATGAGCGTGGTGTGGAAAGGCTCGGGTACCTGGCGCAGCGCCTGCTCCACCCGCGCCCGGTTCTCCTCGTGCTGGGCCAGTTCGTAGGGCGACTCCGCCGGGTCCACAAGCATGTCTTTCAGCAGCACCGGCCTGCCGCTTTCTCCCGCCGTCATCTCCTGCTCGATGGGGATCTCCTGCTGTTGATGCCGCGCCCACCAGCGCCGCTGATTCGATGCTTCGCGCAACGCAATTCGATAAATCCAGGTCCGCAATGCGGATTCGCCGTGAAAACCGCGGATTCCGCGGAAGACCTTGACGAAAACTTCCTGGGTCAGATCGGCGGCGTCGGCGGGGTTGCGCACGGTGCGCGCCAGCAACGAGTAAATTGGCTGATGGTAGCGCGCGATCAGCCAGGCAAACGCCTGCTCGGAACCGGCCTGCAGTTCTTCTATGAGAACCGCTTCATCCGATTGGAGCGTCAGCGTGCCTGCAAGATTGCCCATGGTGAGGTCCGTTTGCAATTCCGTATCCTCCCACGTTACCGCAAATCAGCCATCATTTGCATGTGCGCGCATCACATGCGCCGCTGGGCCCAAGGCCGGAACACATGACTCGATGCCGCTTGCGGCAATTTCCACCGGCCGGTTAGCCGCCGGAAACGCATTGCCGACCCAAGACGCGAAGACATGCGTACCGCAATCTGACCCGCGCGCCTACTGTTCTTAGACACCGTCGGCCTGATAAGTGTTCCCGGTCACGCACGGAAGAGTTTTTGATGTCGCAGGAACCGCTTTTCATGCGCCGAGAAACAATACCGGGCAACTCGGCGCGAATATCATGGATTTGGAGGCCTCGGCCATGTTTACCGCCCATCCCATCGGCTTCATCCATAGCCCCTACCAAGAGACTTCAGCCATTCCAAAGGGCCTTGGCGCCACGCACGAGGCCGAAGGCGCGATCGAGTTGCTGTGCGAGTACGAGCCCGGGTTGGCAGATATCGAAGGCTTTTCGCACCTGTTCGTGATCTGGGAATTCGATCGCGCCGGCGGCTTCGACCTGATCGCTCATCCGCCCACCGATGAAAGCCTGCCTCATGGCGTCTTCGCCACACGGTCGCCGCGGCGGCCGAATCCGATCGGCCTGACGGTGGTGGAACTGCTGCGCCGCGAAGGCGCCGCGCTACACGTGCGCGGTGTCGACATGCTCGACGGTACGCCGGTTCTCGACATCAAGCCCTATCTGTCCAGCATTCCAGCGGAGAAGTTACGCCGCGGTTGGCTCGCCGAAGCCGAGGCACGCAAAGGTTGAACGCGCCTTCAATCCTCGCCATGCATCCCAACCCATGAGCGCCTCTGTTGTCTGATCCCTGTCCCCTGATCCCTGTTCCCTGTTTCTACGGAATCCCCAGCAGCTTCTGCGTCTGCAGGCTCAGCCGCCACTGCGGATGATCGAGGCAATAGGCCAGCGCCAGCGTCGTGTTGAGCTCACGGCCGGGGCCATCCATGGGCTGCACGAAAAAATGCCGGAACTGGAGATCCTCGAACATGTCCGGCTCCACGCCACGCTGCGGATAAACCAGCTTGAGTTCGTCTCCGCTGCGCTGCTTCAGCTCCGTGCCGGCCTTGGGGCTCACGCAGATCCAATCCAGCCCCGCCGGCGCCTCAATGGTTCCGTTGGTCTCCACCGCAATTTCAAAGCCGCAGCCGTGCAGCGCGTCGATCAGCTCCACGTCGAGCTGCAGCAGCGGCTCGCCGCCCGTGCAAACCACAAATCGCTTTCCGGCCACGGCGCCGTCGGGCCAATTCCGCTCAATGGCCGCTGCGAGCGCCGCGGCGGAGCCGAAGTTTCCGCCTCCACGACCCTTGGTGTCGGCAAAATCGGTGTCGCAGAATTTGCAAATAGCCGATGCGCGGTCCTGTTCGCGGCCTGACCATAAATTGCATCCGGCAAAGCGGCAGAAGACCGCCGGGCGCCCAGTCTGCGCGCCTTCACCCTGCAGGGTGTAGAAAATCTCCTTGACCGCGTAACTCATAAAGGCAGCTTCTCTAGCTCATAGCTGATCGTGCGCGGGCCGTGGCCGTCAACTCGACACTGAAGAGCTGGCAGCTAGAGGCTAGGAGCTAAGAGCTTGCTTTCAGCAGCGGGTCGTCGATCCCGTTTTCGCGGAAGCCCTTTTGCCTCAGAAGGCAGGAATCGCATTGGCCGCACGGAACGCCCATGGGGGAGGGATCGTAGCAACTGCTGGTCAAGCCGTAATCGACGCCCAATCCGAGCCCCATCCGGATAATCTCCGCCTTGGTGAGCGCAATGAGCGGCGTATGAATTTTCAGCTCCTGGCGGCCTTCCACACCGGCCTTGGTCGCCAGGCTAGCCATCTTCTCGAAGGCAGCAATATATTCAGGACGGCAATCGGGGTAGCCTGAATAGTCGAGCGCATTCACGCCCAGAAAGATGTCGCTCGCGCCCAATACCTCAGCCCACGCCAGCGCAAAGGCGAGGAAGATGGTGTTGCGCGCAGGAACGTATGTAATTGGGATGCCCTGAGCCATCGCCTGGGTTGCGCGGCCCTTGGGGACGGGGATGTCGTCGGTGAGCGCGGAGCCGCCAAAGGCCCTCAGGTCAATCGATGCAATACGATGCTGTGTGACGCCGATGGACGCGGCAACCCGCTTGGCTGCCTCCAGTTCCCATGCGTGCCGCTGGCCGTACGAAAACGAAAGCGCGTACAGCTCATATCCCTCGCTTTTGGCCAGAGCCAGCACGGTCGCCGAATCGAGGCCGCCGCTTAGGAGGACGACGGCTTTGTTTTTTGTGTTCATTCGGAGCCCTGTTCAACCGATCCGATCGACCCGGTGCTGGCGTCCTGCCGCTGAAGTTCGCAGCATAAATCCCGCTGTCATCCTGAGCGGAGTTTGGCACGTTCTTTGCGCCAAACGGAGTCGAAGGATCTGCGGTTGCCTTTCAACGAACTTCGGATTCGCCACGCCGGAACGGAGTAGCCCTTCATGCAGGAAGAAGATTTGATTTGCCAAGGTTGCATTTGGAGCAAAGCGTCTGCAGATTCCAAAGAACTGTTTCGCCTCCCTTTTCCCAAGGGTAGGTGTGATCCACGTGCAGTTCGATGCCAAGAGTTATTGCCGGACTCGCACCGCACGCACAGCACTTGAAGTTATCTCTTTGCAGTACAAGCCAGCGAAGACGGAGTGACGGCTCACGCGGGGTCTTGTGCTGGCCACCAACGGGAACCTCGACTTGATGCTCTGCAAGTTCTGCGCTGGCTCCGTTGGCGTAATCCACAAAGGCTTTCAGGGCATTCATCCATGAGCCGAAACGCCGATTGTATGGTCCCTGCGAAATGGTTGATGGACTAGAATCAACCTCTCTTCGTCGTGGTTGCCGCCCAAAGTGCTGCCAAAGCGTAAGCAGGTTCTCGAATAGTTCCTCGTCAGGAATGTTGAAACGGTTCGAAATTTCCAGGCCTGCTCGGCGAAGTGCCTCGTTCCAATTTCCAAACCTCTTACTTTGGGTAATAGAGGAGTAACGCCCCAGCTTCTCATATTGCTTATTTGCGACACTGTTCTTCCCTAATTCACCGGCAACCCGGCGCAAATCTGCAATCAAATCCTCGTCCGAGACGGAGACGCCGGCCACATGAGACAACTTGAAAACAGGGACGTTCATTGTGCGATTCGGCAAGCGGACCGATGTCGGCTTCGCTTTGCAATCATGCTAGCATTGTGATTCCCACTTCAACCGGAAAAGCAACCGCAGGTCCTTCGACTCCCTACGCCCGCCACGGCGGATTCCGGTCGCTCAGGACGACAGCCCTGTTGAAGGTTCTGCCAAACGAGGCTACTTGAGATCGCCGCCGCGGCCAATGTCCATCGACGGCGGAATCGGGTTGCGTTCGTCGATGTAGGCGTCGATGCACTGGTCCAGCACGCCCTTGGCCTCCAAAATGAATTCGACCGCGTCGCGCGCCGCGCCATAGCCGCCCGCGTTCGGCGTCACATATTGCGCCTCGGCCTTCACCCGCTCGCGCGCGTTGGCCACGGCCACCGCAAAGCCCACCTCGCGCATGGCCGGCAGGTCGATCACGTCGTCGCCCACATAGCAGATCTCGTCGAGCGTCACGCCTTCCTTTTCCATGATCTCGCGGATAGCCTGCATTTTGAAGGCGCAGCCCTGGTAGACGAATTCGAGTTTCAGATCCCGGGCGCGCGTGGCCACCGTCTCGCTGATGCGCTTGGTGATGATGCCGCACTTCAGGCCGCCCAGCCGCGCTAGCGAGATCGCCGTGCCGTCGTGCGCGCTGTACCCTTTGGCCTCGACCATCGTCGCCGATCCCACGCCAAAGCCGATGCTTTCCTTGCCGCGAATCTCGTCCAAAAGTTTGCCGCCCGCAGGGCCGCCTGGGACGAGCCAGATGGTGCCGTCGGTCCATACTCCATCTACGTCGAAAAGAACAATCTTGATCTTGCGGGCGCGGTCTTGCGCGGTGAGTGCCATGATTCGATTTTACCGGCTGCATTTGCCCGCGGATCACCGGCCTTGCGCGGTTTCAGCGAGAATAGGCACATGGACCGCAGACCACCCGGCACTGCGCCGCAGCCTCCGCCCCAACTCGAGCCCGAAGACTACTACTTCGAGGGGCTGCTGATGGTCTTCACCGCGGCCTATCACTTGAAACGCGGCTATTGTTGCGGGTCAGGCTGCCGCCACTGCCGGATGCTCCGCCCGTGGATTGCACTGCCGGCGTGCCGGAAGGCGCCGTAGCCGCCTCGCGCACCAGCACGGCAAACCGCGGAAACGCGAAGCTGCCCGCGGCATCGTCGATCACGTTCAACTGGCAGATGTAGGAGCCGGGCTTTAGCCCGTCGAGCGGCACGTCGAGTTCGAAGGCCACCGCCCCGCGATCCTCCACGTTGATCGATTTGGCCTGCACAATCGGCGTCTCGTAAACCTTAGCCGCTCCCTGGATCAGCTCCAGGCTGCTGAGCAGATCGATCCCGGGTTTGGTTCCCTTGGGCTGGTTCTCCGCCGCTTTCTCGCGCGCCGGATCGTAGACCTCGTAGAGCAGGTAAAGGTGCTGGCTCTGGCGGAAGACGTGGCTGATGTTGGGTACGTACTCTTCGCCGTTGCGCACCAGCGGATCCTGTTTCTTGCTCGGCGCCCGCTGCGACGCCAGCACGATCGAGCTCATCTTGAGCGGCGCTTTTTTCAGATCGGGCAGCGTAACCTCGGCAATGAACGACCCCATGCGCCCCGTTTCATTTTCGCGCACCACAAACTTGATCTCGTACTTCCCCGGCGGCAGATTGAAGCTCGTGGTGTACTGGATGTTCTTCTGCCGCGCCTGCAAGGATGGATCGAGGTTGAGCTTGACCGTGTCGCGCACGCGTCCCACGGGCCGTTTCTCTTCGTCGAGCACCGCGCCGATGATGTCCAGCGTGGCCTTGTCCTTGTCGCCGCCCTTCACAAAGGGAATCTGCGCGCCGGGCACCACCAGCGAAACCGGCATGAAGAACCGATTTGCGTCGAGCCGGAAGTACATGGCGTCCATGTAGACTGCCATGTCGGTGGCCGGCAGGTCGCTGGCCAGCTCATCCTCGAGTTCCTGCTCGCGATCTTCCTTGCCCGAGTGCTTGAAGTCGGCCGGCGCGTAGTAGCCGGGCCGGTACTCGAGCTTGATCCCGGGCCGGTCGACCTTGACCGTCAGTTTGCGGTACTTGCCGTCGCGCGCCGGATTCGACGAGTGAAAGCCGATGGCGTAGTAAGCAGAGTTATCCTTCTGCACCTGCGCAAACGCCGGTGCAATGTCGTTGGAGTCGAAGAACGCCTTGCCGCCCGTGTCGCTGGAAAGCGTGGCCATCACTTCCTGGGTGTCGAAGTTCTGGTTCATGTTGTTCAGGAGCGCGCCGCCGTTGAAGGCGCCCTGCCCGCGGTAACTGCCGGTCGAGGCGTCGCCCAGCGGCCCGATGGCCTGCAAGCCGCGCGTGTCCACGCTGTAAATAGCCAGGTCGGCTCGCACAGCCGCGTTGATTGCCGCCCGCAGAGAGGCCTCGTTCTCAATCCCATCGCGCGAAATGCCGCCCGAGAAGTAGAGCAGCGACTTCTTCTCGTTGATCTTTGAGAGCGACTGCGCGACGGCGCGCAGCGCGAACAGCTCGCGGTCGGTGTTCAGGTCGTTGTATTCGCTCTCGTCCGGCGTGTACGCGGTTGTGTCCTCCACCTGGTTCGTGTTGGAGTTGGCGCCCTGGGCAAAGCCCTGTCCTTGGGTGCCGTTGTATGCGCCCACTTCGCGGATGAGCGCGTCTTTATCGGCGGTAAAGTCCTGGTCCACGCTTAGCGTGTCGCCGAGAGAAACCAAAGCGACAAGATCGGCCGGCTGTATCTTGGCGCGCAGGAAAGCCTGCGCCGCATCCACGCTGCGCTCCAGGTCTTCGGGTTGCATCGAAGTCAAATCGAAAAACATCACCATCAGCCGGTGGTTGCGCAGCTCCTCGGGCCTGGCCACCACCACGGCTTTGCTTCCGCTGGGCCCGGCGGCCAGCCCGCTCACCGTGGCCTCTTTGAGCGGCGCGGCCATGTCCACGCTTTCAAAGTCGAAGGTGTCGATCCTCTGCTCCTTGCCGTTCTCGTAGATCTTGAAATCGCTTTGCTTCAGGCCCGTGATTAACTCGCCGGTTTTGGCGTCTCGGGCGACGATGTTGGTGAGGACAAGTTCGGCGTTTGCCTTGAGCGTAAAGCCGCCCTGCGGCGTGGAGGTGACCTGGATCCCCAGCGGCGGATTTTGTGCCGCCGGGGTGCTGGAAGCCTGGCCGGTGTTTTGCGCCACGGAGTTTTGTGCGGAGATTGGCTGCGCTCCCGGCGCCATGAGCGCCAGCAGCGCAAACATCGTGCTCGTCCTCCGCAGCAGACCCGTCATTGCTCTCCTTCCGCCGCTAGCCCGCGAACTTGCCGACTTGCTAACTCGCTGCCTTTCTAGCTCCGCTAACTCCGCTAACTCCGCTGCTTTCAGAACCTGAACCTCGCCATAAACTGGAACGTCCGCATCTGGCCGAACGAATTCACCTGGCCGAACTTCGGATCTCCGAACGTGGTGTTCACGCCCGAGTACTGCACGGTGTTGAACACGTTGTCGATGGTGGCGCGGATCTCCATGCTGCGCGTCTCTCCCATTTGCATGGTCTTTGAGAGAGCCATGTTGTTCGAGACCGTGCCCGGCCCTTCAATCGAACCGCGCGGCGCGGTCCCGAAGTAGTCGCAGTAACCCGGTGTGTTGGTTGGGGCTGAGTACGCCGCGGTGTTGAACCACTTGAACCGCGAACCGCCACCGGCCGCGACGGACTGGCCGGGCACGAGATTGGGCCGTAACGCGCCACTATTGCCGCACTCCACGCCTTGCGCCGTCGGCTCGAAGCCCGGCGAGAGCCAGGCCCCAGTGGCGAAGCGGAAGTTGCCGGAGATGGAGAAGCCTTCGAGGATGTGCGATCCCGCGCCCGTCGTAACCCATCGCTTGTCGTAGCCGAAGGGCAGCTCGAAAAGATACGTCCCGCTCACCTGGTGGCGAATGTCGAGAACCGAGTGCCCCTCCTCGGCAGCCAGATTCTGCCAGTCCTGCACCACCGCGCCGGAGCTGCCGTTCACCGAGGAGGCATCGTCGATCGCGTGTCCGTACTGGTAATTCGCGCCGACAGCAATGCCTTTCGACAGGCGTTTGTTCAGCCGCACTGTACCGGCGTTCATTTTGTAGTACGCGGCGGCTTCGTCGTAGTTGAAGGGTGGCGGCTGATTCGTCACCGGGTTGGGCGGATCGGTACCCGGAATGTTGGGCAGCGCGCGCGGCGCCAGCTTCACGTCAAGGTGGTTCGATCGAGCCCCGTTATAGCCGAGATTCATCACGATGCCCCAGGGCAGCGTCTTCTGGATGTCGAGGTTCCACTCCATCACGTAAGGCAGCCCGTAATGCGGATCGAGCGCGTAGTTGCCGATCGTGGCGGGCGATGGAAACCCATTGGCCAGCGTGAAGCACGTGCCGGTCTGCGCGCAGGCCGTGGAGGGCGTATTGCCGGCTGCTTCTTCGTTGGTCTGCTCGTTGGTGAAGGGCGGCTGGTGCGCCATGGTGGTCGCAAATCCCGCGTACTCGCCTACCGTGTAGTTCATCCCGAAGCCGGCGCGCACCACCGTCTGCTTGATCTTCGGCACGCGCCATGCCAGCCCTGCGCTCGGCCGGAAGCCCTTATGCCACGGGAAAACCAGCGAGCCGGGCAGCCCGTTCATCCCGGCAGTCTGCTCGGTTTCGCTGGTGAATCCGGCCTCCGGGTTGGTAGCCACGTTGGCCAGCCGTCCATATTTCTCTGTGTACGGAGCGAAGAACTCCCAGCGTACGCCGTAATTGAGCGTGAACGAGGGCAGCATCCGCCAGTCGTCCATGGCGTAGGCGTCAACAACATTATCGCGGAGATAACTCTTGGCGAGCGACGAGTTGAGCATTGTCGATTGCGGCAATCCCAGCAGAAAATCGGCGATGGAAGAGCCGGTGGCCAGATCCCCCGCTGCGTCCTCGGTAAACAACCCGGTAAAAGCAAAGTCCCCGGTGGCGTTTGAGCCGGCAAGAAAATCCCGGTGCACGCGCCGGTAATCGCCTCCGAAACGCAGGTTGTGTTTGCCGTGAATCCAGCTCATGACTTCGGTGAACGAGATGGTCTGCGAAATTGAAAAGCTCGGCTGTGTCTCGCTCAAGCCCTCGATGCCGTTGCTGAGCGAAATGCCGGGCACACCGTAGTTGAGCGGAACGTCGTTCGGCACCGTCATGCTGGCGGTTACCGCGGGATTGATCGGGGTATTGGTAAAGAAGTTGATCGTGTGGCTGCTGCTGCGGTTCCAGCTCACGTTGGAGATGCTGGTGAAACGGTGGTAGCCCACGGTGTAGCCGGCCTGCAGCGAGTCGGAATCCAAAGCGCTCTTGCCGCCCAGTTGCGGAAACAGATTTACCTGATCCGAGGCCGAGTGGGACCAGTTGTAATTGAGGTTGATGCTCTGGCGCAGTCCCTGGCTCTGCGCGCCGCCGCGCCTTCCGCCGGCCCCGCCGAATCCTCCACGGCCGCCGGTCTGCGCAGCGTTCGCTCCCAGGCTGCGCATGTACCGGATGCCGGCCTGCGTCGAGTTCGACTGCGCGGTGGTGAGCAGATGGTAGTTGTAGCCGTTGATGGTTTCGCCGTTGGGCAACGGCTGAGGAAAGTAGGCAAGCAGCGCCGTGGCCTGCGGGGAGACCGACTCGCCTGCGGCTCCCGTCGGCGGAATTATATTTGTGATGGCGCCGCTGCAAGTGTAGCCGGAGCCGCTGGATGTTGCTGTCTGGCCGAAGCCGCAACCTGTGACCGGATCGTAGATCGGTGGCAATCCGCGGGCCGAAAAATCGCCGCTTCGCTCCGCATCCGTGGGAATCGTTGCGTAAAAATCCTCGGGCTTGGACGCGCGCGTGCCCGACAGCGTGAGGAACACGGTATCTTTGCCGCTGGGCTTGGTGAGGTGCGGCAGATACGGCGCGCTCATGAAGGTGATGCCGAAGCGGTTGGACCCGTTGGGCGGCTGCACCTGCGGCTGGCCAAGCAGCGCGAAGGGCAATGCATTGATCGCCGAGTTGGTTCCATCCCAGAAAATGGCGCCGTGCGGCTGGCCGGGATTGAAGTTGCGGAAGTTTCCGCGTCCCCCTCCGCCACCGCCTCCCCTGCCGCCAAATCCGCCGCCTCCGAAGCCCCCGCCGCCAAAGGCCCCGCCAAACTCTCCACCACCGCCATACCCGCCAAATAATCCGCCCTGGCCAGGCCCGCCGCCTTGCCCGCCCAGTCCGCCCTGCACCGCAATCGCCTGTGCCGCGTCACGCACGCGGTCCATATCGATGCCGGCGAGAGCGCTCACCTGCCCCGTCTGCCCGGTAATTGCCACCGACTCGTCACTGAAGTCTGAGTTGCCTGCAATCGAAGGCAGTGAGGTGCCGCTCGAGCCTGCCGTGCCGGCCTCCGTATCGGTGTCGGCGGTCAGCGCACTCATCAGGCTTACATTCTCGGGCGCATTACCCGCCAGTTGCCGGGCAGATTGTCCCTCCTCGCCCTGAAGGCCGCTCTGAAGGCCCTGTTGCCGATCCAACTCCGCCTGCCGCGAGGCCAGGATCAGCTCGAAGTTCACCATCTGATCGTGGCTGGCGGCGTTCAGAACGGCCTCCTGAGCTCCCTGCGCGAAGGCCACAAACTGAGTGCGAATAACATAACGGCCGTTTTGCGGAATGTTCATCGACCAGGAGCCGAGAATGTCGGTCGTGGTGGAATACCGCTTGCCCGTAAGCGTGTTTTGCGCAGTGACGGTCACTCCAGGCAAGGGGATGGCGCCGCTCTTGACCGCGCCATGCAATCTGCCCCCTGTCACCGGTTGGCCGGAGGATGACGCCTCTGACGCAGCCGGCGCGGCCTGGCCAATGGAAGTTTGCGTCGCCGGAGCCGGATTCGCTGGGGCCTGGTCCGTTGCGGTTTGGCGCGCCGCAGCCGGTGCCTGAGCCCAGGCAGACAGGCAGCAGGCCAAAACCATCCCCCCTGCACACGCACCTTTTCTTGCTGCCTTCCGCATTCGCCTTACCCAGCCTCTCGCTCTCGTATTCAGTCTGACGGATCACGCGCCGCCAGGGTTTACCACGCAGCCGCGCCGGCGCGGCCGGAATCCGGCGCCCGATGGATTGCTCAGTTGAGGCCCGGCGGAACTTTGCGCTTGCAATCCCGGCCTCCGCATGTTAACTCTCAAGCTAATAGTTCCCTGATTGCTACAACATCGGTAAACCCGGTAAGCATCAGGCGAAGAGTGAACGGACATGAAGATCGGCACCACCATTCGCGCTTACCGGCTGCAGAAGGGGCTGTCGCAGGGAGACATCGAAAAAAAGACCGGGCTGCTGCGCTGCTATCTCTCGCGCGTGGAGAACGGCCACACCGTACCCTCGCTCGACACGCTCGCCAAGATTGCCCACGCCCTCGACCTGCCCATCGCGCAATTCTTCGCCAGCGACACGCTCGCCCGCCAGATGAACGAGCAGAACCTCTCCGACGATGAGCTCCGCTTCCTCGCGCAGCTCCGCCGCTACTCCTCGAATCTGAACGAGAGCGACCGCAAGCTGCTGCTGGCCATGGTGAAGAAGTTCGCCGCTACGGCGACGCGGTAAAGCATTTTAGGAAACTCTGTAAGACGAGACCGCTGCCCTGAAGTCGGCGCGACCAACAGGGAGCGACGACCTTGCACGACGGCAAAAAATTCAGACTATTTCCTAAAATGCCTTAGCTGCGCCGGCTTCAACTCTGCGGCGGGGCGATGTTGGCCACGTAAAACCCGAAGAGCACGAGCAGGACAATCATTCCCGCCACGGCAAGGCGCATGCGTGTTTGAAAAACGCTGCGCGGCGAGCCAATGCGCGGCACCAGCGGCAAAGCGAACAGCAGTCCGCTGGAAAATCCGCCGATATGGGCGGAATTATCGATCGACACGCCCGTGAACCCGCTGCCGAAGTTGACCGAAAGACCGATGACCAGATTGATGGCGGCAAAGTAAATGACGGATTTGCGCAACTTGCGCAGCTCTCGAGGCGGCACCGGCAGCCGATTCGATTTCAGCAATATGATCAGTACGCCGGCAATGCCGAAAACGGCTCCGGACGCTCCCGCGCCAGCCTGAAAATACGCTGCTCCCGTCGCGTCGTGGATCGGCCAAACCCAGTTATAGAAAGTGGAAAGCAGATTTCCCGCGGCCCCCGTGAGGATGTAGGCCGCAAACAAGCCAAACGACCCCATCAGCGGCTCGGCCAGCAGTCCCAGGTTCCACAGGCACCACATGTTGGTGGCCAGGTGAATGATGCCCACGTGCACAAACATCGCGGTGACGATGCGCCACCATTCGCCATAGACCAGCACGTTGTTGGGCCTGTCGGCGCCCCAGAACATAAGTTGGTCAAGAGTCGGCATCCAGATGCTGGACCCGCGCAACACCATGGCCAGAAAAATGCCGCAGTTGATCCCCACCAGCAGATAAGTGGCCGGCGCCGCCGCCCACCCTCGCCGCGGACGCCGCGCTGGGGGAGGCGCATACTCACCTTCAGGGGCGAGAATCTCCGGCTGGGGTGTCGAGGGATAACTTCCCATATCTCCACTTTAAAGCATTCCTGCTTGCGTCGCGGGCAGGAGTTTGCCGCAGCGCCAGGGGGGAGTGCAGGAACTCCGCCGCCCGGCTATTCCATTCACAACTGCATCCCGCCCCTCGATGTAGTCTGGAGTTTAGTCCGTGTCCGGCGGAGCTTCGCAACGGCGAGGCGAGCCTGCGCGGATTCTCGAAAGAGGAGCGGAATCGTGAGTTCGGAAGGTTTAGCAAGTAGGACGGGCGCCAAACCCATTCGCCGCGCGTTGCTGAGCGTGACAGACAAGACCGGGTTGGTCGAGTTTGCGCGCGAGCTGGCCGGCTTTGGGGTCGAACTGGTTTCGACGGGCGGGACGGCAAAGGCGCTCCGCGAAGCCGGCCTGGCGGTAAAGGACATCAGCGAGTTGACCGGCTTTCCCGAGATGCTCGACGGCCGCGTCAAGACGCTGCACCCGCGCGTCCATGGCGGCCTGCTCTACATTCGCGGCAATGCGGAGCATGAAGCCGCCGTCGCCGCTCATGGCATCCAGCCCATCGACATGGTGGTGGTCAATCTCTACGCCTTCGAGAAGACAGCCGCCCAGCCCGGCGTCGCCTTCGGGCATCTCATCGAAAACATCGATATAGGAGGGCCGTCGATGGTTCGCTCCGCGGCCAAGAACTTTGAAGACGTGGCGATCGTGACGTGCGTTGCGGATTATGCGCCTCTCGTTGAAGAGCTGAAGGCCAACGGCGGAGCCCTCGTTCGCGCCACCCGCTGGCGTCTGGCCAGGCAGGCGTTCGCCTTGACCGCTGCCTACGACGCGGCAATTGCAGGCACGCTGGAACGGATTGCCGAAGCGCCCGCGCCCGAGGCTCCGGCTGTATTCGACGAAGCTGCACTGCCCTCGACGCTGCGCATCAACTTTCCGCTGGCCCAGCCCCTGCGTTACGGTGAAAATCCGCATCAGCGCGCCGCGCTTTATACCGACGGCTCGGGACTGGGAATCGCGGGAGCGGCGCAGTTGCAGGGCAAGGAACTCAGCTTCAACAATCTCGTCGATCTCGACGCAGCGTGGGAGCTGGCGCAGGAGTTTCCATCCGGCGAGTTCGATCCCGCCGTCGTGGTCATTGTCAAGCACACCAATCCCTGCGGCGCCGCGACGGGTGCCACGCTCCTGGAAGCCTACCAAAAGGCTCTGGCCTGCGATCCGGTCTCGGCCTTTGGCGGTGTGATCGGCATCAACCGCGAGGTAGACGCAACGGCGGCCGGGGAAATCGCCAAACTTTTCGTGGAAGCCATTGCCGCGCCCGGTTTTTCGCCCCAGGCTCGCGAGCGTTTTGCCGCGAAGAAGAACCTGCGCCTCGTGGAGGTTCGCGCGGCCGAGCCACGGCCAGTGGTCAAGCAGGTGTCGGGAGGGCTCCTCTTGCAGGATGCCGACACCGGCCGCGTGACGGAGTCGGAGCTGAAGGTGGCCACGTGGCGGCCGCCCACAGCCGGGGAGTTGCGCAGCCTGCTCTTCGCCTGGCGCGTGTCGAAGCACGTAAAATCGAATGCCATCGTTTACGCCCGCGAAGGGCAGACCCTGGGCGTGGGCGCGGGACAGATGAGCCGCGTGGACGCGGCCAGATTTGGCGCCATGAAGGCCGTGCTGCCGCTCAAGGGCTGCGTGGCCGCCTCTGACGCCTTCTTTCCTTTCCCTGACGGTCTTCAGGCCGTTGCCGAAGCCGGCGCGACGGCGGTAATTCAGCCCGGCGGCTCGGTGCGCGACGACGAAGTCATCGCCGCCGCCGACAAGCTGGGCATCGCCATGGTCTTCACCGGCATTCGCCACTTCCGGCATTGAGCGGAGGTAACCACCTTGCAACGAAAGGTACTGGATGCCGCTCGGATAAAAGGCGGCCTGATTGCGTTTGGGCCGCGCCTTGACGCCCGTACGGGCGCGGAGTAGCGTCTGAATTAAGAGCGAAGGGTTCCCAATGACCGGGATTCGGTATCTAACCGATGAGGACGGCCGCAAGATTGCGGTCCAGATCGATTTGCGCCAGCACGCGGAACTTTGGGAAGAGTTCGAAGACGTTCTGGTTTCCGAGTCGCGGCGCGCGGAAGTCAGCATTCCGCTGGATCGCGTAAAGGCCAAGCTCTCAACCGTCGGCAGCAAACGTGCCTGAATACCGGGTTGCGTTCAAATCCAGTGCGGAGAAGGAGCTTCTTAGGCTTCCCGGCCCTGTCGTTTCCCGCATCTTCCCCAAGATCGAATCGCTTGCCGCGGATCCCCGGCCTCGTGGGGTCAAAAAATTGCGCGGAGCAGGAGATCTCTGGCGTATCCGCGCCGGAGATTATCGCGCTATTTACGCCATCGACGACGAGAAAAGGGAAGTTACAGTGATGAGAGTCGCGCACCGGCGGGAGGTCTACGAATAGGATGCGAAGGCCGTCTTTCTTTCGGGCGCCCTCGTCGGCATAGCACAATCGTCACGAAAATCCCGGAATCTACCGGGCATTTGCGACCAATGACAGGTAAAATCGTCTGTAGCAGTAGGCAGAGTTGTTTAAAACAGCTGCTTACGCCGTATTCCGGTTTTCCAGAGCGTATTTCTCTGCTTTTCCGGTCGAAAGCGTGGGGATTCCCCTGAATGATGACAAGAAACCTTCCGATGCCAATGATCGGGCCCAAGTTTGCCGCCGCCATCCTGTTTTTGCTGCCGGTTGCGCTCGTCTGCGCCCAAAACACTCCTCCAGGCGGCACTGCCAGCCCGGAAAAGAGCCCGCAGGCTCTGCCGGTCGTGGCCCCGGTCCAGGCCGCACCGGCAATAGCCGCGGCGGCCGGCGCCGGGTCGAGCCAGAGTAGCGGAGAATCCGCCGCCGCGAAGGAACCCAATCGCGCCCAGGCGTACTATCACCTGGCCCTGGCAGCAGTGTATGAGGATGACGCCATCTCCGAGGGACACTCGGACGAAGTGAACCAGGCCATCGAGCAATACAAGCTGGCGCTCAACGCCGACCCCGGCTCGGCGGAGTTGAGCGACGATCTGGCCGATCTTTATTTCCGCGTCGGTCGAGTACACGATGCCGAGGCAACGGCGCGCGCGCTGCTGAAGAACTCTCCCGGCGACATTGAAGCCCACAGGCTGCTGGGACGCATCTACCTGCGCCAGCTAGGCGAGGGGCAGAAAGGGGGCGCTTCGGCTTCGAGCTCCGGCAACGTTCTTGACCAGGCCATTGCCGAGTTCGAAAAGATCGTCGCCCTCGACCCCAAGAGCGTGGAAGATCACATGGTGCTGGGTCAGCTCTACACCGTAAAACACCTGCCCGAAAAGGCCGAAGCCGAATTCAAGACCGCTGAGGCAATCGAGCCCGAGGCGGAGGACGTGGTGCTGAACCTGGCCCGGCTTTACGCCGAGAGCGGGGACATACAACATGCCGTGAAGGCGATTGAAGCTGTTCCCCAGGACGGGCGCACCCCCAAGATGGAGTTCATGCTCGGCGCGCTCTATGACCAGTTGAAGCAGCCAAAGGACGCCATCGCCGCCTATCGGCGCGCGGACGATCTGGAGCCCGGCGACCTGCAGACCATGGACGCCCTCGCCGCGGCTCTGCTCACCGGCGAACAGCTCGACGAAGCGCTCAAGCAGTACAAAGCGCTTGCCGAAGCGGATCCTGAAAATTCCGAGGCGCTGGTCCATATCGGCGAGATCGAGCGCCGCCAGGGCAAGTACGAAGAGGCGCTGGCCACCATCCGCAAGGCGCGCAAGATCGATCCCAAGTCGCTGGAAGCGGGATTCAACGAAGGGCTGCTGCTCGACGTCCTGGGCCGCTTTGACGACGCCGTCCAGACCTACCAGGAGATGGTGGACGCCACTTCGCACGCCAACGGCGCTTATACCGAAGAGGAAAAGAACAACCGCGGCATCTTCCTGGAACGCCTTGGCGCCGTGTGCCTCGAAGAGAATAAGACCGGTCAGGCGATCGCCGCCTACCAGAAGATGATCGACTTGGGCGGCAGCCTGGCCGTGCGCGGCTACCAGGGTCAGGTGGATGCGTACCGCGGCGCCCGCGAATTCGATAAGGCCCTCGACGTCGCGCGCAAGGCGGCGGCCTCCGATCCAAAAGACCGCGACCTGAAGCTGATGCTCGCGGGAGAACTCGCTGACCAGGACCATCCCGATGAAGGTCTGGCCATGGCGAAGACTCTTCTTGACGGCGCCACCCCTGACCAGCAGCGCGGCGTTTGGTTCGCCGTCGCCCAGATGAACATCCGCCTCCGCCGCTTTAAGGATGCCGAGGAGGCGCTCGACAAGGCGGAGCCGCTCGCCACCAAGAACGACGATCGTACCTACCTGTCTTTCCTTCGCGGCGAGTGGGCCGAGCGTCAGAAGCATCTCGATCAGGCCGAGCGGTACTTCCGCCAAGCGCTCGATCTCGATCCGCAGAGCGCCATGACGCTGAACTATCTGGGCTATATGTGGACAGATAAGGGGATCAAGCTGCCTGACGCGCTCAAGATGATTCGAAAGGCCGTCGCAATCGAACCCATGAACGGCGCATATCTCGATTCGCTTGGGTGGGTCTACTTCAAGATGGGCGAATACGAACTGGCCGAAGACAATCTGCGCCAGGCCGTCAGCCGCGACCAGTCCGATCCCACGGTTCACATGCACCTGGGTGATCTCTACGAAAAAACCGGCCGCATCCGGCTGGCCGCCGCGCAGTGGCAGATTTCGCTCGATGAATTCGCCAAGTCAGCCCCGGCCGACATCGAGCCCGGCGACGTATCTAAGGTGCAGAAGAAGCTGGAAAGCGCCCGCGTCAAACTGGCAAAGGAAGAGAACTCTCTGGGCCAGACCAAGCCGGAGTAAGCCCCTCGCAACCGCAACGGCGTGATCGGCGCGGCGTCACGGAACCGGAAACTGGAAGCGGCAAGACGGCAGCGTTCGCCTGAAGGAACGCTGCCTGCCGTTGTGCGCCGGTCTCGACGTGGCCCCTACTGCGTGTGCGCCGCTGCCGCAGCCAGATACACATCCACGCTGCTCTTGTCTACCAGCGACGTCCCGGTATCAACAAACACCGGGTACGGCGCGAACGCATCGGCGCTGTAGTCCTTGTTGAGTTGCGCGGGCGGATCGTGAAAGATCTCGTCCAGCGCCTTCAGCCCCACGAAGCCCATCGTATAGGGCTTTTGCGCGATCGTCGCGTCGATCACTCCGTCCTTGATGCTTTGCAGCGTCTCCGGATTCACGTCCCACGCCACCAGTTCCCTGCTGGTGTCTCCCGTGCGGCTGATCGCGTCGGCGACCATCTTGCCTGAAGCGGATTCCAGGCACACGAAAGCGTCGATTTTCTTCGCACCCGTTTGCGCCATCAGTTCCTGGGCCTTGTCGAAGGCTGTGTGCAGATCGCCCTTGATGTCCACTACTTCGACAATGTTGATGCCCGGCCGCGTGGCAAAGACATCCTTGAAGCCCTTCAGCCGCTCTTCCGTGTTGGGCTGGCCGGCAAGCGTAAAGAAGACCACGTTGCCTTTGCCGCCCAGCTTCTCGATGACCCTCCGGCCGCCCAAACGCCCAGCTTCAAGGTTGTTGGTGCCTATAAAGTAGAGCCTGTAGCTGTTCTTGGCATCGGAGTCCATGGTGATCACAGGAATGCCAGCGCTCACCGCCGCGTCGATCCCCGGCTGCATCACGGCAGCGTCAGAGACAGAGACCAGTATCCCCGCCGGTTTGGCCGCAACCGCCTTTTGGAACTCCGCCAGTTCACCCTGTGGATCGTACGTGTCAGGCCCGGCTACCCTGGCCGTCACGTTATATTGCGCGGCAGCGCTCTTGAATCCGGCCACGGCCGTCTGCCAGTAGGGCAACGAGACGTTCACTGCAACCAGGTAGTACACTTCCTTGGGCGAGTGCCTCGCCCCGCAACCCGATACCATCGCAACCGCCAGCGCAACCACCGCCGGCGCCATTCTCTTGATCGGTTTCATTGCTACCTCCCTTTGCGGTCCCAAAAAGCTTCTTGGCGCGCACCGGTAATTCCGTGCTCCCGCAGCCATCGGATAAGTTCGGCAGCATAGTACTCCCGGAAGTTGGCGGTGTCCATCCTTCGGCGCACAGGTGCTTTTATACCAGCCGCGGAACCCGGCACATCGTGACTCACGGCACAGGAATCGGCTCTCTGCACGCGCAGCGTCCTTTTTTGCGGTATAACCAGACGTGAAGCGTTAAGTCCGCGGTTACGCCGCCAAGGCCGTTTTGGATGATGCAGCTCAAAACCGAATCCGATCTGCTGCTGCCTGCTGGAATTGCCGTGAGCGGAAATGCGGAGAGCCAACTCGCCTGCCGCGCCCACGCGGAACTGCCCCACGCCTATCGCACCCCGTTTGCCCGCGACGCCGCCCGCATTCTGCACGCGCGCGCCTTTCGCCGCCTGGCCGGCAAAACCCAGGTCTTCACCCGTCTGCCGGCCGAGGGTCTGTCGGATCACTTTCGCAGCCGCCTGACCCACACTCTCGAGGTCGCGCAGATCTCGCGTACAGTGGCTGCGGCCTTGGGACTGAACACGGAGCTGGCCGAGGCCCTGGCGCTGGCGCACGACATTGGGCATCCGCCCTTTGGCCATGCCGGCGAGAAGGCTCTCGACCGCGCCTTGCGCGCCCACGGCCTCAGCTTCGACCACAACCTTCACGCCCTGCGCATTGTCACCTGGTTTGAGGAGCGCTATCCGGCCTTTCGCGGGCTCAATCTCACCCTCGCCGTCCGCGAGGGCATCGTGAAGCATTCGCGCGACTACACCGCCGAGGACCACCCCGAGCTGGCCGGGTATTTTCTCCACCAACTTCCACCGCTCGAAGCGCAGTTGATCGATCTCGCCGACGAGATTGCCTATCTGACCGCCGACCTTGACGATGGGTTGGACTCGGGCATCCTCGCCCTCGATCGGGTGCGCGAAGCATCGCCTCTCTTCCGCGGCTTCCACGACGCAGCTCTGGCCCGCTACCCCCAGGCCGCGCCCAGGCTCGCTGTTTATGAAGCCTTGCGGCAGGTTCTGAACGCGCTGGTCACGGATCTGATTGAGGAAGTGCACGCACGCGTGGGAGCCCTCGGCGCTACGGTCCTGGCTGATATCCGGCGCGCCCCGCAAAGGCTTGCCGCGCTCAGCCCGCAAATGGAGGCCGAGCGCATTGCGGTCAAGGAGTTCCTCTACGCGAGCCTCTACAACTCCCCTGGCCAGGAGCAGGAACATATCCGCGCTGAAGAGGTAGTCATCGAGCTTTTTCAGCGCCTCATGGCCGAGCCTGGCCTGATGCCGGAGGACCACCAGGCGCAGATTCCCACTGAGGGCCTGGCCCGTACCGTGGCCGACTACATCGCCGGCATGACGGACAGCTATATTGTGCAGTTGTGGAGACGGTGCAGCCGCGGCTAACCGAAAGATCGCGGCTCCGGCCTCCCTCAGGAGGCCGTTTTGGCAAGGCGGTTATAGAGCCAGCCAAAGACCGCGCCGCCGATCAGTCCATCGAAGAAGGCGTAGATGGTCACAATCAGGACCTCGACGATGCTGCGGGTTGCGTGATATCCGGGATACCCTGACGACAACATCTCCAGAAAATGCTGGCCGTAGCTGCCGCAGATGAGGTTGACCAAAGCCACCAGAAAAACAGCCGCTCCCCAAAGAATCGCCGAGGACAAAGCCAGGGCCTTCACGTCGAATTTCATCGTTTCCCCCTCTCTGCAACGGAATTCTAGTCCGATGGGAGGAAAAGCAGGAACACGCGGAGAGAACTGTTTTTCAGCACACGAAAAGCGCAGGGTGCAAAAGCAATGCGGGCCAAACGGCACTGGCCGTTACTGTACCGTCCCCTGCGGCCGCAAACGCCGGAGGCGTCAGGCCTCACGGGCGGCTCGATGATCTTGCGGGAAGAAATTCGATCTGCGCCAGATTGTCCACGGGCTTGAAACCGTAATCGGCGGTTACCAGAACATGTTGCGGCGAGTCCATGGCCAGGTTCAGGGCAAAGGCGTCGGCGTAGGCCATCTTGTGATCGACGCGAAGCTCGGCTGCACGCACCGCTCGCTCGCCGCTCGCCGGAACAATCCCGGCCTCGCTCGGCAAAAGGCTGCTCAGGATGCTTCCTTCCTCCTCTGCGCCGAATCTCTTGCGCAAGTTCCCGGCAACCTCACCCCACTGCACGGCGGAGATGCGGATCTCAGCCTGTCCTGTGACGCAGGCTTTGAGGATCGCTTTCACGCGCTCCCCGCCCGCCTCTTTGTCGAGGTAACGGATCAATGCAGACGAGTCCAGAACGTACACTGTCATGGGATGGTCCTACCAGCCCTCTTCTCGCAACTCCCGCTGGCGCTCGAGACGCCTGTCTTCGAGAAGCATATCCGTCCCCGAAGGACCGCCAGCGGTACATCCATGCATCTTTTCGATGATGCGCAGCTTGGCTGCCAGAGTCTCCGGCCTGAGAACCACCGCGTCCCCCTCCTGGCGGATGGCGACGCGCGTTCCAGGCTCGATCCCAAGGGATTCCCGGATAGCTGCGGGAATCACCATCTGGCCCTTGGTGCTCACTGTCGCGAAAAGCTCTTTCGTGGCCTGCCCCATAGCTTACATTCTAGCATAAGTAAAACAAATTTCAAAAGTAAGGCACACTTAAAAGTAAGATTTTATGAGCCATAATCTTACTCGTGGCGTTTCGTCTTACTGCAC
>PMYE01000178.1 GCA_003171315.1 Acidobacteriaceae bacterium
GAATAAATACACGATAGCATAGATTCGGAAAAATGCAAATACAAAATTCAAAATCTTTTGATCGATAAAAAAATCAGCCTTTCGATGGAGAATGCGTCGAAAACAGGCCGAATTGAGGCTCCGAAAGCGGAGATTCGGCGCGGCCGGAAGCTGGATTTTGGCCGCTTGGCGCTCGTGCTGATCGGATATAACCTATTTAGAATAAGGTCTTTCTTCTTTTCGCGAAGGTCCGGACCACCCGGTGAGTAGCGAAGGCGAAATCAAGCGCAGCTCTTTGCCCTGGCCGGATTTCGTAGAGGTCCGCGCCCCGTGGCAAGGTGGAAATCGCATCCCTGCGTACCACCTAATGGGAAAAAGCTCGAAAATCCAGGATTTCGGAGTCAATTGAAGGGGGGCGAAGCGTGGGTAATGCCTGAAAAGTGCGTTGAAACGGAACGTCGGATGCGACCTTCACTCCAAGGCTCGGCTAAGAGCAGCCGCGGCGGAGCGACCCGACTTTTATCCGGCCAGCGACTGTGCTTGTCCGGCCAGGGCAAAATCCTTCTCGGTGAGGCCGCCGGCCGAGTGGGTGACGAGCGAGAGACGGACGCGGTTGTAGCGGATGTCGATGTCAGGATGGTGACCGGCCTCCTCCGCAAGCTCGCCGATCCGGTTTACAAACTGAAGGGAAGCGCGGAAGTCCTCGAACTGGAAGGTTCGGACGAGCTCTCCGGATTCGATTTGCCAGCCGGGCAAGCGGCTAAGCAGCGCCTGGGCTGCCTGAGGGGAAATGGCAGGCATAGGATTCGCTCCTCAATGAAGGGATTTTACATGAACCATTTGACTGCGTACTCGATCTGGTGTGGTGAATCCGAAGTTCGTGNNGCGAAGAACAACCGCAGATCCCCGTTCGACTCCGATCGCATCCGCGATCTCCGCTCAGGGCAGGCTTTCGACTCCGTCCGCCGCGGCGGACTCCGCTCAGCGGCGGACTCCGCTCAGGATGACAATTTAGTGTTGATACGAACTTTAGACTCTGGCCCTGGCTGGGCAAATCGCGAGCGGCGAAAAGCAAACGCAGGTTCCCTTCGACTTCGCTCAGGGCAGGTTTTCGACTCCGTCCGCCGCGGCGGACTCCGCTCAAGACGACAGATTGATGTTGCGATGACAGATTGATTTTTGTGCGGAGTTTCCGGGACGCGGCTTCAGGAGGCGACGTTGTCTTTGACCACCTCGAAGGCGGAGAAGCGCACGTGCTGGCCGCTGATTTCAGAACGCAGCTCCTGCCAGAGCTCATTGGGGATTTTCAAGAAGACCTCGACCACGGCAGGGTCGAATTGCGTTCCCGAGCAGCGCAGGATCTCTTCGCGGGCGGCATCGAAGCCGCGGGCCTTTCGGTAGGGACGGTCGCTGGTGATGGCGTCGAGGGCGTCGGCGACGGCGAAGATGCGCGCTCCGATGGGAATCTCGCGCCCGGCGAGGTGGTTCGGGTACCCGTTTCCGTCGTAGTGCTCCTGGTGGCAGAAGACGATTTCGGCCGCGCCGGCGAGGAAGGGGATTTTTCGGAGCATATTGTAGCCGCGCGCGCAGTGCTCGCGCATGAGGGTCTGCTCCTCCGGGGTCAATTTGCCGGGCTTGCGGAGAATCTCGTCGGGGATGGCCATTTTGCCGATGTCGTGCAGGAAGGCGCCGCGCGCGATGATCTTGATGTCCTCGGGCGGAATGCCCATGGCGCGCGCCAGCGCGATGGCGTAGGCCGTGACGCGCTTGGAATGACCCTCGGTTTCGGAGTCTTTCAGGTCGAGGGCGTCACCCAGCGCTTCGAGAGTGACGTCGTAGGAGTGTTCGAGATTCTCCATGGCATGGCGCAGCATCTCCGTGCGGGCGCGCACCATCTCTTCGAGACTCTGGTGGTAATTCTGTGTCTCTTCGAGCACCAGGCGATGGTTGAGCGCTCTCTCGACCGTGCTTAACAACTGATCGCGCTCGAAGGGCTTGAGGAGGTAGTCGTAGGCTCCGCGGCGCATGGAATCGATGGCCACACCGATGTCGTGAACCGCGGTGACCATGACGACGGGAAGGTTGGGTTGCAAAGCGTGAATGCGTTCCAGCAGGTCGATGCCGCTCACGTCCTGCATCACAATGTCGGTAAGCACCAGGTTGAAGGTGTTCACCTCCAGCGCCGCGAGCGCCTCACGCCCATCGGCAGCCTGTTCCACCGTATATCCATGGCGTTCGAGAGCGGCGGCCATCATGGTACGCACCGGCGGTTCGTCATCGACGACGAGAACGCGCGCCGGTTTTGGCGCGCGCGCGGCGCTTTCCTTGCGCGGATTGGCTGCGGGATCCGATGTTTTCGCGTCTGCCAGATTCCATGCCAAGAGGCGGCCTCCGTTCCCATTGCGTACCCGCGCGGAGTCCTCAACGAGGGGCGATTTCTGCGCTCCCACCCGGCCGCGTGTTTCTTTCTGTTCAAACAATGAAAGCGCCCTCGCGGCTGTAGTTTCGAGTGACAGGCTTTTCCGCCAACCTTTTCCGATTACGCGCCAGGCACTCGATGAGTTCCGATCTATCCTGCGGTTCCGTGCAACAGATTCAGCACCGGCTCTGCCGGTTGCATGCTTCTATGTGTTACGCTGCTGCCCAGGCAAAAAGGCCACAAAACGAACATGATGCAGACCGATTCCCCGCGCCGCCGCAAAATCAGGGGAGCGCCAGGCGGGATCCTCTTAGGAGAGAGTAGCATTCCGGCTACCCCCCCTCAATCACCCGAATGTTGCATCGCGGCGAGGTGAATCCGCAGCGTCACTTCCCCTCGGCGGGGAAAAGCGACGGCAGGGTTGTGCCGGGCCACCTCAGCGCGGGCGACGGCGAAGCCGGGGTTTGGAAATCGGGGGGAATCCGGTTGTGGAAAACCGGGGAAGCGAGCACGGCGGGAGGAACCTTCAGGATTTCTTCGCCTCATGCCGGGCGCGCCGCGCCGCGGCCCAGCCTGCTTTGGCGACCTGACGGCTGCGGCTCATGGCCAGGGCATCGGCGGGCACGTCTTTGGTGATGCAGGAGCCGGCACCGATATAGGCGCCGTCGCCGACGCTTAGGGGAGCGACGAGGCTGGTATCGCTTCCGACAAAGACGCCTTTGCCGATTCGCGTGCGGTGTTTGTTCACGCCATCGTAGTTGCAGGTGATGGTCCCGGCTCCGATGTTGGTTCCTTCCCCGATTTCCGCGTCGCCCAGGTAGGTGAGATGGTTGGCCTTTGCGCCCTTACCGAGGCGGACCTTTTTCAATTCCACGAAGTTGCCGACATGGGCGTTCTCGCCAACTTCGTTTCCAGGCCGTAAGTGCGCGAACGGCCCGAGGCGCGCGCCGTCCGCGATAGTGGAATCTTCCAGGACGCAGCTCTGAAGGATTTGAACGCCGTCTCCCAAGGTGCAGTTCTCAATCACCGAGAAGGAACGGATGCGGCAGCCGCCGCCGATGCGCGTACGGCCCAGCAACTGCGCAAAGGGCTCGATAACAGTGTTGGGCGCGACTTCCACATCCGGATCGATGACGCAGGTTTCAGGGCGGTAGATGGTGACTCCGGCGGCCATAAGGCGCGCCGCCGCGGCCTGCTGGCGAGCCGTAAGCTGTGACGCTTTTTCAGCAGCCGGTGTGGCGACCGGCGCCGCTTTCACTGTTTGTTCTGGTTTCTTTCCCATCCCATGCTCTCCCAGGGGCGGTTGCACAAATGGTTTTGAACTACGCGAAACAGATGCCTCAGGGTTAAAGCCCATAGGCTTCAAAGACACATTTGCGCAACCCATTCCAGCGTACTGCGCCACCCGCTTCCGGTTCAGGCTGGAATGCCGCTTCCGGTCCGCGGGCGCAGCGTTATTTTTCTGCCGCGCCGCCTGGGGCCGGCGGGCCCGCGGGGCGCGGAATCGTAATGTCGATGGACTGGGGCGAGCCCATATTGAGCGCGTCCAGCCCCGGCTTGATCTCCGGCCCGTTGCCCACCACCAGCACGGCGAGCTGGCCGGGATGAATGTACTTTTTTGCTACTGCTGTCAGGCCGGACAGCGTCACTTTTTCGAGTTTCGCGCGGTAGGTTTCAAGATAATCCGCCGGATAACCGTAGAACTCGAGCTTTTCGCGCTCGGCCAGGACCTTGTCCCTGGTGTCGTAGTGGAAGAGGAAGGAGTTGAGGATGTCGTCCTTGGCGCGCTTGAGCTCATCCTCAGTGAAAGGCTTGGTGTTGAGTCCGGCGATTTCGGCAAGGGCTGCATTGGTGGCGTCGACCGTGGATACGCTCTTGGTGAGCACTTCCACGCGGAAGGATCCGGGGTGGTCGTAGGTGAAGCCGAAGCCGCCGCCTACGGCATAAGCGAGCGCTCGCTTGGTGCGAACCTCGACAAAGAGCCGGCTGCCGAAGCCACCGCCGAGGATCTCGTTCATGACCGCGAGCGCGGGTACATCGGGATTGCGGCGGTCAACGCCCAGCCCCACGATCTGCACGTTGGATTGATTCACATCCTCTTTGTCGATGAAGTAGAGGCCGGGCGTGGGGCCGGAGAAGGTGTCGTGGCGAGGGGGCTCCGGCGTGACGGGCGGCAGACCTTCAAAGGCCGCGCGCACTTTGGCCTCCATGGCCACGGGATCGAAATCGCCGCTGATTCCGACGATGAGAGGGCCCTTCAGGGTGCGGTCGTGCCAGGCCTGCAGATCGGCAAGGGACACCGCGCCGATGGTGGCCAGTTCCGGCTGCCGGGTGTAGGGACTGCCGACCCCGTAGACCAGCTTGGCGGACTCACGACCGGCAATCTCGTCTTCGTCGTCGTTGCGGCGGACGATTGCAGTGGCTTCCTGCTGCTTGGCCAGTTGGAGCTTTTCCGCGCTGAATCTGGGATGAAACAACAGGTCCATGGCCAGAGAAAAGACCTGATCGGAGTCGCCTTTCAGCGAATCCCAGGAGAGCGCGGTGGAATCGTCGTCACCCTCCGTTTCAATGTGCGCGGCTTTGGATTCGAGCAGGTCGTCCATGGCATCGCCGTCCATCGTCGCGGCGCCGCTGGTGCGCCATGCCTGGCTATAGAGGCCTACCAAGCCAGCCTTGGCCGTGGTTTCGTCGCGCGAACCGCCGGGGATGAGGACTGAGCCGGAGATGAAGGGGAGTTCGTGGTCTTCCTGGAGGAAGATGACAATGCCGTTCTTCAGCTCGATGCGTTTGGGCTGTTGCGGATGAAAGGCGTGCAGCGGCGGGATGGGAATCTGCTCCCACGGCTTGGCATGCTGCGCGGCGGAAAGCAAACCAGACAGGATAAACAACAGTGCAACCGCGGCGAGGCGGAAGGCGATCAGCGGCCCTTTCCCAGGTCCGAGAATCCGGACCTCCACCCCGCGGACGAGGACCTGTCCGCGGGGACCCCGGGCCTGGGGCACCCAGTCTTGTGACTGATTGAAATTCCTCATTGCGCGCCTCCATCCTTCTTCGCGGTTGCGGCCGGGGGTTCGGTGTCGATCTCCGCGCTGGTGCGGTTGGAGTCTACAAACACCTTATTCGCCACGCGGCGGATGTCGGCTTTGGTCACTTTGTCCACTCGGTCCAGTTGCAGGAACAACTCGCGCCAGTCGCCATAGCGCGTCTGGTACTCGGCGAGCGAGTTGGCAAGGCCCTGGTCGTCGGCCAGGCCGCGCAGGAGGTCGGCGCGAGCCCGCGTCTTGTACATCTGGAGCTCCGCGTCGGTGACGTCGGCGGTCTTCAGCTTTTCAATTTCCTTGTGAATGGCCTCGCGCATTTCCGCCGGGGTGTGGCCGGGAAGGGGAACGGCGTAAAAGGCGAAGAGGCTGGGGTATTTCTCGCCCGGAAACGGGCTGAACCCTTCGGCTTCTGCCGCAATCTGCTGCTGCTCGACCAGGCTGCGGTAGAGCCGCGAGACGCGCCCGTTGGACATGATGTCGCCGATGGCGTCGTAGACTGCGTCGTCGGGATCGCGGAAGCTGGGCCGATGGTAGCCCTCGATGTAGAACGGCTGTGTCTGCTCGCGAATCACGACCGACTTTTCGGCAAACTGCTTCGGCTCGACCGTCGTCATCTCTTCCGGCCTGGGACCGCCGGGAACGCGGCTGAAGTACTTCTCGAGCATGGGAAGCTCGGTCCTGGGATCCACATCGCCGACGATGGCGATCGCAATGTTGCCACCGACGTAATACTTTTTGTGGAAGGCCATGGCCTCGGTGGCGGTGATCTGACTGACTTCGCTGGGCCAACCGATGGAGCTGCGGCCGTAATTGTGCGCCACATACGCCGTAGCCAGGAACTGCTCGATCAGCCGTCCGATGGGGTCGGAGTCGGTGCGCATCCGGCGCTCTTCCATCACTACGTCGCGCTCCTTGTAGAATTCGCGCGGAACGGCGTAGGCCAGGCGGCTCGACTCCATCCACGCCCAAAGCTCCAGGCGGTTCTCCGGCATCGACCAGAAGTACTGCGTGTCGTCCAGGCCGGTTTCCGCGTTCAAATCGTGCGCGCCGTTGGCCTGAGCGACTGCAGTGAACTGGTTGGGGATGACGTATTTCTCGGCATCAGCCTGGGCGGCGAGGAAGGCTTTTTTCAGTGCGGCGAGTTTTTGCTCGTCACGCCCCACCGGCTTGAGGTACTCGGCTTCGTAGGCGTCGTTGGCCGCCTCTACTTTTTCGAGGGCCACTTTCTCGGCAGCGTAATCCGTGGCGCCGATCTGGCTGGTCCCCTTGAAGGCCAGGTGCTCGAACATGTGCGCCAGGCCGCTTTCGCCGGAGGGGTCGTTTACGTCGCCCGCGTCGATGAAAGTTGTATAGCTGAAGACCGGCGCCTCGGGACGCCGGCAAAGGATCAGCGTGAGCCCGTTGGGCAGAACCTTGACGGTGATCCGCTGCTCAAAGCTTTTGAGATCCTGGGCTTGCGTGGCGCTCCACGCGGCCGCGGCCAGCACCGCGCCCAAAAAGGCCATGCAAAACCTGGTGGAAACCCTGTTGCGCATCCAACCTCCTTCTTCCAGGCAAACTTGTTGACACTGACTCGCTCTCTACCAACCTATTGCCCGCGGGCGGGTGCGTCAAACGGCCGGCCGGCGGACTGGCTTCGGGAAAGGGCCCAGCAGAACCGGCAAAAGTTGCCGACGGTATAATCGAAGGCATGGCGGCGAACACACAAACCGAGCTTGGGAAGGCTGGGGCCGCGCAGAGCGCAGATTTTATCGCGCCGGATGCGGCGGGAAAGCTGCGCGCCCTCGAGGAGCGGCTCAGGCAGCTCCCAAGCCTGATGGTGGCGTACTCGGGCGGCGTAGATTCGGCGTTTCTGGCCGCCACGGCGCATCGCGTGCTGGGGGCGCGCATGCTGGCGGTGCTGGCGGATTCCCCCTCGCTGGCGCGGCGGGACATGGAGCAGGCCTGCGCTTTTGCCCACTCGCTGGACATGCCGCTGCAGGTGATCGCCACGGATGAGCTGGACCGGCCGGAGTATGCGCGCAACGACGCCAGCCGCTGCTTCCACTGCAAGGACGAGCTGTTTGCGGTGATGGAGAAACTGGGCGCCAAGCTGGGCTTTGCGCACATCGCCTACGGGATGAACGCCGACGACACGAGGGATTTTCGGCCCGGCCAGCGCGCCGCGGAGGAGCACGCCGTGTTGGCGCCGCTTGCCGAGGCCGGGCTGACCAAAGTGGAGGTCCGCGCGCTGGCCAAAGCGGCCGGCTACCCGGTGTGGGACCGCCCGGCAGCGCCTTGCCTCTCGTCGCGCGTGGAGTACGGACGCGCGGTGACGCGCGAGGTCCTGGAGCAGGTGGAACGCGGCGAAGAGGGCCTGCGGCAGTTGGGCTTTCGCGAGCTGCGCGTGCGCCACCATGGCGAGCTGGCACGCGTGGAGATCGCGCGCGGCGAGCTACCCAGGGCGCTGACCATGGAGATGCTGGACGCCATCACCGCGGCGCTGAAGCAGGCGGGGTTCAAGTACGTCACACTCGATTGCTCGGGATTCCGATCGGGGTCAATGAACGAAGTTTTGGGGAATGCGGTTCTGCCCGCCGAAGTGCTGGTGCGGCGGGGCGCTTAGAGTCTTTCTTCACCTGCCGGGCGTCCGGCGATTTAAAATCACAGAGCGATGCGAATCGGATATCTGGAATGCTTTTCCGGGATCAGCGGCGACATGCTGCTGGGCGCGCTGGTGGATGCGGGCGTTCCCTTCAGCTTGCTTGCCGACACGGCGTCGGCCCTGGACGTGGGCGCGCGCCTGGAGATGCGCAAGGTGAGCCGCGGCGGGCTGGCGGCGGTCAAGGTAGACGTACTCACGCAAGAGAACAGGGGACAGGGAACAGGGAACAGGGAACAGGGAAGAGAAGAGGCGCACGGCCACGAACATGCGCACGAGCACCACTCGTACGAGACGGAGCCTGCGCACCACAGCCACGAGCACACGCCGCAACGATCGCTGTCCACGATTCTCCCGGTCATTGAGTCCGCGCCGCTCAGCGATGCGGTGAAGCGGCGCGCAGTCCGCGCCTTCCAATTGCTCGGAGAAGCGGAAGCCGCAATTCATTCCATCCCCATCGAAAAGGTGCACTTTCACGAAGTGGGCGCGGTGGACACGATTGTGGACATTGTGTGCGCGGCGGCCGGGTGCGAGTCGCTGGGCGTGGACCGCTGGATGGCCTCGCCTTTGAACGTGGGAAGCGGAACCGTGACGTGCCAGCATGGGACGCTGCCTGTGCCCGCGCCGGCCACATTGGCGCTGCTCGGCGATGCGCCGGTTTACTCCGCGGGGCCTGCGATGGAGCGGGTGACGCCGACCGGCGCGGCGGTGCTGCGGATGCTGGATGCGAGCTACGGGCCGCTGCCGGCAATGCGCATTGCAGCGCACGGCTACGGAGCCGGCGGGCATGACACGCCGGGTGAGCCGAACCTGCTGCGGCTGCTGGTGGGTGAGGCGCAAGAGGAAGCGGCCGGCGCCGAGCCGATCGCGGTGATCGAGACCGTGATTGACGATGCGACTCCGCAGTTGCTGGCTTATGTGAGTGAGCTGCTGCTGGAGGCGGGCGCGTGGGATGTCTACAGGGCGGCGGTGCAGATGAAGAAGGGGCGCACGGGCGTGCAATTGACCGTCCTCTGCAAGCCCGATCTTGTGCCCGCGCTACAGGAGTTGCTCTTCCGCGAAACCACCACCATCGGCCTGCNNAAGAAGGGGCGCACGGGCGTGCAGATGACGGTGCTTTCGAGCCCCAACCTGCTGCCCGCGCTGCGCGAGCTGCTGTTGCGCGAAACTACGAGCATCGGCCTGCGCTGGCGGCTCGAAAACAAGATGGCCCTGGCGCGGGAGTTTGCCGAGGTAGAGACGCCGTGGGGCAAGGTGCGGATGAAGATCGCGCGCTGGCCGTCCGGCGAGGTGGCGAACGCATCGCCGGAGTACGAAGTCTGCCGCAAC
>PMYE01000191.1:0-55065 GCA_003171315.1 Acidobacteriaceae bacterium
ACCCCAATTGCTACGTTATCAGCGCCAGTGATGAATGGGCCTGAGGAGGAATGTCCTGTGGGCCTGAGCAGCGCCGGGCACCCAGCAAGAGCAACCGCCAACAAGCGGCCCTGAAAGAGGGAGAAGCCGGCTGGGGAGCCTGCAATCGGAGCGGAGGGGCAGCTGCCCCGCTCTCCATATCGCTGGGAGGCCAGTGACCAGCGCAGGACGGGGAGACGCCACCTTCGAGAAGGTGGCGTTTCTTGCGTTAGGGGTCACTTTCCGCGGGCGCCGTTCCGAAATCGGGGGGCAGGCGCTGGACTTCCCATGATGGTTACCAAAAGTGTGTCCTCCCCAAACGTGCACTTGCCAGAGATGGACCTACCCTGTAGTATCGGAGTTGCCTATCGAGCGGCTGACGCGGGCCACCCAGGCATGGGGTAGAGCAAGCTCGCCGCCGAGCAAGCAAATTTCGTCCGGCAGTTCCATTGGTCGCAAGCTGTGCGCGGCGAAAGCTCACATAGGACAGGGCATCATCAGAGAAAAGCGGAGACCGCGCCGAATCGATTCCGGCGAGCGGACGGAGTTGAATAACGACTCTTGCGTAAGAAACGGCCATCGCATTCTCACAGGCGCTCAAGGGGTGGAATCGCAGGGGCAGATGCGCGGTGACCGGTTCGAGAACGGTGCGCGCAGCCATTCCTCGCACGGGGGCAGAGAGCCGCGCCGCTTTTGAAAGGGGCCACTGCACTGAGTGGGGTCGGCGGCGTTTTCCGTGAAGGCCGGAGAGGCCGCTTGTAGGGGTCACGCAGCAGCTCAACCAAGAGCAAGCCGCACAATTTCGTTGCAATAGAGAGCAAAGTACCAGGAAGTACAAGCATCATGACAACAGAACCGACGCAGCCCCAGCCTGAACAGGGGCCTCCTCCCGACAACGGTCAGGTGCAGTCGCAAGGGCATCGCCGCCGCCGCCGCCGCCGCAAGAACAAGTCCAGCCAGCAGGCAGGGATGCAAGCTCAACAGCCGCACGGGCAGGTGCAGGAGCAGCCGCAAATGCAGGCGCCGCATTTACCGCAACCCGCGGCGCCCAAGCCCGTCCACCACCACCAGAGCCGCAAGAAGAAGAAGTTCTTCCAGAAGAATTCGGCTCCTCCGGCGCAGCCCGGGAACAGCATCTCCGGGCTGCCGCAGGGCAAGCGCAGGGGGCGGCAGAAGGGTCCGCGGACCTTTGTTGGCCCCATGGACCACAGTTATCGCGTGGTAAACGGCAACGTCGCCGACGGACCGCCCTCCACGATTCCCACGGCAGGCAACGGACATAGCAGCGGGTACTATCCCGACGTTTATTCGGCACAGCCTCCGGCGCCCATCCGCGAAGACGCTCCTACGCGCATCCTCTGTTTCATTGAGGATCTCTTTTTCCTGGCAAAGATTCAGGAGACGGCACGCAAACTGGGCGTGAAGGTGGAGTTTGCGAAGGGCGATAAGGACGCCGTGGCGCGCATCTACGACGCACCGGAGGCTGAACGGCCCGCGCTGCTTGTCTTCGACCTGAACAACCTGAACGCCAAGCCACTGGCGCTAATTCCCAAGTTCAAGGGCAAATTCAAGAAGGCGGTTTCGATCATCGGCTTTCTCAACCACCTGCAGGGCGATCTGAAGATGAAGGCCCTCGAGGCGGGATGCGACGTGGTGATGCCGCGCTCGGCCTTCTCGCAGAGTCTGCCTATTCTTCTGCGCCGCTATGGCGTGGAAGAGGAAGAAGAAGTCTCGCAGCAGCCGGTGTAATTAAGACAGGAACCAAGGCACCAAGGGAACGAGGGACCAAGATAGCGAGGGCGCGCCCAACTGGCGTGCCCTCTTTCGTTTGCGTGGCGAGCGCTTTACGCTCCGCCTCAGCCCGGCGGCCAGGTCATCTGCCGTCCGCCCATCAAGTGCAAGTGGAGGTGGTCCACAGTCTGGCCGCCTTCTTCGCCGGTGTTCACGACGATCCGGTAGCCGTTCGCCAAGCCCTTCTTGCGGGCAATCTCCGCCGCAGCCCACAGCAAGTGGCCGAGCAACGCGCGCTTCTCCGCAGCGGCCTCATCGAGCGAGCCAATATGCTCGCGCGGGACAACGAGGATATGTACCGGCGCCTTGGGATTGATGTCGGCAAAGGCGTAGCAGAAGTCGTCCTGATAAACGGGCGTTGACGGAATCTTGCCTTCAATAATTCTGCAAAAGGTGCAACTCATGGTTTGACCAGTGTACACGCGCAGGATTTATTTTTTCCCGAGCTTGAAAAATACGGCCGGGACTCGGGTCACTCGTTTCGCTTCAGGCCAGGCATTCCGGAACGAACCCGGCGGCCACAAATTCCTGAGACCCTATTGAAAACGGGCCGGGACGCTGGCACAGCCGCTGGGCCGCGCTCTTACACGGTCACGCCGACTCGATGATCATGCTGGCGAACCGGTCGTACTGCGCGTGCGAATCACTCTGAACGCGTGCGCGGCTGGATTGGGCAAGCTGAATTCCAATGGAGCAACCATCAACGCGCTGCCCAGCGAGCGGCTGACCGGCATCGGCGGCGGAGCGACGTTCTACTCTACGCTGGTTGAGGTGACGAAGGTGTAGCGGCGCACAGCCGCCCCCAAAGCCCTGAGCCCCCAAAACCCTGAATTGAAGCGACGACGTTACTCATCGGTAACGTCCGCCCCTCCCCCCGGTATGCCATACCTCCATATTTGATAACAAAGGGTTTACGGGAGGGGGTATACCGGTCCATATCTGATTCCAAAGGGCTTACTCGTAAACGTACCGATTCACGGGAGTTAAGTACGCTTTTTCGGCTTTTTTTGCCGAACCTTGGAACACATGACAGGATCCGTGGACCGTGAATGGCGGTCACCGCCTTTCGTTCCGGGGTGGGGCGAGCCGATGCCGCCCAGCCCTGGAATTTTGGATTTGCTTTGAGTATGCGCCGAGAGGCGGAAATTATCGGCAAACTTGACAGAGATCAGGGATCAGGGGTCAGAGATCAGAAAAACAATGACTTATGGGAAGCCGGGCGGATTTATTTTGGCCGCGGGGACTTGACATCTCTAACGACTGCGGCGGGGGCCAATTTTCTTTCGCCCGCTGAAGCGGGCTTGGGGTGTTACGCGCGTCTGACCCCAGGCTTGCGCCTGGGGCTAGCCTATTTCGCCCGCTAAAGCGGGCTCGGCTTTGCTGGAGCGACGAAAAGATCAACGCTTGCGGGCGCGCTCGCGCTGCAGCTCGCGGTAGAGGTCGCTTTTTGAGCGGCCCAGCTCGCGGGCGAGGCGCTTGAGCGCTTCCTTCTCGTCGATGTTGTTCTCAGACCGGATGCGCGCGATGCGATCGGCGATCTTCTCCTGCGTGGTTGCTGCGTCCTGCGCGGCGCCGGATGAGACGGTTTGCGCCGGAGGTTCGATGAGCAATACGATCTCGCCGCGGATGCGGTCGCGGCTCAAGAGCTCGCGGCGTACGCCGGCGACGGTTCCGCGGAGAAACTCTTCATGGATTTTGGTCAGCTCGCGGGCCACGACTACGCGCAGGGCGGGCCCCCAGACGCTTTCGAGATCGGCGAGCGTCGCGAGCAGGCGATGCGGCGCCTCGTAGAAGATGAGCGTGCGCGCGGTTTTGCGCGGGCCAGCTTGCGAGGGGGCGGCGAGCGCGGCGAGATTGGCGAGTTTGGCAAGATTTTCCAGGCGCGTGCGGCGCGCGCCGGATTTTTCGGGCAGGAAACCGAGGAACTCGAACTCTTCGGCGGGCAGGCCGGAGGCGATGAGCGCGCTGATGGCCGCGTTGGCGCCGGGAATGGGGAACACGGGCACGCTGGCGGCGATGGCCTCGCGCACCAGCCAGGAGCCGGGATCGCTGATGGCGGGCGTGCCTGCGTCGGACACGAGCGCGATGGCGCTCCGCGCTTTCATGTTTTGGATGAGTTCTGTGGCTCGCGACCGCTCGTTGTGCTCGTGGCAACTGACGGTTTTTTTCTCGATTTGGAAATGATTGAGAAGTTTTTGGGTTTGGCGCGTGTCTTCGCAGGCGATGCGGTCCACGCGGCGCAGCACGTCGATGGCGCGCAGGGTGATGTCGCCCAGATTGCCGATGGGAGTGGCGACGAGGTAGAGGCCGGGAGCGAGCGGTGTGGATGGGGCCGGTTCCCAGGTCCCAGAAACGGAACCTGGGGCACCCGCACCCGCAAGATTCGACACGCCAGCCGGTTCTTTCGCGTCCGCCATGGGAGCCTTCAGTTGCCTTGTTCCTGGCGTTCGATGCGGCGCTGCTCGGAGAGCAAGGACATGGAGCTCATGAGATTCTGCACGCTCACAATGCCCACCACGCGATCGCCGTCGGTGACGGGAATGAGCGGCAAGCCGTGGCCGGCAGTGAGACGGCGAATGGTGGCGCCCAGCGTGTCGTCAGGCCGCGCCACCTGGAAGGCGCGCGACATGACGGACTGTACGTAGGCGTTGCCGTCGTTGCGCAGGGCGTCCATGATGCGCTGGCGGGAGACGATGCCCACCAGTTGCGGGCCGCGCACCACGGGGAAATCCTCCTGCAGGGAGTGCACGCAGCGGTAGAGGGCGTCGGCGAGCGTGTCAGAGGGCGAGAGCGTAGCAAAGTCCGTGAGCATGACCTCGCTCATGCGTACGGTGTCAACGACGGACTGGAAGAAGACGCCCTGGTCCTCGACCTGCGCGCCGATCATGATGAAAAATCCGGCGAAGAAAATCCAGGGCTCGCGAAGCAACATGCCGGCGAGCATGGCGGCAAGCGCCAGCCCCTGACCGAGACCGGCGGCGGCGCGGGCCGCGTAGGCGAAGCCGCGCGTGCGGGCAAAGCCGCCGCGGATGAGACGGCCGCAATCGAGCGGATATGCCGGCAACAGATGCAACAGGCCCAGGAAAACCTGGAGCCACACCAAGCTGCGCAGAAGAGAAGCAGGCGAGATGAAGGGATAGGTGAACAGATTCAGACTGGGACTGGCGCCTAAGATGATGCCGGCAGCGGCGAGCGCCGCGCCGAGGTTTGCCAGGGGGCCGGCGAGGGCAAGGACATACTGCCCGCTACCGCTGCCGGCGATCTCCTGGCTCTCGGGGTTGGCGTAAGCAAACAGGCCGCCGATGGGCAGCAGCAGAATGGCGCGGAGGCGCAATCCCAGCCAGGCCGCCACGAGCAGGCGCGCGGTGTCGCGCACAGCTACGGCCGCCACAAGGAAGATGAAGAGGGCCAACCCTCGCGGCCAGCCGTCGGGGCCGCCAAGGGCAAACAGCACGAAGACGAGCAGCGGGAAAAAGACGTGGACGCGAATCTCCACACCCATCCACCGGCCCAGCGGGATTGACCAGCCACGCATAGTTCGATTGTAGAGGGTGGCGGCCGAAAACAGCTTTCAGCTATCAGCTTTCAGCTTTTCGTGCGGGGCTTGGACAGGCGGTTCACGCAATCAAAAACCGAGCGGGTGGAAGCCAGCGGCATGCTTTTGCAGAGGTTCTCAGGAGCGGCTCCGTTATGCTGGTTGGCGATGCGTATCATCGCCGGATTGCACCGCTCGCGCAGGCTTGCAGCTCCGCCGGGGTTGAGTACCCGGCCCACCAGCGACCGCCTGCGGGAGACGCTCTTTAACGTGCTTGCGCCGCGCATTCAGGGTGCGGCGTTTCTGGATTTGTATGCCGGGTCGGGCGCGGTGGGACTGGAGGCGCTCAGCCGCGGGGCCGCGCGCGTGACTTTTGTGGAGCGGGCTCCGGCGGCCCTGAAGGTTCTGCGCGGCAACCTTGCGCATCTCGGGATCGGCAGCGGAGTACGCGTACATGCGGGGAGCGTGAGGGGGTTTCTGCGGTCTGCCGCAGCAGCCGGCGAGAGACCGGAACGCTACGACGTGGTTTTTCTCGATCCGCCCTACGATGCGGCCGAGGAGTACGCGGCCACATTTGCACTGCTGGGCGGAGACGTTCAAGGAATTCTGGCGCCCGGCGCGATGGCCGTGGCCGAGCACCGGCGCAAGCAGGCTCTGGACGAGCAATACGGCAGCCTGAAACGGACGCGGCGGCTCGAACAAGGCGACACTGCGCTGAGCTTTTTTGCAGTCCTTTCCGCGGCTCAGGGGCGAGCGCCGAACAGCCCTCGCTGATCGCGGGAACTCATGCGCATTTTTCTCGCACTTACACCTGTGAGCGGTGTCACTTTCAACGGCATTGACAGGAGTGGAAAGCAGGTGAAAAATGGCGAGCATAGGAACTCGAGCCGTTTCATGCGGTCTACGGAGGGAAAGTGAAAAACGCGGTGAAGATGCAGATTGTGGGAGCTTTGGTTTTGTTGGGCGCGGCATGGTGGATGGCGGGCTGCAAGCCGGCGCCCGAGCTGACGCAGGCCCAGGCTTTGGCTATGATTCAGGCCAAGTACGACCAGACTCCCGCTGCGCCGATCGACATCACGGTGGGCGATAGGGGTATGCAGCAGGGCGTTTCAGCCAAGTATTGGTTTGAAACCAAGAGATATCCCAACGGGTACTGGGGCGACTTTACCCTGACGCCCGATGGCAAGAAAGCGCTGAAGCTGGTAAGCGGCGGCGATGTGATTCAGTGGCGCCCCGAAAACCCGGCCGATCGGCACTTCAGCGTGGTTGTGGAGACGCTGGTTGCCAATCATCTGAAAGCCCGCGACGTGGGCCAGATTGAGAGCGTAGGAGACAGCAGGATCGCTCCGTTCACCGAGGACGTGAATCTGAACGGAGTGCCAGATGCTCTGCAGAACATTGCGCACAATCCCGGCAACAAGCTGAGTTCCCTGCGTCAGGCCACCTTTGTTCTGGTCAACGGGGCCTGGAGCCTGCAATCGATCGAATGAAACGCGCTTCGCCTATTGCGGCGGCGAGTTGCGCGGAACGGTGGGCGGAGCGCCGCCCATCATTCCGCCCACGTTCACGGTAGCCGCGGTAAAGATCCCATCCTTCACGGCGCCATCGACGCGAATCGTGTCGCCTACCTGAATATCGGCCAGAGTCACGGGCTCACGACGCTTGCGAAACTCCGTATTCTCATCGGCGACGAACGTGTGCGGGGCGTTGTCGAGCACGCCGGTGAGCGCGATCTTCGTGCCCTCGATGGAGGTGACCTTGCCCATCAGCCAGGTCTTGCCGAAGTTGGCCTCCATGGCGCGCATCTGCTGGGCAACTTCGGGATCGAGCTGCACCACAAATGTGGCGGCGACGGATTTCGCGGCTATATCCACGTCGCCCATCACGCGAATCGTGTCGCCCGTTTTGATGGCGGAGGATTGGATTTCCTGGGGCGGATTCCCTCTGCCGTTGCGCATACCGTCGCCGGCGCCTTGACCGCCGCTCATGCCCATGCCTTGACCACCGCCTGGTCCGCGCATTCCGGCCACCTGCTTGATGAAGCGTGTGTCAGCGGTGAAGTGGACGGTGTAGACGTCGCCTGCATCGGTCTTGATGGTGTAGCGATCCGTCGCCACTTGCGTGACGGAGCCCATCAGGCCGCGGCCCATCATGCCCATTCCGCCGCCAGAGCCGCGGTGGCCGTAGCTGCCGCCGGTTTGCTGAGAGGGATTCCGGCCAGACGGAGGGGCCGAAGCGGAATCCTGAGCGACGGCTGCGGCAGTGAAAGCAAAGGCGGCGAGCATTGCGAGCAAGAAGCGGGGTTTCATAGGAACTCCTGAGTGGCCGAGCGGCCAACCTAACAGATAGATAGACGAATGAAACGCGGCGGGAGACGAAGCGCCGTTTCCAGGCGAGGCTGCGGGCGCCTATTGCTTACTTTGTTCGGCGAGCAACTGCTGGAAGGCCGGATTGGAGCGCAGGCTGGCGAACTCGCTGTCAATCAGGACTTTTTTGCGCGTCGTGAAACCCTCATCCAGCGCCAGGCGGAGGTATTGGACCGCGCAATCGGCATACCCGGCGCGTGCGCAACCCGCCGCCATGTAGTAGTTCATGGCGCCGCGCTCCTGCACATCGGAGGGGTTTTCGACACTCGGACTCGTGTGAGCGGTGAAGATCTGCGGATCGATGGCCAGGGCCTTCTGGTAGGCCTGCCAACCTTTGTTGTACTTATGCTGCGCCAGGTAGTTCGTGCCGAGGTTCTTTAGAGTGATGGCGGAGCGGGGGTCGAGCTTGAGGGCTTTGCGATACATACGGTCTGCTTGTCCGTACTGCTTCTGCGAGGCGTAGATGGTGCCCAGATTGTTCAGAACGTCAGGATTGCCGGGATCGAGCTTGAGCGATTCCCTGTAGCATCGCGTGGCGTCTCTGGAATTGAACATCATTTGGTAGGCGATGCCCATCTTATTCCAGATGCCGGCCGTCCTCTGCGGTGCTTTGGCGTAGGCCGCAATGGCGGCCTGGTAGCGCTGACGAGCCGAGAGCGAGTCGCCAATTTGCTCGGGGGTAGGTTGAATCGGCGAGGGGGTGGCAGCGGTGGCCGGAACCGGAGCCTGGCCCTCTTCCTGGGCCGGCAGCAGCCAAGGCGCCGCAAAAGAAAGAGCGGCCAGCGCGGCAGCCAGGATCCATCGGTTTGGTTGGAGCGTGAACACAGTCCCTCCTGTCGACGCGGCCAGGGGGCGACAAAACCGTCAGATCGTCCGGTGAAATTAGAGCACCATTCCACAACAAATTCCAGCCTAGAGCGCACCCCTGCTCCCATGCCTTGCAAAGGCTCGACAACGGCCTGAAAGGTTCTGGTGGATATCGCACGATCTTCCGCGAAAGGATGTGACGGACGGAGTTGAAGTTGGCGGTGAAAAAAGGCCCGGCCGGGTTTGCCCGGCGGCCCCGAAAAGACAGTCAAATTCATGAAAATGGGCTACACTCACCGCAGACGGGAGGACATACCGTGAGCACAGCCGGCGTTTCCAGGCCGCAACCGGAGATTGGCCATCGTTTCAACGAGGTGCGGCAGCGCACGCTTGCTTTGTGCGAGCCGCTGACGCCGGAGGACATGATGGTGCAGTCGTGCCCCGAGGCCTCGCCGGCCAAGTGGCACCTGGCCCACACGACGTGGTTCTTCGAGTCGTTCGTGCTTGGGGAGTTCCTGCCGGGTTACCGGCTCTTCCACGAGGACTTTCCGTGGCTCTTCAACAGCTATTACGAGAGTTTTTCGGCGTTTCCCGAGAAGCGGCTGCGGTCGTCGTTTTCACGGCCGGGACTCGAGGAGGTTTTGCGCTACCGCGCGCACGTAGACGCGGCCATGGAGCGGCTGTTTGAGCGAGAGCCGGAGCCTGAGGCGCTGCGGCGGATCGAGCTGGGCGTGAATCACGAGGAGCAGCACCAGGAGCTGCTGCTGACCGACATTCTGAACGCGTTTTTCACCAATCCGCTGCGGCCGAAGTACAGGGAACAGGGATCAGGGGTCAGGGATCAGAAAACCGGGAGTGGGGAACAGCGGATCGCGCTCAAATTTCTGGAGTTCGAGGGTGGGCTGAAAGAGGCGGGACACGCGGGCGAGGGGTTCTGCTACGACAACGAGCTGCCGCGGCATCGCGTGTGGCTAGAGCCGTACAAGCTGGCCGACCGGCTGGTGACGTGCGGGGAGTTTGCGGAATTCATGGCCGACGGAGGCTACCGGAGGGCGGAGTTGTGGCTTTCAGCGGGGTGGGATGCGGTGAAGGCAAACGGATGGCGCGCGCCGCTCTACTGGACGGAGAAAGACGGCGCATGGAGCGTGTTTACGCTGCGCGGCGAGCAGCCGTTGGAGAGGCTTAAAGCCGCGCCGGTGAGCCAGATAAGTTTTTACGAGGCAGACGCTTACGCGCGCTGGGCGGGCCACCGGCTGCCCACGGAGTTCGAGTGGGAGGCGGCAGTGGAAGGCCAAACAGTGGAGGGGAACCTGCTGGATTCCGGGCGGCTCATGACGGCTTCTACAGAACTCATCCAAAACGAGAACGGTGCGAAGCACTGGTACGGGGACTGCTGGGTGTGGACGAGCAGCGCTTACCTGGGTTATCCGGGATTCCAGCCGCTTGCGGGCGCGCTGGGCGAATACAACGGCAAGTTCATGAGCGGGCAGATGGTTCTGCGGGGCGGATCGTGCGCGACGCCGGCACGACACATCCGCGTGAGCTACCGCAACTTCTTTGCGCCAGAGACGAGGTGGCAGTTTTCCGGCATAAGGCTGGCGTCCTAAGCGCTCCGGGCGCATCCAACGGAAGAGCAGATGAGCACAGCTTCCCTTGCCCCAGTACTTGAAATCGATCAACGCGCCGCCGCGGCGGTTCGCGCAGGACTCACCTCGCGGCCCAAGCGTCTGCCTGCCTGGCTGTTCTACGATCAGGCCGGTTCACGGCTATTCGAAACCATCACGGAACTGCCCGAGTACTATCTGACGCGGACGGAGAGGGGGATTCTGGCGGCGAACGCGGGAGAGATGGTGGCGCGAGCGGCGGACGGCGCACGGCTGCGCATTACGGAGCTGGGCGCGGGGTCGGCGGACAAAACGCGGCTGCTGCTCAGGGCCGCGGTGGAGCGGCAGGGAACGGTGCTCTATGAGCCGGTCGACGTGTCGGCGAGCGCGCTGGATGGAGCGAAGCAGCGGATTGAACGCGAGATCGCGGGCGTGACGGTGACGCCGCGCGCGATGGACTACACAGACGGCGACGGACGCAGGTTCGATTTGGGCGCGTCGGATGGCGGCGAGCGGCGGCTCGTGCTCTACATTGGATCGAGCATCGGGAACTTTGAGCCGGGCGAGGCTTTACGACTGGTGCGGCGGGTGAGAGCAGGACTCGAGACGGGCGATGGGCTGCTCCTGGGCGTGGATCTGGTGAAGGACGAAGCAACGCTGGTGGCCGCTTACGACGATGCGGCGGGCGTGACCGCGGCCTTCAATCGCAACGTACTGATCAGGCTGAATCGCGAGCTGGACGCGGACTTCGGTGCGGAGGCCTTCGCGCACCGCGCGGTGTGGAATGCGCGCGAGTCGCGGATGGAGATGCACCTGGTGAGCCGAATCGCCCAGCAGGTGAGCGCCGGCGCGCTGGATTTGACCGTCGAGTTCGCTGCCGGCGAGACGATCCACACCGAGAACAGCTACAAGTACGCGCCCGGCCAGGCGGAGGCGCTGCTGGCCGAGGCGGGATTTCGCGCGGAGGCGACGTGGACGGACGCGCGGGGGTGGTTCGCGGTGTGTTTGGGGCGGGCGGAGTAGAAACGGCACCGGCTTCGATCAGCCGAATACGTAGCGCTCATCGTATGTGATTCCGCAATGACGCAACAAGGCGATGAACTCCTGCTCGAAATCCCGCTTGCGATGATGCTGTTCCTGGTTGCGAATGTATTTCTTCACCGCGGGGACCTGGGAGGGGCTGACGCTGAATGCGCCATACCCTTCCTGCCAGGAGAAGCTCCGCCCCATCCAGCGAGAAGAGCTGCCCTTGAGTTTCTGGACCGCATGAGCAAGGGGGTGTTGCGCCGGGAGGACGAAAAGCAGGTGAACGTGATTGGCAGTTCCGCCGCCGGCGATCAATGAGAAGCCTTCGCCGCGCGCAATGCCTTCGAGATAGGCGTAGAGTTCTGCCATGCGTGAGGCGTCGATGAGGGGACGCCGGTCTTTGGTGCTGAAAATACAATGGATGAAATTGCTCGCGTATGTATGAGCCATGCTGGCACCGTCCCTACGGGACTCCCATTCTACACTGGATCGACTTTACCCCACGCTGAAGCGCGGGGCTAACGAACACTGCGCCTACGGCGCGGGTGTGCGGTGAACGCGTTAATTCCGCGCGAAACCTTCCATACGCCGAAGAACGGGTTCCAGCTTTCAGAGCGCCGTCCCTACGGGACTCCCATTCTACACGGGATCGACTTTCCCCACGCTGAAGCGCGGGGCTAACGAACGCTGCGCCTACGGCGCGGTGAGTGATGCGCAGGCTTGACGAGGTTGTGGCCGCCAACACCACGGATCGAGTGAGAAGCCTGAAGACAGGAACACCTTGGGCGCAGAAGTGGTCCGCAGCGTGAGCCGGGCTACTACGGCGCTGCGATCCTCACCAGTAGAATGTCGTGGCTGGGGATTTCGAGCGGCATGTTATCGGTGAGGGTGATCGGCTTGCCGGTCCAGAGGTCTTTGGCCTTTAGCGGGCCGTGCAGTCCGAGTTTGGCCAGGCTCAGGTGGAAAGGATGCGTGGAGTAGCGGTCGCTGCCGGCGTTGACGACTGCAATGGCCATGGCTCCACCGGAGAGATGGCGCGTCCAAACGTCCACTTCGCCTTCGGAGTAAGCGCGCGTGGCTTCGCGGCCGAGACGATCCTGGTCGATGGCGATGACGTCGCGATTGGTGAGAATGGCGCGAACCTGGGGCGTCATGTTGGGCAGGTCGTTGCCGGCTAAGAGCGGCGCGGCGAGCATGGCCCACATGGAAAAATGCGTGCGATTCTCGGCCAGCGAGAGTTTGCCGTTGCCAACTTCGAGCATGTCGGGATCGTTCCAGTGGCCGGGGCCCGCGTATGGGGCCAGGCCAGCCTGCTCGTTGAGGAGGGTATACATGCTGTTCCAGTTGGGCTGGATGTCGTCGGTGGTGCGCCAGAGATTCGCGCCGACCTGCGGACCCCACTCCCACACCGCGTCCCATCCGTACTGGCAGAGCGAATAGACGATGGGCCGGCCGGTGGCTTTGAGCGCTTTGTCCATCTTGCCGTAGGCCGCGATCATCAGGCGCATCTGCGCGGCCTTGTCGTTGGGCGCCTGTATCATCATCACCTCGGGGATGTAGCTGCACAGGTCGTATTTCAGATAGTCGATGCCCCAGGAGGCGTAGAGCTGCGCGTCCTGCACTTCGTGACCGAGCGAGCCCGCATAGCCGGCGCAGGTCTGGGGTCCCGGCGAAGAGTAGATGCCGAGCTTGAGCCCCTTCGAGTGGACGTAGTCGGCCAGCGCCTTCATGCCGGGGAACTTCGAGTTGGAGTGCAGCACACCGTTCGAGTCGCGCTCACCCTCCCAGGTGTCGTCGATGTTGATGTAGACGTAGCCCGCGCCTTTCATGCCGGTGGCGACGAGCTGATCGGCGGCGTTGCGGATGTCCTGATCGGAGACGCGGCCGGCGAAAAAGTTCCAACTGTTCCAGCCCATGGGCGGGGTTTGCGCCACCGGCGGCGGGGCAGCCTTTTGGACTGGTTTCCGGGGAACCTTCGGCGCTGCGGGCGCTTGCGCGGCAGCGGTAAGGGAGCAAAGCGCGAGAAGGGCAGCAGGTAGAGCGGCAGCAAGACGCATGGCAGAGAACTCCTGAAAAAATGAAAACTTTTTCAGTGAAATCCTACGCTGCGATTCCAGGGTTGGGCAATGGCTAGGAACGCTGTTTACGCCCATTCGCCATGGCGCATGAGGGGCTCCGCAGATCCGGAAGCGGTGACGCCATCGATATCGAGCCGGTCAGAGCCGATCATCCAGTCGACATGGATCAGGCTTTGGTTTGCGCCTTTGGCGGCGAGCTCGTCGGGGGTGAGCTTCTCGCCGCCGCGCAGGCAGGATGCGTAGGCCTGACCCAAGGCGATGTGCGACGCGGCGTTCTCGTCAAACAGTGTGTTGGAGAAGACGATGCCGCTGCGCGCGATGGGCGACGAATGCGGGACCAGGGCCACTTCGCCCAGGCGGCGCGCGCCTTCGTCGGTTTCGATGAGCTTTTGCAGCACTTCCTGGCCCCGGGTTGCGCGCGCCTCGACGATGCGCCCGCGCTCAAAGCGAACCTGAATGCCTTCGATCATGGTTCCCTGATGCGAGAGGGGCTTGGTTGCAGTAACCGTGCCATCGGCGCGGTCTTTGTGGGGCATGGAGAAGATTTCTTCCGTGGGCAGATTGGGGATGCAGTAAAAGCCGTTTTGCGCATGCGATCCGCCGCCAAGCCAGAGATGGTCTTGAGGAAGGCCGAGACGAAAATCGGTGCCGGGACCGCGATATTGCAGAGCCGCATAGCGCTTTTCATTCAGGCGTGCGGCGCGGCGGCGCAGATCGGCGTCGTGCGCCTTCCACGCGCTGACGGGATCGGTGGTATGAATGCGCGAGGCCTCGAAGATTGCATCCCAGAGTTTGGCGAGAGCCGCATCGGGCGCATCGCCGGGGAACACGGCTGCCGCCCACGCGGGCGTGGCGCCGGCAACGATGGTCCAGTTGATCTGGTGGCGCGTGATGAGTTCGAGGGCCGGCCGATAGGCCTGCGAGAGCGCGCGATTGGCGCGGCTCACCTTTTCAGGGTCTTGCTGCGACAGCAGCATGGGGTTGCCGCCGGCGATGGCCAGCCGCGCCGTTCCGCTCTTGAACGCCGCGGCCATTCCGTCGTAGAGCCAGGCGGCGGCGCGATCGAAACTCTCGCCGGGGGCGAAGCGATAGCGCATGAGCGCGGATTCTTCGTCGGTGAAGAGCGTGGTGACCAGCGCAGCGCCGGCGCGGTAGGCGTGCTCGGTAATGCGGCGCGCCAGCGGCAGCGCGTCGATCGACGCGGTCATCAGGAGCTCCTGGCCGGGCTGAAGGCCGAGGCCGACCTTGACGGCGACCTCGGCTAATTGGTCGAGCTTTTGCTCATGGGTGCGCTGTTGGGTAATGGCGGCCTTCTCAGGCATGGGATCGGTGCGCGGCATAGGTCTATTCTGCCACGCGCTGCGCTACGGCTCAGATACCCGAGGTAAGCCGGCGCGATGGCGCGTGAGCAGGAAGTAAACCAGCGGCGTGACAACAAGCGAGAGGACCATGGAGATGGTGAGGCCGCCGATGACGGCGATGGCCAGCGGTTGCAGCATCTCGGAGCCGGCGCCAAGGGCGAAGGCCAATGGCAACATGCCGCAGACCGCGGCAAGAGCGGTCATGACGATGGGACGCAGGCGGCGTTGCGCCGCGCGCAGCATGGCTTCGTGCGCCGAAGCGCCCTCAGCGCGGAATCGCTCGTCGGCGTCGAGCAGCAGGATGCCGTTCTTGGCCACAATGCCGATGACCATAATGAGGCCCATGAACGACGCGACGTTGAACGTGCATCCGGTGACCAGGAGGGCCAGAATGACGCCGGAGATGGAAAGCACTGAAGAGCTGAGAATCGCAACGGGCGCGGGGAAGTTGCGGAACTCAGCCAGAAGCACGCCGAAGACCAGCGCCAGCGCCAGGACGAGCACGCGGAGCAAGTCACTGAAGGATTGCTGCTGCTGCTGGTACGTGCCTCCGTACTCGACACGCACCGATGCGGGAAGATGCAGGGCTGCGACCGCCTGCTGCACCTTCTGCATGACTCCACCGAGGTTCGAACCCTCGAGATCGGCTGTGACTTCGACAAGCTGTTGCAGGTCTTCGCGCTGGATTTCATTTTGCGGCGGCAACTGCTTGACGTTGGCGAGCGAGGCAAGGGTAGCCGTATGGCCCGAGGCGCTGTTGAACACGGTGTTTTCGATGGCGTCGAGCGAGCCGCGATGCTCCTCTGAAAGGCGCACGCGAATGTTATAAGCGCGCCCGTTGGTGATGAGCGGGTTGGTGGTGATTCCGTCGAGGATGGAAGTTGCATCGTCAGAGACTTCGGCGGGAGTAAAGCCCATGCGCGAGGCGACGATGGGATCGACCTGAAAGTTGGTGGCGGGCCCGCTGATGGTGTTGTCGACGCCATTCTTGACATCGACGACGCCGGGGATGTTGCCGATGGCATCGGCCACGCGCGGGCCTAACTGGTTGAGCAGCGCGGCATCGCCCGAAAAGATCTTTACCTGGATCGGCTCCGGCGCGTTGGACAGGTCGTTGATGTTGTCCTGCAGGACCTGCGTGAGCTCGACGCCCAGCTCCGGCTCGGCCGCTTTGATGCGTGCGCGCGCCTCATCCATCACGCCCCAGACGGAGCGGCTGCGTTTTTCTTTGAGCTTGACCGTGAAGTCGCCGGTGTTGGCTTCAGTGACCGCGGCCAGGCCCAACTGCAGGCCGGTGCGCCGCGAGGTGTTTTCGACTTCGGGAATGGAGTGGAGGATGCGCGTGACATCCTCGAGCACGCGGTTGGTCTCGGCAAGAGAGCTACCGGCGGGCATGATGTAGTCGAGGATGAAGCCGCCCTCGTCCATATCCGGCAGCAGATTGGTGCCGAGCAACTGGTAGCCGCCCCAGGTGGCAAGGACCAGAAGGGCACAGATTCCGCCGGCCCAAAGAGGCTTGGCGAGGGCGCGTTCCAGAACTCGCCGATGGACATCGAGAACACGCATGAAAATAGGGCCAGCGCCGGCGTGGCGCGCGGCACGGTTGGGGTCTTCTGACCCCAGCGACGAAGACCTGTCGATGGGGACCCCTTCTTCACGCAGCAGGACGTAACTCAGGCCGGGCGTCCAGGTGAGCGCCAGCGCCAGCGAGGTGAGCAGGGCAGCGGTCATGGTGATGGCCAGCGCGCGGAAGAAGACGCCGGTGACGCCGCTGACTGAGACCAGCGGCAGAAAGACGACGACGGGAGTGATGGTGGAAAAGACCAGCGGCGTGACGATCTCTTTGAGCGCATTGCGCACCGCTTGGCCGCGATGCTCTCCGGAGTCACGATGCAGCACGATGTTTTCGACCACCACAATGGCGTCGTCAATCACCAGGCCGATGGCCGCGGCCATGCCGCCGAGCGTCATCAGGTTGAAGCTCTCGCCGATCAGCCACAGCGCCACGATGGTGACGGCAACGGTAACGGGAATCACGAGACCCGCGATGAGCGACGAGGTCCAGTCGCGCAGGAAGAGGAAGAGAATGACGCAGGCCAGAGCGAGGCCGATAAAGATGGCGTCGCGCACGCTGGAGATGGCGTCGCGCACCAGTTGCGACTGATCGTAAAAGAGATCGAGCTTGACGCCCGGAGGCAGCTTTTGCTGGAGCCCGGCAACTTCGCCGGCCACGGCATCGGCCACGGCGACTGTGTTCGAGGCGGGTTGCCGCGTGATGCTGAGAAGCACAGCGTTTTTGCCGTTCGCTGTGACAGCCGTGTAGACGGGCATGGTGGAGGGCTCGACGGTGGCCACGTCACTGAGGCGCACGGGAGCGCCGGCGGGAGTGGTTTTGACGACGAGCTGGCGCAGGCCGTCGAGCGAGTGCACCTGCGCACCCACGAGGCCCAGGATCAACTGGTGATTGGCCGTGTAAAGACCGGGCGACTGCACGATGTTGGACGCGTTGATGGCGTTCACGATGTCGGTGACGGTGACGCCGGTGGCCTGGAGCAGGGCGGGGTTGGGCGCGATGGCAAATTCCGGCACCTGGCCGCCCTGGACGACGACGGTGCTTACACCTTCGACACGGTTGAGCGGCGGCTTCAGATCGTAGGTGGCGAGCTGCCAGAGCTGGGTCTCGGGAACCGTGTCGGAGGTGAGGCTATAGCCAAGGATGGGGAAGGTGGCGAAGGTGAGGCGGTTGGTGGAGATGCGGACCGTGGGAGGCAAAGTCTGTTGTACTTCGGCGATCGCAGAATCGACCAATTGCTGCGAGAGGACCATGTCCACGTTCCAGTTGAAGGACAGGTCGATCTCGGCCGAGCCGCGGCTGGTGATGGAGCGCACGGAGGTAAGCCCAGGAACGGAGTTGACCGCATTCTCGATGGGCTGCGTGATGGTGACTTCCATCTGCTCGACCGGCATTACGCCGTTGTCGATGCCGATGATGACGCGGGGAAAGTTGGTATCAGGGAAGACAGAGATGGGCACCTGAAAGGCGAGATAGATGCCCGCGACGGTGAGGATGGCGGCAAAGAAAAAGATGGTGCGCGTGGACCGGGCCAGCCAGAAGGGCTTTTCGCCACCTGCCAACGAACCGGCGGGCATCAGTTGTTGCCTCCGCTGCCCGTGTCTTGGTTGTTAGCGGCAGGGCCGATCTTCACCCTGGCGCCTTCGTCCAGCGCGTAGGCGCCGCCGGTGATGACGAGATCCGTGGGCGCAAGGCCGCCTAAGACCTGCACGTCCGTGCCGTCGTCAATGCCCAGCGTGACCGGCTTGCGATGCGCCTCGCCATCGCTGCCCACCACCATCACCGACTTCGAGCCATCGTCCGCCGTCACGATGGCGGAGTCAGGAACCCTCCACGCCTGGGCGACGGTCCTGCCCGTGATGGACACCTTCACCGGCGTACCGACCTTGAGCTTACCCGTCTTGTTGTCGATCTTCAGCCACACCTCGACGGTCGTACTGCCGGGGTCCAGCGCCGGGCTCACCATGGTGACCTTTGCGGAAACGGGATCCGCAACTCCCGGCACGAGCACTGCGGCGGCCTCGCCCACCTTCAATTGCTGCGCAAGGCTATGCGCGATGTGTGTCTTAGCCAGCAGCACGGTGGTATCCATCACGGTGATCAACGGCGTGCCTGCGGGAGCGGTTTCGCCGGCGAATAAAGGCCGGTCGGTGACGACCCCGTCGATGGGGCTGCGAATTTGGGAATAGTTGACCTGAGCCTCAGCGCCGTTGTACTTGCCTTCGGCTGAGGTCAACTGTCCCTTTGCCGCTTTCAGCGCGGCTTCGTGACTCACGCTCCGCACCAACTCCAAGTGCTGCGAAGCCGCGTCATAGGCCGCCTGCGCCTGCACCAGCGCAGCCTTCGCGGTGTCCAGGTCGCGGCCCGGAATCGCCCCCTCGGCGAACAACTGTTTGCGGCTTTTTACGATGCTCTTGTTCAAATCGAGATTGGCCTTGGCCGCGGCCAGGTCCGACTCGGCCTTGAGCGTGTCTTCCGGCACTTGCGCTTTGGTGGCCGTGGCGTACGCCGCTTGCGCTGCCTCAAGCGATCCTTTGTTGTCAGTCGCTGCCGCCGCCAAGTCGTTGTTCTCAAGCGTCACCAGCAGCTCACCGGCGTGCACCCGCTGCCCGCGCTCAACGTAAAACTTCCGCACCGGAGCGCTGATTTTGGGCGCGATTGCCGCTTGTGCAATCGGCGCCAGAATGGCGTCGGCGGTGATCTGTTCAGCGATAGGCCCCTGCACGGGATGCTGGGCCTGCACGGTGACCAGCACCGGCGGCGCGGCAGCATTCTTGCAGCCGGGCAAAAACGCAACTGGCAGCGCCATGGCGGCCGCCAGCACCCAGCTCGGGCGCACAAGGCTTGTGCTTCGGGTTGTGCTCTGCTTCGTCGTTGTGCTCATGGTCGATTCACATTGTTCCTGTGATTGTCTGCAAAACGGCCCGCGCGGTCTCATAGCGCACGCGCCCGTCTTCACGCGCGTTTTCCGCGCTCACGTAGGTATTTTCCGCGTCCACGACTTCGAGCACCGTGGCTTCACCGCCCGTGTAGCGCAGTTTGGTGAGGCGCAGGCTCTCGGCGGCGGTGGCCACGCTCTGGTCGAGCGACGCGAGCTGGTCGCGCGCTGCCTGAGCCTCGGAATACGCCTCTTCCAGTTGCGCGATGAGCCGCCTCTGCGTGTTGGTGAGGGCCACCCGCGCGGCATCGCGGCGAATCTGGCTCTGCTTGACTTTGTTCTCGCCGGCAAGCCAATCCCAGACGGGGAGGTTCACCGTAACGCTCGTAGAGTAGCCGAGGTTACGCGCCTTCAAACCGCCGGGGGTAAGGGGGCCATTGACGGCAAATTGATTGGCGTCGATGCCGTAGGTGACGTTGAGACCGACATTGGGAAGCAGGGCGCCCCATGCGGCCTGCACATCGGCGTTGTTCGCGGCAAGCGCGGCGAGCGCGCTCTTCAGCTCGGGGTTGTTTCTCGCGGCGGCCTGCTCGGCATCCGTTTGCGAGGGCAGGGGCGGTGCGGCCTGGGGCGCGCTCAGCGTGTATTGCGTTCGGGGATCGGAGAACAACAACACGCCCAAATCAAGACGGGCCTTCTCCGCGGCCACGCGCGCGTCTTCGAGGTCGCGGCCGCGCTGCTGCTCGACGAGCTGCGCCTTGACGACGTCAGCATGAGCGGCTTCTCGCGCCTGCTCGCGCTCGGTGGTCAGCCGGGTGAAATCGGCGGCCTCCTGGCTTGCCTGCCCGGCCACAGTGAGCTTGTGGTCCGCCGCCAGAGACGTATAGAAGAGGCCGGTGACGGCGGCGACCAGCCCGCGGCGCGCAATCTCCTGCTCGGCGCGGGCCATGGCCGCCAGGGCGTCGGCACGGTGCAAGGCCGCCGTTCCCGCCAGGCTGAGCGTTTCGTCAACAATCCCCTGGGCCATGTACTCGTGGGGACGCGAGTCGTTGGCGACGAACCTGGGCAAAGGCGCCGAAGGCTCGCCGGCATCGCCCTCGGTGTAGATCCCATTGGGCTGTGTGTAGATGTCCTGGCTCAAAAAGCGCGCATTGGGCAGCAGGCCTGCGCGGGCGACGGATCGGTCGAGGTCAGCGGACTGGCTGGCGGCAGCGGCGGCGGCATAGGCAGGCTCGCTCGCCTCCGCCAGGCGGATCGCGTCGTCGAGTGTGACGACGACCGGCTTTCCGGCAGTGGAGGCGTCCGCCGAGGCGGTACCGGTTTGCGCCTGAGCGCAGGCGGCAAGGGCCGGGAGCAGAAGGAAAAGAAAGACAGCAGCCGAGGCCAGGAGTGCGTGGCCGCACAGTCTCATGACGCAACGAGTTCCGTCTTTCCCGGTCACACTAGAAGCATACAAGGCAAAACTGAATTTTATCTGAAATGAAATGCCGAAGAGCGCCGCCGCAGAGGCGGACGAGCGTGTGTGAGTGAGTTCTGAGAAGAAACGGGAGCGGCGCGGCAGCGTTCGCCGAAGAGGGGTGGATTTCAGGAAATCGGTCCCCATCCGTGCCCGACTCTGCGATACTTGTTTGTTATGCCGATTGACGACCTGCAGCAGGCTGCCCAGAAAATTGCCGGATTCCTGAATACCCTGAACAAGCTGGGCGGGCTGCGCCTGAAGTACCGCATTACGGCGGGAGATGGAGTGCACGATCCGCAGGGCATCGAAGCGCGCCAGATCTACGTGGAGCTGGGCGGGCCGGATGTGCCGCTCGTGGTCCAGCACAACGGCGAGCTGTTGCGATCGCTGGAAACGCTGGCCGTGCAAATGCTGCGCCTGGAGCACCACGAGCACGATCTGGTGAGTTTCGACGCCGCCAACTTCAAGGCGCTCCGCGCGCAGGAGCTGCGCCTGGCCGCCGAAACCGCCGCGGAAAAGGTGCGCCAGACGGGAATGCCCTACAGTTTTCCGCCGATGAACAGCCGCGAGCGGCGCCTGCTGCACCTGGCCTGCCGGTCGCTCCAGGGAGTGGAGACAGCCAGCGTGGGCGAGGGGCAGGAACGCTTTCTGGTGGTCTACCCCGAGGGCAAGACGAACCTGCCCGTGGCGCCGCAGTTCAAGCCAAGAGGGTTTGGACGGCGGTAAAACAGTGGTCAGTAATCAGTGATCAGTGGTCAGAACGGCGGGCGGCAAACCTGGCCGGAAAAGCTGAAGCCACGACCAGCGTGCGGCTGGTCCAGGCGCAGATGGAACTGGATTTGCCGCGCTTCCAGGAAATGTTTGTAGAGTTGAGGACGCGAACGCCGTAGCGCAATAATCCTTTGCCGGCGGACGACCTTCGCTCAGGATGGCGGGTCGTTGTAGCGGGGGCTTTAGTCCGAATTGTTGCTGCCCCCGTCTTGGCCGCGATGCTCGTACTTGCCGACGGTATCTTTCAGCTGCTGGGGATCGACGGAGACCTCGACCACGTCCATCTCGTTGCCGTCGAGATCGAGGATGAACAGGCCCATCCGCTTGCCCTCGGGATGCGCGAAGATCAGCGTCTGCTCGTTGCCGTGGCGGCTGGTCTCGCGAATCATGCGCTCCCATCCCTGGCCCAGTTTCTGCTCGACCATGCGGTTCAGCTCCTCGCTGTCCACGGGCGCGGAGAAGTGCTCGAACTCGGCGACGTGCACGCCGGAGACGCCGGCGTGCGTAGCCGTGCCCGCGACCAGGCTTGCCAGCCCCATGAACGGAATGCGCGTGGCCTGCACATGATACTGGTGCTCAATCGAACTCACCACGCCGTCAAAGCCGCCTTCGCCGCCAGCCGCCAGCGCCACCCACGGAACCACCACGATGAGGCACAGCGCCGCGCAGCCGAGGGGAACGAAAAATTGCCGGTTCATTGGCCGTCGCCTTTTCCGGTCTTGTTATCAACCTTGTCTTTGCCGCGCGTATTCTTGTCCACGTCGCCCAACGCGCCCAGTCCGCTCAACCCCCTCAATTTCCCGAGCTGGTCCATGCGGATGGGCCCCAAAATCAGAACGATGCTGATCTCCTTGGGCTCAACATCGAGGATGAACAAGCCGCCCGATTGGCCATTCACCAATTTGACCATTACGTCGCTCGACTCGCCGGTCTTGCTGTCCCGATCTCGCACCAGCGGCGACCACTCGCTGGTCTCGAAGTACTTGCGCAATTGCTCGATCTGCCCGGCGGAGAATTGCCCTTCCTTGTCGAATTCATAATCGCGAACGTAGATGCCGTCGAGACCGTGGATCAACAGCTTTACCGCGGCCTGATCCTCGTCCTTGCCGTCCATGAACCTCGCGGCGAAGTCGAGCATGCCCTTGCCCAGCGTTACCTCGCTCACGTTGGAGGCGCGAGCGGCAAGCTCCTTTTCCACCGGAGCCGACACCGGCAAGGTTTGGGCCAGAGCCGGAGCTACCAGAGCCGCGGCTCCCAAAATCAAAACCACCACGCGATGTTTCATGTTCGATTCTCCTTCATCTCTGCCGGGATCCCGCGGAACCGGGATCGCCGGCGATTTTTTGCCCGCCGGTGCGGCGGGGCAGACCGCCGCCGGAGGAATGGTTACCGGAAATTCCTGTCCTGCTGCTTCAATTGCGCGTTCATCTCCTCAAGCGCGTGATTGGCGATGCGCAGCGCAGTAAACACCTGTTGTTTCGCTTCTTCGCCCTTACGGCGCTCGACAGCGTAGTGCCCGATGACGGCTCCGCCCGCCACACCCGCCAGGACCAACGAAGCTGCGAGCCGCTCGAACCAAACCATGCGCATGCGTTGCCGGCTGCGTTGCTGCCAGCGGCGCTCCAAAATCCCGCGCTTCAGGCTGAGGGGCGCGGGCCGGCGCTCGAGCGCCTCGCTCAGCTCGCGCTCAAAGTTGTCCATCGGTTCAAGCACCACGGATGTACTCCTTCAACTGGCACTCGGCCTTGGCACGCAACAGCTTCAATCCCCGCTGCAGGTGACTCTTCACCGTAGCCAGCGGCGCGCCGAGCGTGGCCGCAATCTCCTCCGGCGTCAGGTCCTCCTGGTAGCGGAGGACGAGCGCCGCGCGCTGCGCATCGGGCAAGGTGGCGAGCAGACGCTCCACGCGCGACGCCAGCGGCGAGCCGCGCTCTTCCCGTTGCGCGCCGTGGTTCTCATCCATCTCGACCCACAAGTCGATGCCACGCACGCGCCGGCGGCGCAAGGCATCGGCGGAACGGCTCATGGCGACGCGCCGCAGCCAGAAGCACGCATGATCGGGCGAGGCGATCTTCGCGAGATGGCGGTCGAGCTCCATAAAAACGTCCTGCGCAATCTCCTCGGCCAGGCCGCGGTCGCCGGTCATGCGCAGCGCCAGCGAAAAGACCATCGACTGGTGCTCGTCGACGAGTCGTTCGAAGTCGGGCTGCCAGCTCGCGGCCATAAAACCTGCTGCTACCTTCTAATCCGCAGAAATGCGCGGGATGGGATGCAGAGAGTTACGCGAGCGGCGGCGAAAAAGTTCAGCAAATCGCCGGGCCAGTCTGATCTCTGACCCCTGAAACCTGATCCCTGCTCTGTGGCCTACACTGGTCGGTATGAGACGGATGGTTTGGTTGCTCGCGTTCGTTTTTGTGGCTGGCGCAGCGGCGCAGGCGCAGTGGGAGATGCAGAAGTCGGGCACTACGGCCGATTTGCGCGGCATCGACAACGTGGGCGGAGGGGTGGCGTGGGCCTCCGGCACGAACGGGACCGTGCTGCGCACGGAGGACGGAGGGTACTTGTGGCAGACGTGCGCGATTCCTCCCGGCGCCGAGCATCTGGACTTTCGCGGCATCCAGGCCTTCGATACGAACACCGCCATCGTGATGTCGAGCGGCAAGGGCGATCTGTCGCGGATGTATAAGACGACGGATGGGTGCCAGACGTGGACGTTGGTGTTTACGAATCCGGATTCGCCGGAAGGTTTTTTCAACTGTTTTTGGCTTCATCGAACCGGCTACGGGATACTACTTGGAGATCCGGTGAAGAACAGATTCGCTCTTTTCGAGACGACCGACGGTGGAAAGACTTGGAAGCGCGACAAGCGGAGCGGCCTCCTGATCAAGGGAAAGCCAATCGCAGCTTTTGCGGCAAGTAACAGCTTGTTCTCTCAGACCCCAAGTGGCTACATGCGAGGATTCGTAACTGGAGGTTCGGGCGGGGCGTTTTTTTTTGAAGCTTTTCGCAGTCGACAATGGTCAAGAACCCCGATCCCGCTGGAAAGCGGTACCGAAAGCTCTGGCGTCTTTTCGTTGGGCTTCCGTTTCACACTGCCCCGATGCACCGATTGCGAACACCCCTCGGACTACTTCCTCGTTGCTGTAGGCGGAGACTATACCAAGCCAGATGCGAGTTCAGGAACTGCAGCAATGTCCACAGACCTGGGTGAAACTTGGCTACCCGCTCAAACACTTCCCCACGGCTACCGTTCCGCCGTGGCCTACGACGGCGATGCGAAGGCCTGGATCACCGTGGGACCGAATGGCACGGACATTTCGACGGACGATGGGAAGAACTGGCGCGCGCTGCATCCCGATCCGGCGATGCACGAAGCGCCCGACGCAGACCGCGACTGGAATGCGCTGTCGCTGCCATTTGTCGTCGGCCCGCATGGGCGGATCGGGAAGCTCAATTCGCACGCGCTCGCGCCGGTGGGGCACTGAAGACGCATCTCTGAAGAAACATCGCATCGAATACGACCCCCGTTACGTATGGGGATGAGATTCGGGCGGCCCTACGGGGCGCGGCGGTCATATTGGCCGGCTGTTCCCCCGGGTTCCCGTCCGCCATTCGGCGGACTCCACTCGGGGCTATTTTCGATGCCTCCCTCCGGGAGGCTGCGGGCGATTGACAATTCCTCGAGAAAAGTAGAGAGCAATGGTCGCGCCAACATCGCCTCGGAAGGACGAGACGAAAGTAGTCCACGCCGTCCTGGAGGGACGAGACGAAAATAGCCCAGGCCGAGGTCCGCGACAGCGGACGAAGCCCTGGGATGCCGTGGGCAAAGGATTCGTCCGCCCCGGAGGGCCGGCCGGTCTTCCCCGGCTCAATTAGGATTTCATCATGTCCCACACCTACTGCTGCGCGCTCTTTCATTGTGTCTTTTCCACCAAGGAGCGGCGCAAGATCATCACTGCTGAGATTCAGCCGCGTCTATGGTCCTACATGGGAGGGATTGCGCGGAAGCGTAAAATGAAGGCCCTCGGAGTGGGTGGAACGGACGATCATGCCCACATTCTCTTGTCTTTGCCATCCTCCCTGCCAATTGCCAAAGCGATGCGGGAGATCAAGAGCGAATCTTCGCGTTGGATGCGCGAAACGTGCGCGATAGAAGGCTTCGAATGGCAGGAAGGATACGGAGCATTCTCCATTGGATGGGCGCAGGTGGACGCCACGCTCAAATACATCGCCAGTCAGAAAGAGCGCCATCGGAAACACGATTTCCAAGCCGAGTTCATCGCCTTTCTGAAGAAACATCAAATGGAATACGACCCGCGCTACGTTTGGGGATAGAATTCGGGCGGCCCTACGGGGCGCCCTGCGACCTGTACGCTTCTTCCCAGGGTTTCGTCCGCCTTGCGGCAGACTTCACCCTGGGCTATTCTCGTCCCTCCCTCCGGGAGGGTTTCACGTGCTGTTCGACTTCCTGGCTTGGCCATTTTCGTTTTGAAGCAGGAAGACGAGAAGCGCAGGAGTGGTGAAAGGGGCGGTCTGGAGTCCGGCGCTGCTTTCAAAACAAATCGGGAATGCTGGTGAAGGCGATGCGCGTGGGGGCGGCCTTGTAGGCGGCGAGCATGGCGGCGGGGGCAAGCGTGCTCATGCCGTATCTATCGTTGATCTGGTCCATGGCGGCGTTGAGGCGGGTGCGGCTCTGCTCTTCTTCGAGGCCGTCGAAGAGGGCGAGCGTGTGCAGGCGGTCGGGGACAAGGCCGTTGAGTTGCACGCCGATGAAGTAGGGGTGCTGGTACGACGCGCCGGAGGGGCGCGAATTCCAGAGGCGGCGCAGCGCGGCGATGAGCGTCTGGTTGTCCTGGCACTCGCTCAGCCTGAGTTCGCTATGCCAGCCGCGCGCGGGCACGCCGAAGCGGGAGATCGGGGCCCCCGGCGACGGGTCCTTGTCGCTGGGGTGAAAGACGGGAGTGTTCTGAGAGCGCGGCACGGCGAAGCCGATGGCGAGGCCGATGTGGCTGGCCCACAGATCCGCCGCGCGCAGCCGCATCGCCGCCTTGTGCAGCAGTTTGTGCGCTACGGCCCAGGCTTTTTCCGCGGTGCGCATCTCCGGCGCCAGCACATGCGAGTGGCCGATCGATTTCTGGTGCCCGGTTTCGGACGTGTCGAAGTCTTCGCCGCGCAGCCAGTAAAAGAACCGCTCGCCCCAAACCGATCCCCAAATCTCGCCGGCCTGCTCGCGGTTGAGGGCCATCAGATCGTCCATGGTGCGGATGCCTTTGCCGTTCAGCCGCTGCTCGGTGCGCGCGCCGATGCCGGGCAGATCGCGGAGGGTGAGCTGCCGGAGCGCCTCGGGCAAAATGTCCAGCGGCAATGCCACCAGGCCATCGGGCTTTTCCATGTCGCTGGCGACCTTGGCCAGGAAGCGGTTGGTGGCGAGGCCGACGGAACTGCGCAGCATCTCGCCCACGCGCCGGCGAATGGTGGTCTTCACGCGCATGCCCAGATCGATTGCGTTCAACAGCGGGCGTTCGCGGCCGATCAGGCGGCAAGCCATCTCGTCGATGGAGCAGACGGCGGTGACGGGGACACAGCTCTCCACAGCTTCAACAATGCGGTGATGATATTCGGTATAGAGCTCGTGACGGCCTTCGACGAGAACGATTTCCGGGCACATGCGCTTGGCATCGGCGACGATGGTTCCGGTGCGGACGCCGAAGGCCTTGGCCTCATAACTGGCGGCAATACAGCAGGTTGTGTCGACCATGGACGGCACCACGCCCACCGGACGGCCGCGCAGCTCGGGCCGGACCTGCTGCTCGACGGAGGCAAAGTAGGAATTCAGATCGACGAAGAGCCAGTTGAGCCGGGGTTCCCGCGGCGAATCGTGTTCCGGGACGCCTTCCGGCTCCTGCCGAAAACCCTCCAGCGGGAAATCAAGGCCCGCGAACTCCCCTGGGCACTGTTCGGGAAGGGGCGCCACCGCCGAATTGGAGTCAGGAGCCATTTACCCACAATTTTCGCTTTTTCTTCTCCATTTTGCAATAAGATTCTGGCGCAATCCCCAAAAAATCCCTCAAAAGCTGTAAGGACTCACCCAAAAGGGTGAGTATTTGTCTCATAATTAGAGCCGGTACGATGCTCGCACATCGCAACCCGTTGTGAAGGGACGGAGCTTCTCCGGGACGGTGGTTGAAGGTGCAGACCCTGATGCATTGGATTGGAATTAACGGCAACGTACTTGCCGTGCTGGTCACGGCCGGGGTGGCGGTTCTCCTGATCTGCTGCCTGGAGTGCACCAAGTGCTCTGGCCGCGATAAGGACGACATCTTCCGTCACCACGAGGTCTAAGGCATTTCTCCCCATCCTGTGGAGCGCCAACCGTCGAGAAGGTTGCCGCTCACTGGTGTTCGCGTCAACTTGGCTGTTTGGAATGCCTATATCCCATGGGGAGAAATGCTCTAGGGTCTGGCTGGATTGCTCCCCGTGTCAGACGGCTCCGGCTTCAGATACTGCTCAAACTGCGCAAGGATCCGGTTGTAAAGGTGTGTGCGCACGCCGGGTCCCGAGAGGGAGTGCGTCTTGCGCGGGTAAATCTGCAGGTCGTAGGGAATGCCGGCTTCGATGAGCTTCTGCACGAACTGCACGGTGTTTTCGATGTGCACGTTGTCGTCGCCGGTTCCATGCACGAGGAGCAGCCGTCCCTTCAAATTCGCCGCCGAGTTCACCACGGAGAAATTGCGATAGCCGTCGGGGTCCTCCGTGGGAAGGCCGAGATAACGCTCGGTGTAGATGGAGTCGTAGTCGCGCCAGTCGGTGACCGGCGCTACGGCCACGCCGGCGCGGAAGCGGTCAGAGTGGGTGAGCGCGTAGAGCGTGAAGGCGCCGCCCCAGCTCCAGCCCCACCAACCCAATCGCCTGGGATCGAGTTGCGGATACTTGGCCAGGGCCGCATCGACGACGGTCAACTGGTCTTCAAGCTGCACGGGGCCGAAGTCGCGGTAGGCAGCCTGCGCAAAGGCGCGCCCGCGGCTACCCATGCCGCGATTGTCGGCGTGGAGCACGGCAAAGCCGTGTTGCGCCAGCAGCTGGTCGAAGAGCAGATCGCGCTCCCATTTGCCGGCCACCCTCTGTTCGTGGGGCCCTCCATAGGGGTTCACGATGAGCGGTACGGCGGCCGGATTTTCCACGCCCGCGGGCAGCAGCAGCGTGGCGTAGAGCGTGGTTCCGTCGTGGGCCTTGACCTGGAGCTGTTCCGGCACACGCAGACGGTAGGAATCGAGCGCGTGCGTTTGCCAAAAGACGCGGCACGCGCCGGTGGAGGAAGGCGGATCGGGCGCCTGGCAGATGCGCATCGCCGGCGGCGTCACGAGCGCGGAAAATTTGTCGGCGAACGCGCCGCCGTCGGGTGAAAAGGCGGCCTCGTGAAATCCCGCGCCGCCGCTCAACAGCCTGCGATCGCCGGCAAAGCTTACCTGCCAAATCTGTTGTTCCAGAGGGTTGCTTTCGTTGGAGGCGTAGTCCACGATCTTCCGCGCAGTGTCTACGTTGTACACATCGCCCACTTCAAAATCGCCCCTGGTCAACTGCCGCTCGAGCTTCGCGCCGGCCGCGAGCGGCTTTTCCTTGTCGTAGCTGTAGAGATAGAGGTGGTTATGCCCATCGCTCCAACTGGTCAGCACGATCGCTCCATCCCCCACGGCAACGTCGTAGTCCTCGTCGAGAAACTTGTCGTCGGCGATCTCCAGCATCTGGCGCGCGTCTCCGTCATCGGCGCCGGCAAAATACAGTGCGCGGCGCCGGTGATCGCGGCTCAGCGTCTCGATCCAGAGGGTCTTGCGGTCGACCCAGCCAAAGCGCGGCACGTAATCGTCGCCGCCTTGTAAGGGGATCTTTATCCACACGGTTTTGCCGCCGTGCGCCGCCACCACGCCCAGATGCACATCGGGGTTCGGATCCGCCGGCTGCGGGTAACGCTGCCAGTCCACCTGCGCATGGTTGGGAATCCAGTCGGTGAGCGGGTATTGCGGCACCTGGGTCTCGTTCATCTGCAGATAGGCAATGTTCTTTGAGTCCGGCGACCAGAAGTAGTTGCTGCGCACGTCGAGCTCTTCCTCGTACACCCAATCCACTTCGCCGTTGAGAAGCGACTGCCCGTTGGCGGCCGAAGGACCAGGCGCCGGAGCGAGAGTCTGGGTGGGCATGCCCGTATCGCGCAGCCGGATCACCGTCAAGCCATGATCGCGGATGAACGAGACGGATGAGCCGTCAGGGGAGAACTTGGGGTCGTCTCCGGAAGAGAGACCGGTAAAGCCGATCTGCACTCCAGTGCCGGTGCGCAGATCGTAAAGCCACAGCCGGCCATTGGAGTCGAAGAGCAGGTGGGCAGAGTCCGGCGCCCACAGGTAGCTGGCCATGTTGTAGCGCTCGCGACGATCGCGGTCCAGCTCCGACATGCCGCTCTCGCCAAGGGGCGCCATCTTGGCCGCGCTCACCAGCACGTGCGCTTTGCCCGTTGCGGGATCCACGTCCATCAGTTGTCCGCCGTCGAGATAGGTCAGGTGTTTGCCGTCCGGCGACCAGGCAATCTGGTCGGGCAAATTTCCGATGAGCGGTCCGTGAGCGTAGATGGCCTCGACAGTGAGCGGTTTCCCGGGCGGCTGCGCGGCGGCAGACAACGCGGCGAAGGGCAAGGCCACGACGACGGGCAATAGAAGAGATCCAGCTCGCATCGAAAGGAGATTCCTCCCAAGCGGAAATACCGGAGGGGAGCCCTCATTGGTTCATTCAGGCAGCGATGAAGAGAGGCGCGGGCTTCCAGAGAAAGTGTAAATTACGCGCGGCTCGATGTTGTCCCGCAAAGGGGTGATGTCCTAATCTGAGTTTGAGTAGTCGCGGAGGGTGTAACGCGATAAGCACCTGCCGATATTCTTTGCCCCTTCCGGCCTCCAAAGGGAATAGAATCAGAGCACGTACCCGAGGCAAATCGGGCAGCGTGATCGAAAAATCGTGAAATTTGCACCCCTTCGATTATCGGTTTTGCTTTTGACGCCCGCCCTGGCGATCATGCTTCTGTGTTGTCCAAGTGCGATTGCCGGTACGTCCCACAAGATGTTTAAGTATCCTCCTGCACAGGTGTTCGCGGCTGCTGTCCGCGTCGCGCAACGAGGCGTTGGCGCTACCGTTGATGCGAAGACACTCACACTTTCTTTCTCCACGGGTTCTTCGGGTGCATACCTTGGGGTGAACAAGCTGGACGTGTTCTTCACGGGGCTTCCCGACGGCTGCGGCGAGACTAATCCCTGCACCGCGACGAAGATCGAGGTGAAGTGCACTCGGGTATACCCTGACACGATGGGCTTTCGGCTCTGCAGCGGAGACGTCCAGAACTTTTTCACGCGGCTTGAGAAAGAGCTGAAAAGCACGCCTGCATCGTCCATAGCCGAACCTGCGCCAGGCAAGCCTTCAATGTGAGTTTGTCCACAATCCCTGGTCAATCGACATGTATGATGTCATCATTCGAAAATCGCTGCGGCATGCCGACGGGTCCCTGGTCCTCTATGAGGACCAATGGAAGGTAAATCATGAGCAGCATGCGGTGAATCTAGCTGGCAAAATTGCACGCGACCAGGGTGTGGAATGGGTTGAGATCGAAGAGATCAAAGGTCGGTTCAAAGCCCGGGCAAATCTTGGACCCAACGGGATCGTTCATGAATCACTGGAATCCGCTCAGCGCCAAGGTAGGCGGAGGAGAGGCGCGCGCAAAAGTACGCGGGAAAGAAGCGCGATTTTCTGGGTCGTTCTGATTGCGCTTGTTTTGTTCGGCCTTTTCATCTTAATGACAAGCAGGTAGCCACCCCCAAAGCGCAGCCCTTGCCGCAAGGAACCGGAATTAGGACGCCACCCGCAAAGGCGGATGGTGTAGGTTACCGCGGCGCGGCTCTACAATTGGCTTACTGAGGGCCTGTTCTTCCCTTTCGCAGCGCAGGCCAAGCGAAAGTTAAGCTCGTGTGGTGTCCCCGAATTTCGTGACACAATGAGCGAAGAACAACCGCAGATCCTTCGACTCATTTTGGCGCAAAACGCGCCAAAATTCGCTCAGGATGACAAGTTATTTGTGATATGAATTTCTGACGCAGGACACTGGAAGGCGCCGCCGGAGACCACGGGACCGGATGCGAGCGGCACGGAGAAGCGCGAACATGCAATGGGCAACTCCCGAAGAACGGCGCGCGCTGGGCCAGACGCGGCGCAAGCAGGCGGGGCGCCATCAACACGATGCGCTGCACGCCAAAGCGCGGCCGGCCACGGCGCTGGAACTGGTGGCGCGATCGATGCGCGGCCGTGTGCCCGCGCTGATCCAGCTTAAGTACGAGCTCATGGGAGAATCGCCCTTCGCGTTCTTTCGCGGCGCGGCTCCGGTGATGGCCGCGGACCTGGCGCAGCTTCCGTCGACCGGCATCGTGAGCCAGCTATGCGGCGACGCGCATGTGCGCAACCTGGGCGCCTACGCCGCGCCCGACGGAAGGCTCGTCTTCGACATCAACGACTTCGACGAGACCATCCGCGGCCCCTTCGAATGGGACCTGAAGCGCATGGCGGCCTCGCTGGTGCTGGCCGGGCGCGCAGCGGGACACAAGGACAGCTCCGCGCGCATAGCCGCCCAGGCCTGCATCGAGCGCTACGCCGCGCAGATACGCGCGTTTTCCCGGATGCCGCAACTGGAGGTGAACCGGTTTCAGGTGCACCGCATCGACCTGGCCATGCCGGTGCACGCGGCGCTCGCCAAGGCCGAGCGCGCCACGCCGCAGCACACGCTGGAGCGGCTGACCGCGCCGGCTTCCTCGCGGCCAGGAGCGCGGCGCCGCTTCAAGGAATCGAAGCCCATGCTGACGCGCGTCGCGGGCGCACGAACCGCGGCGGTGCTGGCTTCGCTGGGGCCTTATCGAGAGATGCTGGAGCCGCAGCGGCAACATCTGCTCGACTTCTACCGGCCCGTGGATGTGGCGTTCAAGGTGGTGGGCAACGGCTCCGTGGGCCTGCGCGACTACTGCGTGTATATGGAAGGCAACGGCGCCGGCGATCCGCTCTTTTTGCAGATCAAGGAAGAGGTTGCGTCGGCCTACGCGCCGTATCTGCCCGATGCGCGGCCCGCCGCGCACGACGGCCGGCGCGTCGCCGAGGGGCAGAAGTACATGCAGATCCAGACCGATCCGTTCCTGGGCTGGACGCACATCGGCAACCGCCAGTATCTAGTGCGCCAGCTCAACAACCACAAGGGATCGATCGAGATCGAAGACCTGGCCGGGGTCAACCTGCGAGCCTACGCCGAGGTCTGCGGCGAGCTGCTGGCACGCGGCCATGCGCGCTCCGGCGATCCGCAGGCAATCGCAGGCTACATCGGCTCGGGCACGGCCTTCGCCGAGGCGATTGCCGGCTTTGGCGTAGCCTACGCCGACCAAACCGTGAAGGACTGGGAGCAGTTGAAGAAGTCGGGCAGGGCGCGAAAGAAAGCGTAGACGGGCCGCGGCGATCAGCGGCGGTAGACGTCGTAGCCGCGCAGGCGCGCGGCGAGCGTGAATTCGGGCATCAGCAAATTCATGGTGGCCGCGCGATCGGGCGTGGGGTCTTCCTTCGTCTGCAAATCTCGCTTCACGATCAGCCAGCGGATGTTGCGCGAGCGCACCAGCGATACGATCTCGGCGGGCGAATAGGGGTCGATGGTGGGATCGAAGAACGGCACGGGAAAGCGCGGCGCGCGGCCGGTGGCAAAGTAGAACGGTTCCTCGCCGGGAACGAGGACGATGCCGTCATCGAAGGGAATGTTGGCCTGGGCGTAGCGCAGGAGGTCGTCGATTTCCGGCAGATACGGACCCGGCGTTGCCAGGCCGGCAAGCTGAGGAAAGGCGGAGCGCGCGGGCGGCTCATCGGGCAGGTTCGCGTAAGAGAGCCGCTCCTCGCCGGCGGTGTAGAACCCTCCGCAGACGAGCAGCGTGACGGAGATGAGCGCTGCGAGCGCGGGAACGAACCAGCGCGGAGCGGTTTGCCGCGACGAAAAGCGATCGAGGAAGGCGAGCAATTCCACCACGAGCAGCACGAGCAACGGCCAGATGCCATACGTTGAGCCCCATAGCTGCTGCGATAGGAAGGCGCCGTGGATGGCGGCGAGCAGAATCAGCGGGAAACATGCGCGCAGGGATGGATTGCGCCGCAGGCGGAGCAGATTGGCGATGGCCAGGGCGGCGGCGAGAACGAGCAGCAGCGGCCAAAGCGCGAGCAGGCTGTCGCCGCGCTCGTCGGCGTCATCGTAGAGAAACAAGGAGGCGAGCGCGTAGAGAAACGGCGCGGCGAGAAGGGCGAAGGCGGCGATGCGCGGCCAGGAAGGTTTCGATCCCACCCTTCGCGCGGTGAAGCTGCGCGAAGGATGGGGCGCCCCGGTCCATGGTTTCCACCAGAGCAGCAACAGAGCGACGGCGACGCAGGGCAGTGTCCATGCGAGCGATGGATCGCTATAAACGCCGAGCATGAGGCGGAATCCCGGCAGGCGGCGCTGCGCGGCATAGCCGATGGTCCAGTGAAAGTAGTTGCCGAGGCCCGCGGTGAGGTGGAGCGTAAGTAAGGCGGCGGCGAGCGTGGCACAGGCGCCGGCAAGAACCGCGAACAATGCGTGAGCGCCGGGCGGCTCAGCGAGAGCTTGCACGCGCCGGGTGAGCGTGAATGCGAGGACGAGCAAGACCGCGGCGACGGCCGCCAACAAAAACGGCAGGCCCATGTTCTGTTTGAAGAAGAGGGGAACGCAAATTGCCGCTCCCGCCGTGAACCCACGCACCCATGCCAACGCCGACCCCCACCCTAGCCGCAAAAACAAAGACGCGGCGAGGGTGGGGCACCCGCACTTGTTCTGGCTTGCATCAAGCCGCTGTAGAAGCCAGAGAGCGACGAGAATCCAGAACGCGCAGTCGCAATCGTACTCGGGCGTGGGCAGGATGCAGTAGATGCCCAGGACGGTGAGCGGGGCGGAGATGAACAGAGCGATGGCCCACGCGGCTGCCACGCGTCCACGCAGCGAAGCAAGCGCGATTCTCCACGCGAGGATAGTGCTGAGGCCGCCGACCACCGCGGCGTAGAGAACGTGATGAAAGAAGACGCGGCCCGTAAGGCGGACGATCACGGCCTGGGTGAGAAACGTGAGCGGCGCGTGCGCCAGGGGAAAGTCGCGGTAGGGCATCTGGCCGAGGGCGATGCGCGTAGCCGTGTTCAGGATGTAGCTGAGATCGAACAGGACCGTGACGTGCGCGTTCTGCCATAGCACGACGCCCGCCGAGGCCGCGAAGAGGACGATCGCCGCGATCCAGTCGCGCAGCGCCCAGCGCGTGTTCGGCGGCTCGCGCTCTTGCAAGTTGAACTCGTGCAGCGCCGATTGCGGAGGTCCGGCCGTTCTGCTTACCATCCGCGACGATAGGAATAGGGATAGGCGCAGTAGGGCATGGAGAACAGCGCCATCAGCAGTGCAATGAACCAGCCGACCACGGTCCAGCCCAGGAAGACGTTCAGCAGCAGGATTCCCGTGACGTTGTGCGTGTGCCGTATCGCCGCAATGATGGATGGGAGGAAATAGAGCGCGCCGGCAAAGATGAGGAAGTGCATAGAAGCCCCCGCAATTGTTCCCTAGGGTGGTGAGTCAGAAGTTCATTGANNGATGCGAACTTCAGACTCAGGACCCTAGTGCTACGCAGAGTGTACCGCTGAAGTTCCGGCTACCATACTGTTTTTGCGACGGACGGCGAGCGCGAGCGGAAGAAAATGGAATAGAGCCCCGGAAACCCATGAAAATGCGGTGCATATTTTGATTGCGCACTTGTTTGCCCATGCGTATACTCCCGTGGTCGTGCAAAATCTCCTAAGGAGCGCATCATGGGAAAGATCAATGTTGGCCGCCTGATCCTGGGCGGAATTGTCGCCGGAATCGCCATCGATCTATTGGATTATTTCGTGGATGGCATTTGGCTTGCGCCGAGCTGGGACAATGGGATGGCCCTGCTTGGCCGGACAGCGTTATCGCCGGTCCAGATCATCTGGTTCAACGTGATTGGATTTCTGACCGGGATCGTGGCCGTATGGATTTACGTGGCGATCCGGCCGCGGTTCGGCCCGGGCGTGAAGACGGCAATCTGTGCCGGGCTGGCCGTATGGATTCTGGCAGTCCTGTTCCCGAACATCAGCTTCATGTGCATTGCGAAGCTGTTCTCGAATCAACTGACAATGTACACGACACTCGGCGGGTTGGTTGAGGTCGTTATTGGGACCGTTGCCGGAGCGTCGGTTTACCGGGAAACCTAGACCGGAATCAAGGTCAACGCTAAGCTGCCACAGGCCGAGCAGGCCCTTCAAGTGCCTGAGCCCGCTTGGCTTGCGTGCAAATGTCCGCATGGCCTGGGTGGGGGTGAGCGCGCCTGCGCGTGCCGGCCAGGTGCAGGGAGACGAACGGGAAGTTACCCCCGTATGCCGGTCATGGACACCGTGTCCCTCTACAATGAATCGGTATGCCGACCGCCGTCCGATCGCACGCGAAGATCAACCTGGGGCTGTTTCTCGGTCCGCTGCGGCCGGACGGGTTCCATGCCCTCGCCACCGTGTATCAGACTCTGGAAATCCATGATGTGGTTACGGTTACGGCACGGACCGCGCCGGTGACCTCGCTGCGGATTACCTCAAACGATAGCCGTGTGCCCACCGACGAGCGCAACACGGCCTGGAAGATTGTTCTCCTGGCCCTGGAAGATCTCAAGTTAAGTGCCGAAGTTTCAATTGATATCGAAAAGCGTCTCCCGGTGCAGGGAGGCCTGGGCGCGGGGTCGGGGAATGCTGTTGCCGCGCTGATGGGGTTGGAGAAAGAGCTGGAAAAACAGGGATCAGGGATCAGGGAACAGGGATCAGAGTTCAAGCCGGATTCGGCAAGCCGGCGAGTTGGCGAGTTAACGGGGCAGGCGGGCGGGAGTTTTGGGAGTTTGCTGACGCGGCAACTGGCAATTGCCGCCAAAGTTGGCTCCGATGTGCCGTTGTTTCTTATCGGCGGGACGGTGCTGGGCCTGGATCGCGGGCAGGAGGTTTCTCCCCTGCCCGACATGGAGCCGACGTGGTGCGTGGTTGCTGTTCCCGAGGCGGGAGTCTCCACGCCGCAAGCCTTTCGCGACTGGGACGCGCTGTGCGCGGCGGAGGGTTTGACCGCAGAGGCCGGCGCCGATAGACTAGAGAAGTTGAGCCGCGCCTACGCCAGCGCCTTCCGGGGAGAGATTCCCGAGGGCGGGCCTGGAGCAGGCTCCTCCGGTGTCTTCTCCCGAGGAGAAGACCTGGCCGGGCTTCAAGAGTCCGCGCTTGTCCGCACCGGGATCATGAGCTGGATCGAAAACGACTTCGAGCGTGTGGTCTTTCCCCAGCATCCCTCCCTTGCAGAGATCAAGCGTCTTCTTGCGGCTCCGGGCACACCGGAGGCAGCCCTCTATGCCGCGCTGTCGGGGTCCGGTTCGGCGCTCTTCGGGTTGTACAGGACCCGCGGAGATGCGGAAGCGGTCGAGGGCCGGATCGGCGAAAGGGCCGGGGAGTTGGGCGTGCGGAGCACCACCATCACACGTACCCTGCCGCGAGCCGCGTATTGGGAACAAATGTTCGTTGAAAGCTAGCTATCAGCTTTCAGCCTTCAGCTTCATCTTTGGGGAGCCATAAGCAAAGGTTCCTTTTGAGAGAAGCTGAGAGCCGACGGCTGAAAGCTGTTGATTCGTTATTGACAGTCGACCGTTGGGCAAGCGAGACTCACCCACGGCTGACCGACGTGCTGGGCGATCGTTCAATGGCAGGACAATGCCCTTTGGAGGCATTTGTCCAGGTTCGAATCCTGGTCGCCCAGCCAGAAAAGACAGCTTCTAGCTTCTAGCTGCTAGCTTCCAGCTTTTTCTTGCTTGAGCCGAGGTCGTTGCTCTCAGCAAGGAGGAGCTAGAAGCTAGAGGCTAGAAGCTAGGAGCTTGCACTAGGAACGCAGCCATAGCCAACCAGCATGGAGGTGCTCTCAAGATGGAAGCGGGAACGTCGACGGTGACACAGGAAAGCAAGCCGGGCGAAACAAACCCGGAAAAGCAACCAGGCCCGGAGAAGCCGGACAACAAGAATGCACCCAAGAGCGGAGGCGGGGACGGCGCCAAGGCCAGGGACGCCAAGCCAGCGCCGGAGCGAAAGAAGCCCGCGAAGCTCAGCGAGGACAAGCGCTTCAAGCTGTTCAGCGGCACGGCGAATCCGAAGCTGGCGGAGGCCATCGGCGAGCACATCGGCGTGAAGGTGGGCGAGGCGAAGATGCAGCGCTTCGCCGACGGCGAGGTGTACTTCCAACTGCTCGAGAACGTGCGCGGCGTAGATGTATTTGTGGTGCAGCCTACCTGCTATCCGGTGGACCAGCACCTGATGGAGCTATTGGTGATGATCGATGCGCTCAAACGGGCTTCGGCGGCACGGATCACGGTGGTGGTGCCCTACTACGGTTACGCCCGCCAGGATCGCAAGGACCGCCCGCGCGTGGCCATCAGCGCCAAGCTCATCGCCGATTTGCTGACCACGGCGGGCGCCAATCGCGCGCTGTTCGTGGACCTGCACGCCGCCCAGATTCAGGGCTTCTTCAATATTCCCGTCGATCACCTTTTTGCCAGCCCGGTTCTGGTGAGCTACTTCCGCGAACTGAACCTACCCAACCTGACGGTGGTTTCGCCGGATGCCGGGGGCGTGGAGCGGGCGCGGTTCTTCGCGCAGAAGGTGGGCGCGCCACTTGCCATTGTGGACAAGCGCCGCACGGATCTGAATGTGGCCGAGGTGATGCACGTGGTGGGCGACGTGGAAGGCCAGACCTGCCTCATCATCGACGACATTATCGATACCGCCGGAACGCTGGTGAAGACCGTGGACGCGCTGTACGCCTCAGGCGCGACGGCGGTGTATGCCTGCGCAAGCCACGCCGTGCTTTCGGGCCCGGCCATCGACCGCATCGCCAACTCGCGGCTGGAGCAGCTTGTGGTGACCGACACCATTCCGCTGCGCGAGGCGGCGCAGAAATTAACCCTGCCGAGAAGCGATGCGGCGCAGAAATTGCCCAAGATCAAGGTGCTCACGATCGCCGGCCTGCTGGGCGCGGCCATTGAGAGCATTCACATGGAGACCAGCGTAAGCACGCTGTTCTCTTAGCTGCCAGCTACTAGCTTCTAGCTGCTAGCTAGAGTAGTTCGGAGATTGGCCCTCGCGTTTTAGCGAAGAGATGAACGTAAAGGCGGCGAATGAGTTGATTTGCTGCGCAACAGCAACATGCAGCTAGATGCTAGGAGCTAGTAGCTGGAAGCTGCTTTACAAAGGGAGCGGAGCAATTCAGCTCGCGGCGGAAAGATCTAGCTAAAAGCTAGCGGCTAGAAGCTAGAAGCTGCTTTCCCGTGCCCGATTCTTGAAGAAACGAGAAGACAAGAAATGCCAGAAATCGTCGTAGCAAAGGCCCGCGAGGGCAAATTCAACAAGAACGCCGCGCGCCGCGTGCGCGCCGCAGGCAAGATTCCGGCCGTGTTGTACGGCCCCGGCCACGAACCCGTGGCGGTTGAGGTGGATCCCAAGCAGATTTCGCGGATTCTCTACTCCGAGACCGGCCACAACACCATCATCGATGTCGAAGTGGCAGGCCAGCCGGCGGCCAAGGCCATGATCGTCGACTGGCAGCGCGAGCCGCTCAAGGACCAGCTGATTCACATCGACCTGAAACGCATCGCGCTGGACAAGGTGCTGCGCGTGAGGGTGCGCGTGAAGCTGCTGGGAATACCGGTGGGCGTAAGGACGGAAGGCGGGGTTCTGGACCAGGTGCTGCGCGAGGTTGAGGTCGAATGCCTGCCCGCGGACATTCCCAGCCACATCGATATGGATGTGAGCGAGTTGGGGATGCACCAGGTGGTGCGCGTGAACGGCCTGCCCCGCTCCGGCAAGATCAAGTATCTGACTCCGGAAGATGCGACCGTAGCGCACGTCGTCTCCATCCGCGAGGAAGTGGTTGCTGCGCCGGAGACGGCGGAGGCGGCCGCGGCAGCGCCAGGAGAGGCTGCTGCGCCGGGCGAAGGGGCTGCTCCGGCCGAGCCCGAGGTGATCAAGAAGGGCAAGGCAGAAGCTGAGGCGCCAGCGGCAAAGAAGTCCGAGGCGAAGAAGTAAGCCTTGCCTGAAGCAAGCGAGACCGGTTCTCCGCGCAGCCCTTTCCTGATTGTGGGGCTCGGCAATCCCGGTCTCGAATATCTATGGACCCCGCACAACGCGGGATTCATGGCCATCGACCGCATCGCTCAACAGGATGGCGTTGTGGTCCAAAACCGGCGCTGCCGGGCCACGACAGCAACCTGCAGAATCGCGGGGCGCCAGGTGGTTCTGGCCAAGCCGGAGACGTTTATGAACTTGAGCGGCGCAGCAGTGGCCGCTCTGGTGGAAGAGTTTGAGGCGGACCCGGCACAGGATCTGCTGGTGGTTTACGACGATCTGGATCTGGTGCTGGGGACGTTCAAGATCAGGGAACGCGGTTCGGCGGCGGGGCACAACGGAGCCCGCAGCGTGACCGGCGCTCTGGGTACGGAAGAGTGGTTGCGCATCCGCATTGGCGTGGGGCCCGATTTGCCTCCGGAGGCGATTGCAGCCGGAGGCGGAGAGCGGCCGGGCAGGGATTATCTGCTTTCGCCCATGCGCAAGGCGGAGTTGACGGTGCTGGACGAGGTGCTGGACAAGGTAGCGACGGCCACGCGGCGCATCCTCGAACTGGGGCCGGCGGCCGCGATGAACGAGTTCAACCGGAAAGACAGGGAGCAGGGAACAGGGAACAGGGAACAGGACGAGAGCTGATCGCTGTGAACTGCGATGTGTTAGCTGGAGCGATGGCTCCGGCGGAAAAGGAATACAGATGTCGCGTGTGTATGAAGTGATGTTCATTATCCGTCCCGATGTGGACGACGACGAAGCCGACAAGTTGATTGCCAGCTTTTCCTCCACGGTTACTTCCGGAGGCGGGGTGGTGAAGTCGGTAGAGAAGCTGGGCCGCCGCAAGCTGGCCTACCTGGTGCGCAAGTTCAACGACGGCAACTTCGTGCTGCTGACCATTGAAGCCAATGGCGCGGTGGTTCTGGAGCTGGAGCGGCGGTTGCGCGTGACGGAGCCGGTGATCAAGTTCCTCACCGTGCGCGTGGACGAGGAGGAGAAGCGCCTGGCCAAGGTGAAGGCTGCTCGCGGCGTGCGCCGCAAGCCGGCTGAGAGCACACCCGCGGCTCCGGCCGTGAGCGCAGGGGCGCCGGCGGAGCCGTCCGAGCCTGTCCAGGCCAGCGCGTAAAAAAACAGGGAATAGGGAGTAGGGATCAGGGAATAGAGAGACGGTCGCACGGCACACTTTCTCACCCCTGATCGCTGATCGCGAGCCCGTTGAGAAATCCTCCGGTGACGCCGGAGCAAAGAAATGGAATGAGGGAACAATATGCCAGAAGAAACCCAAGCAAAAGCGCCCGCCCAAGCGGACGCAACTCCACATAGTGCGCACGGACCAGGCGGCCCATCCGGACCGGGCTCCGGCCCGCGTGGTCCGAGCCGAGGCTCCGGCGGGCCGGGCGGGCGGGGAAAGTTCTTCCGCCGCAAGAAGGTGTGCAAGTTCTGCACTGAGAAGATCGACGCGATTCCTTACCGCGACGTACGGCTGCTGCAGCAGTTCGTGGCCGAGCGCGGCAAGATCGTTCCGCGGCGGCTCTCCGGTGTTTGCACCACGCACCAGCGCCGCCTGAGCCGCGCCATCAAACAGGCCCGGAACATCGCCCTGCTGCCGTTTGCCACCAGGCACTGATCGGCTCGTGGGCCAGTTGAGAATTTTGCGCGGCGCTGCCGGCCATCCGGCCCTCTTGTCCGAAGCACGAGAGTGCATCCGGCGCCGCGACCTTGAGATTTGGAGAGTTTGTCATGGAAGTGATTCTGAAAGAAGATGTAGCCAACCTGGGCTTTCGCGGAGAAGTGGTAAAAGTCGCCGATGGCTACGCCCGCAACTATCTGCTGCCGCGCAAGCTGGCGATGCAGGCCACCGCGGCCAACAAGGCCGTGATTGAACAGATGAAGGCCGCCGCGGCGCGCCGCTCCGCCACGGAAAAGGCGAAGGCCGAGGAGCTGGCCACCAAGCTCGAACCGCTGGTGCTCCGCTTTACCCGCAAGGCCGGCGAGGCAGGCCATCTGTTTGGCTCGGTCACCTCGGCCGACGTCGCCGCGGAGCTGGCTGCGCAGGGCCACGAGATCGACCGCCGCAAGATTCAGTTGGGCGATCCGCTGAAGAGCGTGGGCGACTTCAAGGTGGCCATCCGGCTGCACCGCGAAGTGACCGCGCACGTAACGGTGAAGGTAGAGGCCGAAGCGACCGAGGAAGAGAAGGCAAAAGCTGCGGAGACGGGCGCCGCCGAACCTGCGGCGACGGAAGAAGCCGCCGAGCCGGCCGCGGAAGAAGCGGCCGCAGAGGAAGCAAAGGGCGAATAACAGCGACCCCATCCGCGCCGCTTGTTGCAGCTGCGGCGCAGGGATGGGGTGAAACGCAGACCCAGAGCCAGGCGGATGGGGCCGTCGAACGGCTACGACGGAAACAGGGAGCCGGAGGCGGTGCGAATGGGGGCGAGGCGGTTGCGGCGGCGCACCGGCTGCATCGCCGGAGAGCCCAGCAGATTGGCAAGCTCGCGCAGCTCGGCGCGGGCGTGGCCGATGACCGCGGCAACCTGATCGAGCCGCTTGCTCTGGTCGCCCGCGAGCGGCAAGCTGGCCTGCGAACTATTGCGCTTGCCGGGCTGGCGCTGCGCCTGGCCCAGAACCGCGCGAGCACCGGAGAGAGTGTACCCCTCGGCATGGACCAGGCGCTTGATCTCAAGCGCAGTCTCCACGTCGCGGCGGCGGTAGAGCCGCTGGCCGGTCCCGCTCTTGTTCGGCTTCAGTTGCGGAAACTGCGACTCCCAGAAGCGCAGAACGTAGGTCTCCACTCCGCACAATTCGGCTACGTCTCCAATTTTGAAGTAAAGGCGGTCCGGGATGTGCGGTGGCGAATAAGCGCGCTTCCGGCTGAGTTGCGTGGGCATAGAAGTCGGCGAGGAAACCATCTCGACGGGGAAATTCCTCGCACTACTGGCAGTATAGGGCAGGTTTTTCGCTCTTTGAGTAGCGAAAAAGCGGCCTGAACCAAGCTTTGCAGAGGAAAACCGGGCGATTTTGCCATCGCGCGAGCCGCTCACTCCACGCACTTGCACGCGTCGAGCAGCGAGCAGACCAGCGCCAGCGGCAGGCCCATTACGTTGAAGTAGCAGCCTTCGATGCGGGGAATCCAGCGAGCGGCGCGGCCCTGAATGGCGTAAGCGCCGGACTTGTCCATGGGCTCGCCTGTGGATACATACTCGGCGATCTCCCGATCGGAAAGCGTGAGAAAGCGGACCGCCGTGGCCTCGGCGGCCACTTCAGCGCCTTTGGCAGTGACCACGGCCACGCCGGTGACAACGCGATGGGTGCGGCCCGAAAGCAGACGCAACATGCGGGCGGCGTCGGCCGCATCCTCCGGCTTGCCCAGGATGGCGTTGTCGAGCGTAACGGTGGTGTCGGCGCCCAGCACCGCCAGGGAGGAATGGCCGTCCATACGGTTTGCTCCAGCCCCGCCGTTGGCTCCGGTCAGTTCGCGAAAGACGGCCTCGGCCTTTTGGCGCGCCAGGCGCGTGACGTAGACGATGGGGTCCTCACCCTCCAGAGGATCTTCAGGGATGTGCGCGGGATGCACGGCAAAGCGGAAGCCCGCCTGCGTGAGCAGTTCACTGCGGCGCGGCGAGGCAGAAGCAAGAACCAGCATGAAGAGATTATGGCAGGGCGCGGCTTCTCCCGGCCGTCCCGTTTAGACTGGAACAGGGCTTGCGCGCCCGCCGCGGCGGGAAAGCAGGGCCCAGATAGGGTTCGGATGCATTTCAATTTCGATTTTTCGGCGGGCCAGATTCTGTGGACGCTTACGTTCGCGGCGCTGCTGGTGCTGCTGGTGGTGTTGCAGGGGCGCGACAGGGTGCGGCGTTTTCCGTGGTTTACGGCCAGCATCGCCATGATGGCGCTTCTGCTGCTCACGGTCGAACTCCTGTTGAACAAGATTCCACGAATTACGGGAAGCCTGGTTTTTTTGGCGATGTCGGATTTGAACACGATCATCGCCCTGATGGTCGTGGTGGAGCTGGCGCGGCGCGCCTTTCGTGGCGCGGCGCGAGCGAGCTGGATCGTCGGCACGTTGGCGCTCGCGGCCGTGGGCGCGGCAGTGCTGGTGCTGTGGGGGCCATGGCCGGCGTGGAAGACGCTCACCGGCATGTCCACGCTGGCGACGATCCGGCTGATGGATATGGCAGCGGACAAGGGGAATCTGCTCTCCAGCGTGCTGGCGATCGAATTGGGACTGCTGGTGCCCCTGCTGGGGCGCCGCTTTGGAGCCGGATGGCGTAGCCATGCGCAGCAAATCGTGATCGGACTCTCAACCGCTTCTCTCGCGCAACTGGGACTGCGCGGGAGCTTGCAGTTTATTGGGGCGCATACCCATATCCATACGCAGGCGGAGTACGTACGCATCATCGGTCTGCGCGACAAGCTGATCCATGCCAACAACGTGGTGTATCTGGCCGTGCTGGTGTGGTGGATTGCCTGCCTGTGGATCGACGAGCCCGGCGCCGCCGCTCACGCCGGCCTGGAGAATGCGGAGCCGCAGCCAGTGAGCAGCGACCTTAACGCTGGGAACTGAGAACCGCGAGCCGTGAATAACAGGCTCCAGATGTGGTGAATCCAAAGTTGATTAAAGAACAACCGCAGATCCTTCGACTCCGTCCGCCGCGGCGGACTCCGCTCAGGATGACAATTTCCTATTGATACGAACTTTAGACTCAGGACACTAGATGTGGCAGCTTGCCTGGCCGCGCTTTTCGAGATAGCGCTGGTGGTAGTCCTCGGCGCGCCAGAAGGTCTGCGCCTGTTCCACCCTGGTGACGATGGGTCTTGGTTTGAAGCGGCCTTGGGCGGTCAACTGCTCGATTTTGGCGCGCGCCTGCGCTTCCTGCCCCGGCGAGTGGAAGAAGATGACGGAGCGGTACTGCGCGCCCCAGTCCGGTCCCTGGCGGTTGAGCGTGGTGGGATCGTGGAGCGAGAAGAAGGCGTCGAGCAACTTTTCGTAGGTGACTTTTTGGGGGTCGAAGTCGAGCTCGACCACCTCGGCGTGGCCTGTCTTATCGGTGCAAACGTCCTTGTAGGTGGGCCGGTCGAGCGATCCGCCCTCGTAGCCCACGGCCGTTGCCGTTACGCCGGGGATGGCAGCGAGCGCGGCCTCCACGCCCCAGAAACAACCCGCTCCGAAAGTGGCTTTTTCTGTGCTCATGGCTGATGAGATGCGCAAAGACAGCTTCCGGCTTCTAGCCTCTAGCTTCCAGTTCCATTGTGCCAAAGTCGAAGGCCGTGTGTCTGCTATCAAACAGCATGCCGCTGTAGCCGCATTGCGCAAAAACAAAGGCCTGATCCTGGCTCAAACGAGCTTGAGGCTGAGAGCTGATGGCTGGAAGCTGCCTTTTTCAGCTCAGCGTCGGCAGGTGCTTGGTGTTCTGGTAGGTGTACACGACGCGGTGAACGACGGTGAATGTGGAGAATACGGCCAGCACCCACAGCACCGGGGCCATCAAGCCCCAATGATTGAAGAGCGCGCCCAGCAGGATGAGCACAATGCGCTCTGGCCGCTCCATGAAGCCTACCTTGCACCGGTCGATCAGCGACTCGGCGCGGGCGCGCGTGTAGCTGACCATGAGCGAGGTGACCATGACGAACGCCACCAGCACCACGTAGCGGAAGCGGTTGATGCGCCCGTAGTAGACCAGCAGGCCGAAGAAGAGCACCACGTCGGAGTAACGGTCGATGACCGAGTCAAAGAACGAGCCGAAGACGGTCACCTTGTTGATGCGCCGCGCCACGCGGCCGTCGACCATGTCGAAGATGCCGGCGCCGAAGATGACCAGCCCGGCGAAGAAGAACATGCGGTCGCCGTTGGCGGCGTTGGCGTGGCCAAACAGAAACGCGGCGGCAATGTTGATGACCAGGCCGAGAAAGGTGAGAACGTTGGGAGAGATACGCGTGAGCGCCAACCCATACACGATGCGGTCAAGGAGCCATCCGCAGGCACGGCCAAAGGCGCTTGTCCAGGTCATTTGAGCTTCCAGCTCCTAGCTACCGGCTCCTAGCCACTTCTCTGCCGGAACCAGATTCATTGTTTCACTGCGGAAGAGCTAGAAGCTAGAGGCTAGCAGTTAGTTCTTCCTTGCTACTGCGCTTGGCCGGAGGCGGCATCGCCTGCTTCCTCGCCGGCGCCGTCGTGGATGGTAGTCAGTTTCAAAATCTCCAACTGACGCTTGCCGTTGGGCGTTACGATGGTGGCCACGTCGCCCACCTTCCTGCCCACGATCCCGCGGCCAATGGGTGAAGTGGTAGAGATCAGGCCCTTGGAGACGTCGGATTCCTCGCTGGTCACGAGGCGGTAGACGATTTCCTCGTCCTTGGTCGAGTCGTAGACCACCACCGTCGATCCGAATCCGGCTTTGTCGCGGGGGATGTTCGCGAGATTGACCAGCGAAAGCTCCCCCATACGCTTCTTCAACTGGCCCAGCCGGGCATCGACGAACTGCTGCCGCTGCTTAGCCATGTGATACTCGGCGTTCTCCGACAGATCTCCCAGGGCTCTGGCCTTCTTGATCTCGGCCGGCAGCTCGTGAGCAAGTTCGTACTCGAGCTGCTTGATCTCCTTCAGAAGCTGTTTTTTGATATGTTCGGGCATCCGTGGTCCGGTAGCGGGGAGAGGACTGCTCCAGCCGCGCGATATCAACATTCCTGACTCTTCATTATAAGGCAGGGAAAACCAGTGGTCCGTTGTCAGGGTAGTGGGCCGATTTCCATTGCTATCATTTATAGCTTGCGAAATGCAAGTGAGTTTTGTAGGATGCTTTCGTGGCCGGGATTCCGAAGACGAAGCACCGCTCAGGATGCCCCGTGAGCACGGCTCTCGACCTGCTGGGCGATCGCTGGTCGTTGCTGCTGGTTCGCGACATGATGGTGCGCGGCTATCGCACCTTCCGCGAGTTCCAGCGCTCCGGCGAGGGGATCGCTACCAACATCTTGTCGGACCGGCTGCAAAAGCTGGAGGCGGGAGGCATTCTCGTCCGCGGGCCGGCGGCCGGCGATGGCCGCAGTACGCACTACCGGCTGACCGCGAAAGGCATTGCGCTGGCGCCCGTTCTTCTCGAAATCTTAATCTGGGGCGCGCATCATGAAGAGACGGACGCTCCCTGCGCTGCGGTTGAACAGATGGAGCAAAACCGCGCCGAGGTGCTCGCGGAAACCGTTCGCCGCTGGGAGCAGCGCGATCCCACGCCGTTCATCCCACCCTTTTCAAAGCTCAAATCGAAATCCGATTCCAAATCCAATTCCCCGAAAGGAAAATCAAAGCGATGAAAATGACGACATATGTGAACTTCCCCGGCAAGTGCAAAGAAGCGTTCCAGTTTTACGAAAAGCACCTGGGCGCAAAGATCCTCACGATGATGACGTTCGATCAGATGCCCGACCCGAAGATGGCTCCGCCGGGAATGGAAAAGAACATTCTTCATGCCCGAATCATGATTGGCGACACGCCGCTGATGGCGAGCGATGGCCCGAAAGCGGAGCCAATGCGCAGTGCCTATCTCACCCTCTCGGTAGAAAGCAACGAAGAAGCGGAGCGCATCTACGCGGAGCTCACCGAAGGCGGAGAGGTCTTTATGAAAATGGGTGAGACATTCTTTGCGCACCGCTTTGGCCAGTTCCGCGACAAGTTCGGCGTGAATTGGATGATCATCCACGAAAAGCCAATGCAGCGCCCCGCTTGAGATGCCGTTTCGAACCGGATTGAAAAGAAGGCCATAGGCTGCTACTCTCATCTGTCCCGGTGAACGGCCGGAACGGAAGGTACGGCCATGGCCTTCAAATTCCAGGGCTTCGACTTTCTCCATCTCGATGCGAGCTTGACGGAAGAGGAACGGCTCGTCCGCCGCACGGCCCGCGAGTCGTTGACTCGAGCGCGATTCCCATCATCGAAGGCTGCCTTCAAACCACCACGACCAGATCGGAATAAGGAGCTAAGTGTGCGTCGTTCGTGACCAGACGCAAGAGTTCCACTTTCGCCTGTGCGACGAGCAAGCGGTCAATGGGATCGCTGTGATAAAGCGGCAGCTTTGCTACTTCTCTTGCATGTCGCGCGTAAACCGGCAGCTCCTCGAATCCGTTCTTCCGCATCTCTTCAATCAGTCCATCGGGATCGGCTCTTAGCTTCCCCATACGAATCTTGATAGACACCTCCCAGATGGTCGCGGAAGAAACCAGAACCTTCTCGGAATTTGCGATCAGAGCCCTTGCCTGAGGGGTCAGCCGAGGGCTGTCGTCAACCAGCCACAGAAAGATATGCGTGTCGAGCAGAATCCGCACCGTCAAGCCTCGGGCGTAATCAGAAAATCTTCGGGGAGCGGCGCGTCAAAATCGTCCGCGATCCAGATCTTCCCTTTTAGACCGCCGAAACGGATCGGTTTCTTCGCGCGCTCCAGCCGCGTCAGCCGCACCACCGGCTTGCCGGCCCGGGCGATGATCACATCCTCGCCTTTCTCGGCCTTCGCGATGAGCTTCGAGAGGTTGGTCTTGGCCTCGAAGACATTGACTGTCTTTGCCATGCATTTCCTTAGCTAAGTCTAGCTTGGCATGGAATCGCTTTATACCGCCACCGTAAAGCTTTCCTCGCTCCGCGTTACGGGCCGGTAGAGCGTGTCGCGTTCTACCGGAATCCGGCCGGCCTCGGTAATCAGGCGGCAGAGTTCCTTGCGCGTGAGGCCCTGCGGAGTGGTGGCTCCGGCGTCGTGGTAGATCTTCTCCTCGATCACGGTTCCGTCCAGGTCGTCGGCGCCGAAGCGCAGTGCGATCTGCGCGATCTTGGGCGTCATCATCTGCCAGTACGCCTTGACGTGCGGGAAGTTATCGAGCAGCAGCCGGCCGACGGCGATCTGCCGGATGTCGGTCAGCCCCGTGGTCACGGGCAGGTGGTCGAGCGGCGTGTTCTCCGGGTGGAAGGCCAGGGGAATGAAGGTCTGGAAGCCGCCTGTCTCGTCCTGCAAGGCGCGCAGCTTGAGTAGATGATCCACGCGGTCCTCGTCGTTCTCAATGTGCCCATACAGCATGGTCGCGTTCGACTTGAAGCCGAGCTTGTGCGCCGTCCGCGCCGTTTCCAGCCACTCCTCGCCGTCGATCTTGTGATCGCAGATGATGGAGCGGACACGCGCGGCAAAGATCTCCGCGCCGCCGCCGGGCATTGAGTCGACGCCGGCTTCGCGCAGCTTCACAAGCGTCGCTTCCACGCTGAGCTTGGCGCGCCGCGCCAGAAACGCGATCTCCACCATAGTGAAGGCCTTGATGTGCACTTTGGGAAACCGCTCTTTGAGGCCGCGGATAACGTCGAGGAAGAATTCAAGCGGCAGATCGGGGTGCAGCCCACCGACAATGTGAAACTCCGTCACTGCCTCTGAGTAGCCCGAGGCCGCCGCAGTCCAGGCTTCTTCGAGGGCCATCGTATAGCCGGCCGGGTCGCCCTTCTTGCGGCCAAAGGCGCACAGCTTGCAGGCCGCCACGCACACGTTGGTGGGGTTGATGTGGCGATTGACATTGAAGTAGGTCACGTCGCCATGCATCCGCTCGCGCACGTGGTTAGCCAGCCAGCCTACTGCCAGCACATCCGGCGATTTGTAAAGCGCCAACCCGTCTTCTGCGCTCAGGCGTTCCTGTGCCAGCACCTTGGCGGCGATAGGCTCGAGCCGCGGATCGTAGGTTCTAAACGCGTGCGCCGGATTGGCAGCTCGATCGCGGGTTTCCAGCGATTCAGCGGGCATGGATTGATGATACCGAACTCCGGGTGACTTGGCTCACCCCGGCGTGGAAGCAGCCGAAGAAGGGATCAGGGCCTTCTGCCAGGGCCAGATCGCGTACTACAAAATCCCCGAGCACATCCGCTTCGTCACTGAGTTCCCCATCACGCTGTCGGGCAAGATCCAGAAGTACAAGATGCGCGAATTTGAAATCGAAGCCCGCGGCCTCGATGACATAGCGAAGACGGCGACGGCGTAAGGCTGAATGCAGCTGCGCCCGGCGCGCGAATTGGCACCGGGCGCGAGCCCACTCCAGTTTGATTTGACGTAGCAGCAGCGCTGCCGACCCATTATTGCGGAGGCGCGGCAGGAGCAGGGGCTGGTGTGGGAGCCGCGTCAGTGGCCCTCTTGGCCACGAACTCCTGCGGAGGCCGGTCGCCGCCCCCGCTGAACGTGCGCGTGAACTTGATGGTGTCTCCGTCAGCCGTTCCCTTGTAGCTGATGGTGAACGAGTTTCCGTTGAAGTTCATCACCTGGTCGAAGGAGATGTTGTCCCCATCCACCTTGCCGTTGGAAATATCGATAGAGCCACGTGGCGTGGTGACCGTGCCCGTCAGGGTTGTGCCATCGACGTGAAAGTCGAAGGTGAGGGTTTGCGTGTTGCCGTTGCGCCCCGGCACATCCGCGGTCCATTTGCCGTTAAAATCAGCGGCCAGCGCGGTCACGGAACCGAGCGCGAAAAATAGAAGTGTGATTCCCAGCTTCTTCATCATGTGAGTGTCTCCCCGCATTCCATTCGATCAAGACGCCGGATTTGCAGCCCGCGCCTATAGATAAGAGACGTTGAAGTGAGACGGGGGGACTCAAGGGAGCGGCGGCCAGGGAGCGAGGGGACATGCGGCCGAAAGCAGGAGCGGCTCCAAACCAAGCCCGCTTGAGAGGGCGCAACAGGGAGCGGAACCGGGCCTCGGGAGTCTTCGAAAAACGAAAATACCGATTTACTCTCGCCATTTCAGTAGCTTAATCAGCTCCCTGAATGCCGTTTCTTCTTCAGCCGCGACGAGGAGTTTGGAGACGAGCTTCCAGCCGCTAGCTCCTAGCTGCTAGCTTGCTGCCCGCCTAGCGGCAAAAAGCGGAGGCGCCGCAAAGGCGGGGCAACCAGCGAACGATAGAACCCGAGCTCTTCAGCGAATCAGGATGGCTTCGACGCCTGGAAGCCAGCGAGGATCTGCGTCATCAGGTCGTTGACGGTGCCGGGCGAACTGGGCAGGAAGATGGTGCTCGACTTGCCCGTGACGCCCACTTCGCGCATGGTGTCGAAGTACTGGGTCATCAGGACCATCGCCATAATGTCCTTTGCTGTCGAGCCTTCGACAGCGCTCTTGAACTCCTCCACCGATGCCTGCAAGCCTTTGATGATCGCCTGACGCTGGCGAGCCGTGCCTTCTCCCTGCAAAGCTTTCGATTCCGCTTCCGCCTCAGCCTGCTTCACTTTGAGGATCTTTTCGGCTTCGCCGCGAGCCTGGGCCGCGATCTGCTCGCGCTGCGCGGCGTTGATGTCGTTCATGGCGGCCTTCACCTTGGCGTCGGGAACGATGTCGGTGACCAAGGCGCGCAGAATGTTGTAGCCGAAGGTGTCCATTACTTCGTCGAGGTCCTTCTTGACGGCGGCGGAAATCTGCTGCATCTGCTCGAAGGCTTCGTCGAGGGTGAGCGTGGGCACGTGGCCGAGGATCGAGTTGAATACGTAACTCTCGATCTGGCGCTGCGGATCGCTCAGCTTGTAGTAGGCGTCAAAAACCTTCGCCTCGACCACCTGGTACTGCACCGAGACGGGGATGGTGACGAAGACGTTGTCCTTGGTCTTGGTTTCGACGTTGACTACCGCCTGGCGCACCTGCAGGTCGACCAGGCGCACGGTCTCGCAGTAGGGCAGCAGGAATTGCAGGCCGGGGCGCGCGACGCGGTTGAACTTGCCGAAGCGTTCGACCACGCCGGCAGAGTAGGTGCGCACGGTGTACATGGTTTTGAGGACCGTGACAAGCACGAAGATGGCGATGACGGCAACGACGATGAGGGTCAACACAAGAGGGGCAGAGCTATCCATGACGAGCCTTTCTTCGGCATTTTAGGAAAATGTGTGGCCTGTTCACGTTGTTCAAGGTCACCGCTCCCTGTTGGTCGCAGTGACTCTGGCATCGAGGCTCCGGGACACAACCTTTCCGAAAATGCATTTGCTCCGGCGCGGGAGCGGCAACTTGGGCTTGATCTTTGCCCGCGATTTCGAGATGCAGGAATGATACCGCAGGCGGGTTACAGGCGCTGCGTTGCGCTCAAAGAACACCACGCGCCGGGTCTTCCGCCACAAACGACGATGAAGCCGTTGCCGTGAATCAATGATGACGGTGGAACAGGTGTTCGTTGATGTCGGGCCAGAATTCACGAAACACGTTGGTGAGCGCATCGCGCCCGACGGCGTATGCATATTTCTCTCCGAAGGCCGAGGGGGTTTGGGCTTTGCTGGGATAGTAAGTGAGCGAGATGGCCTGCGAGACGCCTCGGCCCAGGATTTCAGAGGCATTAAAGCTGTTTTTACCGTGGTAGTCGGGCGTAATAAGGATGCGTGAAGCCGCGTAGACAGTGCGATTGATCGCTCCGCCCTGGCCCTTGGCGTAGTAGCGCTCGTCCTGATGGAAAACGGTGGGCATGATCCAGTCAACCCAGTAATTGCCGTCGGTTTTGTCGAGGTAGCCGCGCCAATAGTATGCCCAGAAGCCGCCGACGCCTTTGCCCAGCTGGGAGTGCGCGTTCGATCCTTCCGCCAGCAAGGAAGTTACGCCGACGAAGACGAAAGAGGAGTAGTCGAAGCTGTTTTTGGTCGCGACCATGAAGGCTTCGCGCGGCGTGGGCGGCGGAGGAATGACGCCCGCGCTGACCGCGCGGTAGTTGGGCATGATGCCGAGGATGCGCTTCGGCTGCGGAGGCGGCTTGTGCTCCGGCGTGGCGTTCGCATCCGGTTTTTGCGTGGCGGCGTTCTGGTTTGGCTGCGATTGGCTGGAGGATTGGGGCGGGGCTGCGGAGTTCTGCGGCTCAGGCGCTTCGGGCAGGGCCGCGGAGGCAACAACCTCGTTTGAGGCCGGTTCCTGCGAACGAAGGTGCAGGGGCAGGCCCAGCAGGGCGATACAGGATACGACCGGTCCAGCAATCATCCAACGATTGAATCGCATGCATTCACCTTTTCGGGGAAGTCGGCGTTAGCCGGCACAACCTGCCGCAACGGACAAATCGGTTCGGTGGGACGCCGCTCGGATCTACCTGGTCTGCCGAAGCTTTGATTCGAAAGCGGTAATCCGCTTCTAAGGTTATCGGCAGTTTCTCTTGTTAGACGCATTTGCATGCCTGCCGGGCGCAGAAACGTCCCATTCCGTTCACCCAGAACGCGCAGAAGAACCGGCAAATGCGTGAATTTGCTTATTTTTAAGGCAAACCCATGAATATGGGCGTCTTATACCTCGAAATCGATGAACCCACGCTCGGGATTGGTGGAGACCAGTTTAACCGTGACTTTGTCGCCCACGTCGAGGCCCTTGCCGCCACGGACCAGCATTCCTTCCACGTGCGGGTCGAGCGTGCGCACGAAGGTTCCGTAGTTGTTCACGCCGGTCACGATGGCCTGGTAGCTCTGGCCGATGTGCGGGTGCAACACAACAGCCGCAATGCGCTTCTGCATTTCGCGCTCTACCTTGCGCGCTGCGTCCTCCATCTCTGTGCACCGCTGGGCGATGGCGTTGAGCGCGTCCTCGGAGTAGGGCGGCGCCGTGTGAGTGAGCTGCGCCTTGAGCAGCCGCTGCGTCACCACGTCGGGGAAGCGCCGGTTGGGCGCGGTGGAGTGGGTGTAGTCCTGGACGGCGAGGCCGAAGTGGCCGGGGGATTGTTCGTTCGGTTTGACGAGTACGTATTCGCCGGGCCCCATGAGCTTGACCACGATGAGTGAGAGATCGGGAAAGTGATCGGGATCCTTTTGCTTCTGATCGAGCAGGAAGTCATTGAGAGCCTTGGAGTCAGGCTCAGCGGGGAGGATGACTCCCTTTCTTTCCTTGGCTAATTCAACGATTCGGTCCCAGCGCTTGGGCGCTCGCACGATGCGGCGGATAGAGGCGACACCCGCATGCTCGAAGGTGCGCGCGATGACGCCGTTGGCCGCCACCATGAACTCTTCGATCAGCGATGTGGCGCGGTTTTTCTCGAGGCGCGCGATGTCGACGACCTGATCGGCGAGCGTAACGGGGCGCGTCTCAATGGTTTCAAGGTCCAGCGCGCCGTGCTGGAAGCGGCAGCCCTCCATGCGCTGCGCGGCTGTGTCCTGCAATTTGAGCTGCGCTGCAAGGTCGGCGGAGGCGGCCACCTTTGCCGGCGGATCGGCTTTGCCCTCGAGCCATGCGCCGATGCTCGGGTACGCCAATTGCGCACGGTTGTGCACCAGCGCGCGGTAGGCCTTGCCATCGGAGACGGTTCCCGCGGCGTCGACGGCGAATTCGATGACCACGGCCACGCGGTCTTCGTTCTCATTCAGCGAGGTGATGCCTTCGGAGAGTTCCGTGGGCAGCATGGGGAAGATGGTGACGCCGGTGTAGACCGAGGTCGTCTCGAACTGCGCATGTTTGTCGATGACCGTGCCCCTCGAGACGCGCGCGTCAACATCGGCCACGCCGACAAGCACCCGAATGCGGCCGTCAGGCAACTGTTCGGCCCACTCGATTTGGTCGAGATCCTTGGAAGTGTCGTTGTCGATGGAAGACCAGAGCAAGCCGCGCAGGTCGGCAAAGCCATCCCCTGCGGGAGCGGCGGGTTGTGCCTGGATCGCGGCCAGTTCGGTCTCGGTTCCGGCAGGAAAATCGGGTTGAAAGCCGTGCTCGATCATGGCGGCGTGGGCCGCGGCCACAAGATTGAAGTGATAGGGATGACTGGAATGCATGAAGGCTCGTGCTCCTGAACGCGAAATGCCAGCGTAACACGCCAAGCCGCGGGAACCTGCCGGGTCCGCGGCGCCCGAAGTTGCCCGAGGGACTTTGGACTCAGGGCAACTGGATGCCGAGATCGGAGAGCACTTTGGGTTTGGCTTCTTCCACGGCCAGCAGGTTGTGGCACACGGAGCAGTCCTGGGGTATGGTGCTGCCGTCTTTGGCTACGTGGCTGCCGTCGTGGCAGCGGAAGCAGCCCGGATAGTCCATGTGGCCGATGTGATTCGGATGTGTTCCCCAGGTGACGTTCATAAACGGGAACACGTTCTGATCGTAGAGGGTCACCAGTTCCTTGCCCGCTTGCTCGACCAGAGCTGCATTTTGGGAGAGCGCGGCGGGATTCTGCGTGCGATAGAAGGCTTCAAGCAGCCGGGGAATCTCGATGCGCGCTTCGGCCTGGCTGGAGTAAGCGGCTTTCAAGAGCACCAGCCCCTCCTTGTGAATCCAGGGCAGATTCGAGCTGATCGCGCCGACGGCCATGGCCTGGTCAATGGCCTCCTCGGCGGTAACGAAGGTGTGCGCGGCGCGGTTGTGGCAGTCGATGCAGTCCATCACCCGGCGATCGCCCTTGGGAATACCGCTGCCGGGCGGCAGAGAACTGTACTCGGTAAACGAGCCGTCGGCGTTCTGCCGTTCCACCCAGGGAATCGAGGTGCGCGTGGGGTCGGTGGCAACGTACTCGATATGACCGAGATGGACACCGTGGATGCCCGTGTAGTGCGAAAGCGAGTCAACGCCGCCCAGGTGCAGGATGAGCACGGTCTGCGTCTCGGTGTTCTGCTCGTCGTCGGCAAAGTTCGACT
>PMYE01000191.1:55206-55336 GCA_003171315.1 Acidobacteriaceae bacterium
CCGCAGAACTGCGGCGAATCCATATACGTGGCGCCGTGATAGCTGGCCGTGGCCACGACAAGAAAGTTGACGATGGTGGCCACGAGCACAATGTCGAGGCCATGGCGGAAGATGCGGTCGTTGAGATCGA
>PMYE01000125.1 GCA_003171315.1 Acidobacteriaceae bacterium
GGCTCAACCAGCGCCAATAGCTCAGCCCACGGAACCACCCGGTTCATCTGCTCCAGAAACAGCTCCCGTTTGCTCTTGCGCCCATACTTCTCGAAACTCGACTGCGATGCCAACGTCTGCTGAAAACGCGCCATCCGCTTCATGCTCCCAGTTTATCCAAATAGAACGCAGAATACAGACTTGTGCAGAGGTTCCCTAGCGCATCACCGAGTGAGGGACTTCATCTCCTGAGGGGTCGTTTCTCTGAAGCTGACCCGCTACGTTGTCGCTTCGATGACCCAGCGGCTACAGCATGTTTTCTGGGCCGCCCGCCCCTGCGCCCATTTCTTTTTGCGGCCGCAATCTTTGCCGCGCTCCTCGATTTGCCGCCAAGCGCACCGAGGCGGCCCGCTATCCAGTTGCGCGATCCGAGGAATCCCAAAAGCAGCGCCGGCATATAAATATCTGCGCCGATCTTCGGGAAGCGAATGCCATAGCCCGACGGTGAAATCTCGATTCGCTCTAATTGCGCAGCGGTAGCCTTTTCGAGCCCCTGCGCATCGCGTGGCGAAAAGGAAACATCGAGCCCCGTTGAAAAGCGAACAATGACGCGTCTTCGCCGCCGATCGTATCGCGCGCGGACGGCTCGGGGCGGCGCGAGGCGGAAGGCGTCGAGTTTGGCCGCTGTTGACATGCGCTCTTCAGTTCCCGCCAATGAAGTGATCGCTAAAGAGAAGTATAGCCCACATACCGAACCGCTTGGGTTTTTGCGGAATTCTGAATTGGCGACTGCTTGGTAGCCAGCAGCCGATCCAAGAGCCTCGCAGCGAGAACCATCAGCCACATACCGAACCGCTTGGGTTCTCTGCGGAATTCGTAATTAGCGCTGTTAGGAAGTCAACAGCCGACCCAAGAGCCTCGCAGCGAGAACCATTAACCACATACCGAACGCTTGGGTTTTGCGCGGAATTCTTAATTGGCGCTGTTAGGAAGCCAGCAGCCGATCCATGCCGATTCCCGTCCGCTCCAAGGATGACACTGTGCCGTCGGCGGAGCTTCAGCTCGGCGGATACCGAAGCGCTTGGGTTTTTGTGGGAGGCGCCCGCAAAAAGCCCCAGGAATTTACCCTGGGGCTTCTGGTTTCGACCGAATCGCCGCTCAGTTGCTGAACAACAGCACGCCCGCCGCCTTTTCCTCGCTCGCACTCTCGTCCGCGCTGACCGGCCGGTAGAAAAGCTGGTTCGCGTCGAGATACACCTCGAGGAACGCCGGCCGCTCGGGAATTTGCCCGGCGATCAGCGCCTCTGAGAGCGGGTCCTCGACGTATCGCTGCAATGCGCGGCGCAATGGGCGCGCCCCGTAGCTGCGATCGACCAGCGTCTTGTCGAGAATCCACTTCTTGGCTTCGTCGGTCACTGAGATCGTGATCGATTTCTGCGCCAGATTCACGTTCAACTGCTGCACCATCAGCTCCACAATCTGCATCAGGTCGGCATCGTTGAGCGATTGGAAGAGGATCACTTCGTCGAGACGGTTGAGAAATTCGGGGTTGAAGGTTTTCTTCACCTCGTTCTTCACCAGCTCCTCGACCTTCTCGCTGACGGCGTCCTCGCGCTCGCTCTGGAAGCCGAGTCCCTGCTTCTTCATCAGGTGGCGCGCGCCGATGTTCGAGGTCATGATGACGATGGTGTTCTTGAAGTCGACGGTGTTGCCCAGGCCGTCGGTCAATTGCCCATCCTCGAACACCTGCAACAGAATGTTGAACACATCGGGGTGCGCCTTCTCAATCTCGTCGAGCAGAACCACCGAGTACGGCGAGCGCTTGACGCGTTCGGTCAACTGGCCGCCCTCCTCGTAGCCCACGTAGCCCGGAGGCGAACCGATGAGCTTCGACACCGAGTGCTTCTCNNCTCCGACATATCGAAGCGGATCAAAGCCTTGTCGGACCCGAAGAGGAAGTTCGCCAGCGTCCTCGCCATCTCGGTCTTGCCCACGCCCGTGGGGCCAAGGAACAGGAAGCTGCCGATAGGACGGTGCGGCGACTTCAATCCCGCGCGCGACCGGCGAATGGCCCGAGCCAGCGCGCTGATCGCCTTGTCCTGCGAGATCACCCGCTTGTGCAGCTCTTCTTCCACGCGCAGCAGTTTCTGCGTCTCCTCTTCCTTGATGCTGTTCACGGGCACGCCCGTCCAGCGGCTCACCACGTCCTCGATGTCCTCGCGGCCCACGATCCCCGCCGCCGAGTCGTCGAGGTGGTACTTGTCGCGCAACGCGCGCAGGTTCTCGCGTTCCTTGCGCTCCTCGTCCGAGTAGAACCGCGCCTTCTCGAACTCGTGATTCGCAATCGCCGAGTCCATGCGGTGCACGATGAACTTGATCCGCTTCTGCACCTCGGTGATCTCTTCCGGCAGCGAGGTCTGGCGCAATTTGACGCGCGCGCCTGCCTCGTCGATCAGATCGATCGCCTTGTCCGGCAGAAACCGGTCCGGAATGTAGCGATTCGAGTGCGCCACCGCGAACTCCACCGCGGCGTCGGTGTAGCTGACCGCGTGGAACTTCTCGTAGCGGTCCTTGATCCCCATGATGATCTTGATCGCCTCTGCCTCGTTCGGCGGCGGCACCTTCACCGCCTGGAAGCGCCGCTCCAGCGAGCGGTCCTTCTCAATCGATTTGCGGTACTCCGCCGGAGTCGTCGCGCCGATGCACTGAATCTCGCCGCGCGACAGCGCCGGCTTCAGGATGTTCGCCGCATCCAGCGATCCTTCCGCCGATCCCGCGCCCACCAGCGTGTGCAGCTCGTCGATGAACACAATCGCGTTCTGGCTCTCCATCAGTTCTTTCATGATGGTCTTCAGCCGCTCTTCGAACTGCCCGCGGTACTTGGTTCCGGCCACAATCAGTGACAGATCCAGCGCCAGCACCCGCTTGTCGGCCAGGAAGCTCGGCACCTCGCCGTCGGCGATGCGCTGCGCCAACCCTTCCACAATCGCCGTCTTGCCCACNNCCCACGCCCGGCTCGCCGATCAGCACTGGATTGTTCTTCGTGCGCCGGCACAGAATCTGCACCGCGCGCTCCAGCTCGCTTTCCCGTCCCACCAGCGGATCGAGCTGCCCGTCCATCGCCGATTGTGTCAGATCGCGGCTGAACTCCGCCAGCAGGCTCGACTCGCGCTGCCGCTGCTGCGGCGGCGCCTTCTCCTGCGTCACGCGCGCCAGCTCCTCGCGAATCTGCGCCAGCTTCAGCCCGCGCTCCTGCAGAATCTCCGATGCAAAGCACTTCTCTTCCCTCAGCAGTCCCAGCAGCAGATGTTCCGTCCCAATGTGCTTGTGTCCCAGCCGTTCCGCTTCCTCCGCGGCATAGGCCAGCACCCGCTTGCACTCGTTCGAAAGCGGTAGATCCACGCTCGTCGATACCTTCTCGCGGATGGTGGTGTGCGCCTCAATTTGCTTCCGGATCGACTCCACCGATGCATGCGAACGCAGGAAGCGGTTGGTTAACGCCTTGTCTTCGCGAAGCAGCCCCAACAGTAAATGCTCGGTCTCGATATAAGGCGAGCCGAACTGGCTGGCCTCGTACCGCGCGAAGAAGATCACCCGTCGCGCCTTCTCCGTATACCGTTCGAACATGGTGTCTCCCTTGATCCGGGTGATCCGCTTGGAGTAGCCGTCCGGTAGTTTTCCCGGCTTCGGCCCAACCCGCGTTCGCCCTTCTGTTCCTTCGCCGCCGGAGCCCCGATAAGTGATAGCACTCGCTCCGAACAGCTCTTTTGGATGGTCTTGGGTCCGTTTGCGCCCCTGCGGCGAACACTTGTCGCTGGGAACCCCGCGCTTGCACCCACCGTCAACCGGCTCGAACTTAGCCGGCCGACTCCCATCCCGACCTCTCGGGCCTGCTTCAGGAAAAACCCCTTGAAAGCCCGCTACCTGATAAGACACAAAAACCTGCGAAAGTGGTGCTTTTTCTAGCCCAGGCTTCCAGCTTGCCCTGAATCCCTTCGAACTTCAGTGATCTGCGTCAGCCGCCCGTTTTCGAGCCGCAGCGTACGCGTACATCGTAGGGCCAAATCCATGTTATGTGTAACCAAAATCGAAGTCAGCCCATGACCTTCGTGCAAGCGCTCAATCAATTCAAAGACCCGTCCGGCCGTAATGCCGTCCAGGTCGCCGGTCGGTTCGTCGGCCAGCAGCATACGCGGCTGGCAGACCAGCGCCCTGGCCAGCGCCACACGCTGCTGCTCGCCGCCGGAAAGCTCGCCGGGCCGATGCTCGCCGCGATCCTCCAAACCCACCTCGTTCAGCCACTTTGCCGCCGCCGGCAAGGCCTCGCTCTTTCCCATGCCTCGCGCCAAAAGTGGCATGGCCACGTTTTCCAGCGCCGTGAACTCCGGCAGCAAATAATGGAACTGCCAGACGTAACCAATCTCGCGATTCCGGAACGCTGCCGCCTCGCGCGTGCTGAGCGCGGCCACGCTGGTTGACGCGCAGGTTACCGTTCCCGCGGAAGGCGTATCCAGCGCGCCCAGAATGTGCAAAAGTGTGCTCTTTCCCGCGCCCGACTGGCCGACAATCGCCACCATTTCGCCGGCCTCAACTTCTAGGTTGAGATCCTGAAAAAGATGCAGCGCGCCACGCGCCGTCTGGTACGTCTTGCCCAGGCCCCGAACCTGAATCACTGGAGAATCGGCTACCGGAGACCGGTCTGCATGGGAACCGGGCGCCCGCGACTTCATCTCCCGCGCGGCGCGGGATGCCTGGCGAGCAGCCGCTGGAGGGGTTTGCATCATCCGGTTACTGCCCATTTTACATGGCCGCGGGCCGTCTCCGCGCAATCCCCCGGACGGGGCACTATAGCGTTTTCGGAATTGCTGTAGACCGAAGGAAAACACTCAAGTGGCTTTTTCCTCAAGAAAAAGCCACCTTTCACAACCCTGAAAAAGTCTACGTGTATTCCGAAAACGCTCTAAGGATGCCACGTCGGACAGTTACCACCGGCTCCGCGCGCCTCCGTTCCGCCCGCACGCAGGGCTCTAACGTCCTGTCCCAGAAGTTCGCATCATAAATCCAGATGTCATCCTGAGCGAATCCCGGCGTGCCGGGATGAGTCGAAGGATCTGCGGTTGTTCTTCGCTCATTTTGTCGCGAAATTCGGGGACACCGCACTAGGTTGTAGCGCCGGTCTCCTGGCCGGCTGTCGGGTGTCCTCGCCCGCACGCACAGAGGCTCGCCAAACGCAACAAGCGGGAGCCGATCGTTCCGGTCCCCGCCTCGTTGCTTCACTCTTCTCGAACCGCCTCTACGCGCGGCTCAGCCCCACTTCTTGCCCAGCGCTTCCAGATTGGACTCGGCCAGATCATGGGGCGTCATAACGACCCTGAACTTCACCTCGGCGTTGAAATTCAGGAACCACGGCTCGGCCAAGCGGGGAACGTCGGACGGCTTCGCCACGTCCACGATCAGAATCCCGCCGCGTTTGCCTTCGCGCTCGCCAAAATACGCAGCCTCAGGCTTGATGTCGTCGAGAATCTTCTTCATGATTTGGCCCGCCGTCCCATTGCGAACTGCGGTGTTGAATGGTTCAAGCGGAAATTCAACCTGCATCATCATCCGCATCTTTCTACCTCCGGGCGCCGGGGAATTGCCCTGGGGGCTGGGCGGGCGCCAATTCCCGGACGCTAAATGACGCACGAGATCGCTGTCAAAACAATTTTCGGAACGTAGCCGGCAGAGGCTCGCGATCATTGCCCGCGTAGCGGGCAAAAGACGGTAGCCCCAGGCGTGAGCCTGGGGTAAAGTCGCGGTCCGCGACCGTCAGCCCGCGTAGCGGGCAAAAGACGGTAGCCCCAGGCGTGAGCCTGGGGTAAAATCGCGGTCCGCGACCGTCAGCCCGCGTAGCGGGCGAAAGACGGTAGCCCCAGGCGTGAGCCTGGGGAACAAACACAACATCAAACCAACAAGCCCGCTTCAGCGGGCGAAAGAACCGGCGAGTCCGCACCTCGGTTCGAACCGAAATCCCTGCCCCCCTTGCTATCATCAAATCAAAGGCCGCGGGTGCCCCAGGTCTCGCTTTTGAGACCTGGGAATGCGCGACACTCCTTCCTTGTTCCCATGCCTCCCGCTTCCCAAACCGCCGCATCGTCAGCGGACCTCGCCGCGTCCCTCGCCGAATCCTCGCCCCATCCGCGCGCTCTGCACGCCCCGTCTCCCGGCGCAACGGCCACGCTCATCCACGACCTCCGCGAGCTCTTCAAGCTCAAGGTCGTCAGTCTGGTGCTCGTTACCGGTTGGGGCGGTTTCTATCTGGGATCGATGCAGTCCGGCATCTCCACATTCCAAAGCGGCCTGCTCGAAACCCTGCTCGGCATCGGCCTCGTCTCCGCCGGAGCCGGAGCGCTCAACCAGGCCCTCGAGCGCACCACCGATGCGCGCATGAAGCGCACCGCCGATCGCCCTCTCGCCTCCGGCCGCTGGCCGCTCGCTGCCGGCATCCTCGCCGGCCTCTGCGCCATCGCCCTCGGCGCCGTCTGGCTTGCCCTTCACACCAACCTGCTCACCGTCTCGCTCGCTCTGCTCACCGCCTTTGTTTACGTAGCCGTCTACACCCCGCTCAAGCGCGTCACCACCATGGCCACCTTCATCGGCGCCTTCCCCGGCGCCATGGGGCCCATGCTCGGTTGGACCGCCGCCCGCGGACGCATCGAGTGGCCGGCCGTCGCCCTGTTCGCCATCCTCTTTGTCTGGCAGTTCCCTCACTTCATGTCCATTGCCTGGCTCTACCGCGACGACTACGCCCGCGCCGGCATTCGCATGTTGCCCGTCGTCCAGCCCGACGGATGGTCCACCGTCGTCGAAGCCCTTTTCTACGCCGTGCTCATGATTCCCGTCAGCCTCGCTCCGTGGCGTCTCGGTCTCACCGGCGTGGTCTACACCGTCCCGGCCATTGCGCTGGGCTTGGGTTACCTCGCCTACACCATCCGTTTTGCCCGCATCCTGCGTGCGCAAACCGAAGACGAGAGCCGCATGTTGGCCCGCGACCTGCTCAAGGTCAGCGTTCTTTACCTGCCGCTCCTCTTCACCACCCTCATGCTCTGCGCTACCGCGAAAGCTTAGCATCGTGCAACAGAAGGTTGCTCATCGACGAACTTATGGTCGGAGAGAATGGATCTGTCATCCTATGCGAATGGATCTGTCATCCTAAGAGAATGGATTTGTCATCCTGAGCGAAGCGGGTCGCGGTGTGTGCGATCCGCGAAGTCGAAGGATCTGCGGTTGCTTTTCTTCAGCTAGGTCTCTGACCGCTTGATTTTGCACCAATGTGGATGCCACAGGTGTCGATTTTGAGACCTGGGAACCACGGAAGTCTAAGGAAGCATGACCATGGCATCCACGTCCTCCGCTCCCCGCTCCGCCGCCCCGGCCATCGCCGCCATCCTCTTCATCAGCGCCGCCGCCTCGCTCTTCCTCTTCTGGCTCATCTATATTCATCCCGCCTCGGCCACCAGCGCCCAATATGCCTTCCTCCCCGCGCTCAACGCCGTCTTCAACTTGCTCGCCGCCATCGCCCTCCTCATCGGCTACACGTTTATCCGCGCCCGCCGTATCCCGCAGCACCGCGCGTCAATGATTACGGCCTTCATCTTCTCCACGCTCTTTCTTATCGGCTACATCGCGCACCACGCGCTGCACGGCGACGTGCGCTATCCACTCCACGCCGCGTTTCGCACCTTCTATCTGTCCCTGCTCTTGAGCCACATCGTCCTCGCAGTCGTCGCCCTGCCCCTGGTCCTCGTCACGTTCTTCTTCTCGCTCTCCGGCCGAATCCCCCAGCACCGCAGGGTTGCGCGCTTCACCTTCCCCCTCTGGCTCTACGTCTCCGTCACCGGCGTGGTCACCTACGTCATGCTCCGCCTCGCGCTCGGATCGTGAATCCCGCCCATCCGAGCGCCGTATCTCGAATATTTATGGACAGGAGGTGTCATCCTGAGCGGAGCGCGTTTGGGCCCCGAGACCGCGCAGCGGGCGCGGGGGAAGCGGAGCCGAAGGATCTGCGTTTCGCGATGTCCATCCGCCCAAGCCTCAAGCTGTTTTACTTCACTTAAGCCCGCGTAGCGGGCAAAAGACGGTAGCCCCAGGCGTAAGCCTGGGGTTCGATCACGCAATAAGTCACTCAGCCCGCTTCAGCGGGCGTAAGAACCCCACCGTTCCATTAGCATGGAACTGACCCCTATGCCCTCCCGCTCGCCCATCCACGACCCGCGCCCCACCAAGTCCGGCGACGGCACGCGCCAGCTCCTCCAATGGGGCGGCTCCATGGTCGGCACGGGAGTGCTGGCTGCTTTACTTCTGGTCACCGTGCTCGGCGGCTACTCGCGGACCGGCGCCAGCACTAACGCGGGCTGGTTCGCCCTCATCGTGGCGCTCATGTGCATCCCCTTCGGGCTGATGTTGCTTACCCTCGGCGCGGCCAAGTGGTTCCGCAACCGCCGCGAATCCCGCTAGTGTCCTGTCCCAGAAGTTCGCAAAAGAAGTGAATTGTCATCCTGAGCGGAGTCCGCTGCGGCGGACGGAGTCGAAGGATCTGAGGTTGTTCTTTGGTTGTTCTTTGGTTGTTCTTTGGTTGTTCTTTAATCAACTTCGCATTCACCACACTAGCCGCAAACTCAGCTAACTCCCCTCACCCCACCCCTCCGAATGAAGAACTGATCCCTGATCCCTTGCCCTCTGGCTCCGCGCTGGAGGCCAACCAGCCGCCCGGAACCTGATACCGGAATCGAAGCTCCCGCCCATCTACGGTCGTCCTGCTGCAAGCGCATCCAGGACGGCGCGGAATCGCCTGTTTTTTCAACCGCAAACGCCGCGTTGGTTCTGCAATTCCCCTCGGTAACCGTACAATTTGAGGGAATCCGCACAGAAAATTCGGATTCAGTCTAAATTGATGGATGCAGCTCGCGTCCCCGGTTGGCATCTTCCGTGCCCGTACTTGAAATCGGTAATCGAAAGGAACTTCGCCCGTGTTGGTCTTCGCTGCCATCGTCGCCATTTTCGTCTATGGAATGATCGCCGCCATGCTGGGCACCATTCTGCCCGACCTGTCCGATCGTTTCCGCCTCACCCCGAAACAGAACGGCGCCATCGCCTTTGCCCAGGCGCTGGGGCTTATCATCGCCTCGGTCGGGGTGGGTCCGCTACTGGACAACGAAGGCATGAAGATCGGGCTCATTCTTGGCCTCGCCTTCATTGCCATCGCGCTCTACGCTCTTCCGCGCTCCCCGGGTTTCCGCGGCATCCTGGCCGTCTTGTTCCTGCTCGGCGTCGGCGGCGGCATCGTGGTGACGGGTGCAAACGCGCTGGTCAGCGGCGTAAGCGAGGCGCATCGCGGAACTGCTCTGAACCTCGTCAACCTCTTTTTCGGCCTCGGCGGACTGGCAACCCCCTTCCTCTCGGCCAATCTCTTTCAGCGCAACTGGGTCCGCCTTTGCTACACCGTCGCATCCCTTACCGTCGTTACGCTGATGATCCAGGCCGTCACCCAGATGCCATCGCCCGCCATCGCCGCGCACTTCGTTCTCGCGGATGCGTACCCCGTCCTGGGCCGCCCGCTGCTCTTCATGCTCGGGCTCTTCCTTTTTCTCTACGTATCTTGCGAAGTGGGAGTGTGGAATTGGCTTCCGCGGCACCTCATCGCTCAGGGCATTCCCGAGTCGCGCGCTCTCAACATCCTCTCGCTCGGATTCGCGCTCGGACTGCTCATCGGCCGCGTCGGCGTCTCGCCCATTCTGATCCGCGTGCAGCCCATCCTCGTCACTCTGGTCGCATCCGCGGCCATGGCCGTTACCACCTTTCTCATGCTGCGATCGGCCAAACCGGCGGTTGCCTTCGCGCTTGTCTTTATCGCCGGACTTTCCATGGCCCCCGTCTTCCCCACCACGCTGGCTATCGTCGGTGATTCCTTCCCTCGCATGACCGGCACTGCCATCGGCTTCGTCGTTACCTGCGGATGGATTGGCCTTGCCGTCAGCTCGCGCATCATCGGCGCCATCGCCGGCGGCGATCCGCTGCGGCTCAAGAAGGCCCTGTTGGTGATCCCCGTCTCGGCCGTCCTCATGGTGGGCTTGAATCTCGGCATCATATCGGTTCTCCGCTAGGGCCTCCTGCCGGCGTAGACCTAGGCACAATCGCAAAGTGGCTTTTTCATCAAGAAAAAGCCACCATGAGTTCTATCCGGAATGGCTTAGAGTTGCAGGAGAACCGCCGTAAATTCCCCAGGATCGAGTCGCAGCCGGAGCGCGAAAATCGCATAGACACGGCGGACCGGACGATGAAAATATGCGGTGTGATGCCGGTCTTGTACGGTAATATGTCACAGTGGATGTACAACCGATCCGCTGAATTCCCCGGTGGATCGGCACTTTGGCGACGCGGACGCAGGTTCCGCGATAGCGGGTCTCCTGCAGGCGTAGACCAAGGCACAATCGCTAANNTCATCAAGAAAAAGCCACCTTGGGTTCTGTCCGAAATGACTCATAGTTGAAGGAGAACCGCCGTAGAGGTCAATCGTCGCCGGCGCCTGTCCCCCCTCCTGTTCGCCGGTGATGTTCGGGAAAAGTTCTAACGCAGTAGGTCCGCCTACCGAGGAAGCTATGAAAATCGCTGTCAGGGTTGCTCTCTGTTTTCTTCTCCTTTCCGGGTTGGTGCAGGCACAGGATGTTGCCCCTCTGTCCGGCCCGCTCATGCCTCTTCCCGCCCAACTCACTGAAACGGAATGTCAGGCCGACCAATGCGCCGCCGCCAGCAACCAAGCCACCTGGGAGTTCCATGGATTGCTGGGAGACGCGCAGTGGTACGACGGCTCAAGCGCAACGCTGGTCATCGAGCGCTACGATGCCGCCGGAATCGTGATTCGCCGCATCGATCTGCCCAACAGCGCCTCCTACGGGCTGACCGCGGTCTACAAGGGCAAACTGCAGGGCGATCGCATCGAGGGCTCTGTCGTCTGGTCCTGGAGCGGTCACTGGGACGACCACCATCCCACCGGACACTGGTCGGCAATCCTCCAGGGTGCAACTCAGCCGCCGCAGAGCCTTCTCCAGCCCACGATTCCTTCTACCCTCACCGAATGCGAGAACGACCAATGTGCTCCCGGCCGCGAGGGGGGATGTGTTTGGATACTGCACGGATCGGAAGGCGAATTCAGGGGCAACAACGGAGCGCTCGCCAAGCTCTCCATCCTACAGTTCGATTCCGACGGAATCGTCATACTCCGTACCGAAATGCCAAAGAGCGTCAGTTACGGGCTCTCGGCGCTCTATACCGGCAAGATGATAGGAGATCGCATCACCGGCTACGCCACCTGGTCGTGGCCAGGGCATTGGAACAACCGCAACCCTGCCGGCAAATGGTCCGCAACCGTGAGGGAAGATGCGAGCCAGGCTCTCCCGCCTGTCCCCCCGCCGCTGGTTTCGCCCGAGGTGCATCCCGATGGCAGCGTCACCTTCCGCGCGTTCGCTGCCAATTCGCAGGAAATCCTCCTCGAACTCGAAGGCGCCGATCCGGTCATCATGCAGAAGGACGGCCTGGGCATCTGGACTGTCACTACCCCGCCGCTCAAGCCTGAGTATTACGGCTATATCTTTAACAACACCGGCGTCCCCATGATCGACCCCTCGAATCCTCTCATCTTGCCCAACCTCATCCAGACGGAAAACATGGTGCATGTGCCGGGCCCCTCCTCCTTGCCTTGGGAAACCGGCGACGGCCCGTACGGTGTCGTGCACCACCACTTTTACACCTCCGCCGTGGTCGGCGACCGGCGCGATTACTACGTCTACACTCCTCCCGGCTACGACCCCGCCGCCGCAACCAAATATCCGGTCCTCTATCTTCTGCACGGCTTTGGCCAGGAATCGAGTAGCTGGACGCAGGTCGGCCTCGCCAATGTCATCCTCGACAACCTGATTGACGAAGGCAAAGCCAAACCCATGATCGTAGTCATGCCGGTAGGTTACGGAGGGGCAGACATTCTCGTGGGCTTTGGAAAGGTCTATTGGGACGACGCGCTGCGCAACAGAAACTTTGCCAGGTTTACGGCAGCCTTGCTTTCTGAAGTCATTCCCCAGGTGCAGCAGCAGTATCGTGTCCTCGACGATCGCAATGCGCGGGCCATCGCCGGGCTTTCCATGGGTGGCGCCGAGTCGTTGCAAACGGGGTTAAACAACCTCGATGAGTTTTCCTGGATCGGTTCCTTCAGCAGCGGCGGGCTCAAGAACAATTTTGCTCAGGAGTTCCCCGGTCTGAACGCCTCTCAAAACCAGCGCATCCATCTCCTTTGGGTGGCCTGCGGCATGGAGGACGGGCTTTTCGGCATCAACCGCGATTTCAATAAATGGTTGAGCGCTGAAAACATCAACCATACCGAAGTCGATACCCCGGGCAAGCACACCTGGATGGTCTGGCGCGAGAATCTGGCGGCGTTTGCGCCTCTGCTTTTTCGCTAAAACCGGTTGCATAAACCCTGCTTTGAAAGGGCACGGCTTACCGGGGTCGCGTAGCGGGGGGCGACAGGTCTTCGTCGCTGGGGTGACTTGAGCCGTGCCGTGGAAGGCGCATAAACATTGGGCTTTAGCCCCTGAGGGAATCTCTTCCGTCTGCTCGATGCCATTTATGCAACCAGTTCTAGTGTCCTGAGTCATTAAT
>PMYE01000049.1 GCA_003171315.1 Acidobacteriaceae bacterium
CCTCGACGGTGGGGCCTGCCACAGCCTTCGGCCGTCGCCTCGTCTGGCCGAATTTTCGCTCGCAACGCCATCCACCCCAATAGTGTGAACAGGCCCTGGCTTCCGCCCATTCGGGCGCGCGAAATCGTCCGTCTGCGAATGATGTTTGGAATTCCGGTCCGATGACACCGTGCTGCGCGATGACGCCGCCCGGTATCTTGCCCGTATAGCGGATCTCCTGCGGGTGGTGACCAGGGCACAATCGCCAGGTGGCTTTTTCATCAGGAAAAAGCCGCCTTGAACTCTGTCCGAAATGGCTCATGGTTGCAGGAGAACCGCCGTAGCTACCTAAGCCGAGCGCTTATCGGATCTGCTGGGCGCAGCTTACCTGCCCAGAGCCCGGCGCAGCTTCTGGCTTTGTGTCGAGAGATCTTCCACCGCGGCCTGTGTCCGGCTCAGCAACCCCTGGAGTTCTTCCAGGAATCCGGGAAGCGCGTCCCACCAGGCGCAAACGGTTTCCTGCTGATCGAGCATCGCCAGCGCCGCCCCGGAGACAGCCGTTATCAGGCCGGCGCGCCGATTGCCGGTAATCAACAGCGCACCGCTGGCGGCAAGGGTGCCCGCCGCGGCAAAGCGGATCCAGTTCGCGCAATGGGCGCCTTCGTTGGGCGGCGCGCCACCCGATTCGTTCACTCCCTGAGTTAGCGGCACTACCACCATGACCCCTCCTTGCATTCCCGGCCACAGGCCGGCGCGGGAACTGAATTGCCTGGAACTGGTTGCATAAATGGTATCGAGACGACGGAAGACACTCCCTCAGAAGCTAAAGCCCACTGTTTATGCGCCTTCCACGGCATGGCTGAAACCGAGCCCTTTCAAAACCGGATTTATGCAACCAGTTTTAGAGCGTGTCTCAAAAATACGTTTTGTAACAAGGGCACAGCTTTAGCCGGGCCGAAAAACGCAGAAAAACACGGGGGCTTTAGCCCCTGAGAGATGACAACTGAAACCTACGCAACAATTTTTGAAACACGCTGTACCAAGTATCGCTCGAAAACTGCTCCTGCGGCGACTTTTCTTGGGCGCAGGCGCGCAAAGTGCGCCGCGCCGCCGCGGCTCTCAAATCAATCCAGGTCGATCTCGCGCAAAGGCTTGCCCTCCGGAGCGTCCTTCGCCTTGCGCATCGCCTCGGCAAATTTCTTCTCCAGCAAATCGGCCTTGTTCTTTTCCGCGTCCACGCTCTGCCGGAAGATCGACTCCGTCCGCTCTCCGTGCTCACGCATGGCCTGGGCCGCGGTCTCCAGGTCCTCAAACATCCGCTTGCGCGGCGCTGAAGTGTGGCTCACCAGCACGCCGGTCGTCGCGTCGATCTTCAGCATAGCCCCGCAATCCGGGCATGCCACCTCGAACGTTTTGTCCTTGTTCTTCGCCATTCCAACTCGTATTTTATGCGCTCGCGCCCGCTTTTGGCAGCGATCTTCCGCTGCCCTTAGCGCGCCAGTGCCTCATTGGATCGTCACATGCAAATTGAATTGCTCCTCGTTCGGATCGGGTGGCTCCCACGAGCGCACGTAATGCAGCAGCAAAACCCCCGTCCCCTTGCCGGCTGTCGCAAACTTGAAGATTTGCACGATCGGCCGCCCCTCGCCTGGCGCGGCATCCGTCTGCGACTCGCCGCTCGGCTTCAACAACGGCGTCGATTGCTTATGCACATACCACTCGTATCCGGTTGTGGGATTCGAACTGAGCCGAACCTCAAGAACGTCTCCGGTTTTCAGAACCACGGTCGAGCCCTTGTCCGCATCCGTCACCACCTTGGTCGCCGCGGACGCCATCGTGGAACCGCAAACCGTCACAAAGAGAACAACGGGAAGAAGCCAGGACCCGGCATAAAGCCGCCGGCACGCATTTCGAGCTTGCATGGGAGATTCCTTTCGTGCGGCCAGACCCAGGAAATCCGTTCTGCCGCGCAACCCGAAGATAACGCGCTTGCGTCCCGTGCGCAAGGCTCAGCCATTCGGTCGTCGATCGAGTTGGCTATCGCACGTCGAGCTAAGAGCTAAGAGCTGAAAGCTGAAAGCTCATCGCCTTGACACGTCCGCGCCATCCGGCGAAAGATGAATGCGCGGGATGCTCCAGGCTGGGCAGAGCGCACGCGCGCGCCGGCAGAGCGCCTCCGATAGCTCGAATCTCCCTTCGGGAGAAAACGCATGAACTGGACGAAACCGCTGCGCCTGCTGGGTCTTACAGTGCTGGCATTTTCTTGTGTCTTCCTTGCCGGCAGGGAAAACGCCGTTGCCGGACCCGGTCCATCGCAGCCCGCCGCGGCAGGTCCCGAAAGCTTGACTCCGCTCAAAGTCGATCGCCTCGATCCCTCCATCCGCCGCATCGTCCCCGCCGGCGCTCAACTCGAGCGCATCGCCACGGGATTCACCTGGGTCGAAGGCCCGGTGTGGGTTCACGGCAGCCTCTTCTTCGCCGACATCCCCTCCAACTCCATCCGCCGCTGGACGCCCGGCAGTGGCGTCAGCATCTTCCTTCAACCCAGCGGCTACAAAGGCTCCGCTCCCTATGGCGGGCAAAGTCCCGGCTCCAACGGCATGACGCTCGACGCGCTCGGCCGCCTGACGGTCGCCGGCAACGCGCAGCGCGATGTCTTCCGCTTCGAGTCGCTCAACCCCGAAAGCCGGGTGACCATCCTCGCCGATACCTACCAGGGCAAGCGTCTCAACAGCCCCAACGATCTCGTCTACCGCTCCGACGGCTCGCTCTACTTCACCGATCCGCCCTACGGCCTGCCGAAGCAGAGCGACTCCGACCCCGAAAAGCAGCTCCAGGTCAACGGCGTCTACCGCATTCCGCGTGCGCTTCAGCACAAGCCCGGCGCGCCGCCGCTCCGCGAAAGCCTGCAACTCCTCGTCAGCGATCTGCCGCGCCCCAACGGCATTGCCTTCTCGCCCGGCGAGAAGTACCTCTACGTCGACTCGACCACACCCAGGAAAATCTGGATGCGCTATCGCGTGCGCCCCGACGGCACGTTAACCGATTCCAGGCTTCTCTATGACGCAACCGCCGACCCGCGTCCCGGCGGACCCGACGGCATGAAAGTCGACGTCGAGGGCAACATTTACAGCGCGGGCCCCGGCGGCGTCTGGATCTTCTCGCCGGAAGGCAAGCCGCTGGGCACAATCGTCATGCCCGAGCGCGTCGCCAATCTCGCCTGGGGCGGACCCGGCCGCAAGACGCTCTACATCGCCGCCAGCACCAGCATCTATCGCGTCCATCTCTTGATCCCCGGCGAGCCCATCGTGCAGTCGAAGTAGCGCGCGAAGCACAGCTGACTCGCCAACTCGCTAACCCGCCGATCAGCTAGCTCCGCTAACGCCGCTGACTCCAACTCGCCCGGGACAAGCTAGCGGCTAGAAGCTAGCAGCTAGAAGCTGTTCTTGTCGGGTGGCGCGTGCCCCCGGATCTCAGCGAAGCAAACTCACCACGACAGTGGGTGCCCCATCCTAAACGCGCTTTTGCGTTTAGGGTGGGATCGTAGCGGGGGACCCGGGAACCACAACCGCCGGCTTCTTCCGGTCTCAAACTGCAAACTCATCATGACAGGAGGCGCCGGCTGACGACGGCCGCGGGCAATCAGGGGGTGGCCCCGGTCCCGATGATGTTTCCAAAACACACTGAAGGTGCCCCCGGTCCCTCGCAGTTGGGGACCGGGGATGTCACCGATCTCGCGCATGTTACCATGGACGCCACGGCGTCAACCAGTATCCCTACGACGGCGAGGGCAGGGTCTGCGCGGTGGCGAGCACGCCTGTTCTCGGATTCACGACCATGACCGGCTACGTCTACGATGCGGAGGGCACGCGGGTGGCCAAGGGGACGATCACGACCGTGCAAAGCCTGGTCTCCCCCTCCAACCCCTACGGTATGAGCTGCGACCCGTCGGTGAACGGGCTGGCGACGGCGGGCAACGAAACCGACTACGTGCTCGGCCCCGGGGGCGAGCAGGTGACGGAGATGGCCCAGGACGCCAACGGCACCATGAACTGGCAGCGCACGTACGTCTACGGTGCGGGCGGGCTTATTGCCACTTACGATCCAGATCCCGACAATGTCAGCCAACCGCTGCCGTCGTTCCGGTTGACGGACTGGCTGGGCACGCTGCGGGCGACGACTGACGCCTACGGCGTAGCGCAGGGCACGTGTACGGGCCTTCCCTTCGGCGACGGCGTCAGTTGCAGCGGCGACATCCCCGATAACCACCACTTCACCGGCAAAGAACGTGACGCCGAATCCGGCAACGACTACTTCGGGGCTAGGTACTATGCATCTACGATGGGACGGTTCCTATCCCCCGATTGGTCAGCACAAGAGGAGCCGGTTCCTTACGCCAAGATGGGCGACCCGCAGAGCCTCAACCTGTACTCCTATGTACTGAACAATCCGTTGACGCATTTCGATCCGGATGGACATGGTTGCAGCGGCGCCAATGCAGCAGCTTGCGCGGACATTGGTGGCCAAAGGTGGGCCGAAGAGGGGTACCAGGAGAGCGTGGACAATGACTATGAGAAGGCCCAACATAAGGACAACGAATTGCAGGCCCAACAGCAGAACGACGGAACTCCTTCCGTCATCGTGCATGGAGGAAATCATTGGTGGAATCGTTTGGGAGCCTCATTAGCAATCGGCTTTGCGCGCTTCGGAAGACTTGGAGGTCCTGCGCACCGCGCTGCAATTGGCCGAATCTCCCAACTTCTTGAAGAAAGCGGCTATTCGGTGACGCAGGAGAAGTACATTCCGACCGAGAACGGCGCCAAAGGCTATCGCTTCGCCGATGTGTATGGGAAGAATGATTCTACCGGCGAAGTACGCCTGTATCAGGTCGGCAGAACTAATGCTAACGGCACGCCGGTATCGCGTGAAGTTCAGGCGATGGACGACATCGAAGGAGCGACAGGAATCAGACCCCAATTCATCGACTACAACAACCCAGTACTCACAGGCGAAATGCCCGTTATGCCTACAGGCGATATGCCAGCGCCGGGTGCCGGGGGAATTCCCGAAGGAGAGATTCCCATCGAGCCATGAGTAAGCAGTGCCGATTTTACTTGCTGCCGTCAGACATTGAGCGTCTTGTGGCGGAACTTCGTTCCCGGGTGGGCTTGAAGATCATCTCCAGGAGATCATTGACTCTGCGTCCGACCGAGTTGGACTCGCCCTTCTCCGAGTATGTTTCTCAGGCAACCAAGAGGAAGTTTCTCCGTGTGAACTGCTACTTGATGCCGCAAACGGAAGCTGAGATCAAAATGGAGCACCTTACGAAACAGGGGCAATGGGCAATCTCAGTTTCCTCTGAGGTGGTTGAATTCTCAGGCTGTGACTATGATGGCCAAACCCTGAGTGTTGGAAGGTTCTATTTTCAAAACGACCAGCTTATCGGTGATGCCCTTTGGCCGAAGCGGGAAGAGTTTCTTCAATGGGCGGATCGGGCGTTCCAGACAACGAAGAAGCTACTCGAACGCTCCAAAACGCTCAATGCTTACGTGGGCACAGATGCGGCAGTATGGGAACGGAATGGGGGACGCTTCCAGGCGCTCTGAGTTGCCGACTACGAAAGCAGCCGACCTGTGCCTCGCCAAAATTCCATCCGGGCACAAAATGGACCAGGTTCTTGAACTCGGCGGTCACTCTGGCAGGGGTTTTCGGTTGAGACCTGGCCGTCGGGTGATCGCGAAACACGATGAATGCATGGCAAAGCGCGTGGAGCGGGTTCAATAGGCACACTTCTCCCGGCGGTTATCCTCGCCTTTGTTCAGAATTGATTGAAGGGCAGGCTCAGGCAGCAAGGTCATAACGATGATGCAAGCCGCCGAGCCTGGGCATGGAGACGACTTTGCTGCTCGCATTTGCTTGCTTCGCCGCCACACGCCCTTCTGGAGTCTGCTTGTTCAGGCCGAGATGGGTTCTGTCCTCGTGGTAGTAGCGGACGTACTCATTCATCAGGCGTTTCAGATGCCGTTCATTGAGAACGATCACGTGGTCGAACAGATCGCGGCGGCAGTTGCCGACGAAGCGCTCGGCAACGCCGTTTTGCCACGGGCTGCGATAGCTGGTTCGTTTCGGCTCAATGCCGAAGGTCTTGATGGTATCGACAACCTCTTCGTTGAAATTGCTGCCACGGTCAAAGATCAGGTAACGAGGCGCGGAATCGTAAGGAAAAGTCTCGCGCAGTTGCTGCGACACCCAGGTCTCTGCGATGCGAACTTACCATGTCAGGAGGTGCCCCGTGGTCCCGATTTTGGGACCCGGGAACCACAACCGCCGGCTTCCCATCATCGATGTATGGCGGGAGCCCCGGATCTCGCATCTGGACATCGGCTTCGACCGCCACCCCCAAAACCCTGCCTCTACGGGGGCGAAACCACCCTTCGCAACATCGCTGATTCGACGATTTCACTTGAAATCGTAGACCTGCAGGTCACAATTTCCCGCGATTACTCCACCTGTAGGTGCACTTTTCCGCGAGCTCGCGATGCGACGATTTTTTTCCCGCCGCCGCGTTGCGGTTTCGACGACTTGCAGGTGGAGTGATTTTCCGCCGGAACGTCTCAGGAAATGCTGCCTCCGCACCATGAGCTGAGAGCTGAAAGCTGAAAGCTGAAGGCTGACAGCTAGCCGTTGTCCCCCATCAGCCGCTCGACTTCCTCGTGCAGCCGCGCGGTGATGGCGGCCTCGCTCTCCTCGGGGCCGAACCGCATCGCCTCGCCCACGTGCACTTCGAGGATGCCGGAGCGGAACCAGCGCCGCCGGCCGGTTTTCATCTCGCCCAGTCCTCTGATGCCTACCGGGACCACGGGCACGCTGCATTGCTTTGCCAGCAGGCCAATGCCCGGCCGGAAGCGCGCGAGCTCTCCCTCGGCCGAGCGCGTGCCCTCGGGAAAGACCATCACGTTGTAGCCGTGGTCCATGGCCTTGCCGGCGTGGGCAAAGCTGGCCTGGAAATCGCGCTGGCGGGGCAGCGGAAACACGTTAAAGAGCGCCGTCACCAGCCAGTAAGCCGGCGGCCCCAGGACATAGAAGCCCTTGTGTCCCGGCGGCCATTCGGGATTGCGCCAGTGCCGGTAGTCGTCGAGCATCTCGCCCATCATGGCCGCAGCCACGCGCCGCCGCCATGGTCCTGCCAGCGCGTATTGGATCAGCGGCCCGTCGTACGCGGTCACGTGGTTGCCCACGATGAGCAGCGGACCCTCCGGCAGCGGCTGGTTCGGCCCCACCACGCGCGGCGCGGCCAGCAGCCACGTCAGCGGCCGCATCACGGCCTCAATGAAGGCCACGCGAATCCAGTGGAACGGCTTCCACCACGGCCACTGGGGATAAACAAACTTCCTTCGCCGCGCTTCAGACGGCGTCCTGCCAGCCTCGATCTCCGCTCCCTGTTCCCTAGTCCCTAGTCCCTCGTCCCTGGTCCCCGCTCTCAGATCCCTGATCCCTGATCCCTGATCTCTGATCTCTGACTCCTGATCCCTGACCCCTGATCCCGCCTCGGCGCCGCCGCCGGCCACCAGCCTGCGCAACTCTCCCAGCGTTTGCACTTCTTCGAGCAGTCCGCTGCTGGAGACGATGCCCAGTTTCTCCTCGATCTCCGCAGCCAACTGGACGCGCCCCAGGCTGTCGAGGTGGAGATCCTCGGTAAGGCGCAGCTCGTCTCCCACCCCTGGATTGGCCTCGCCGGTAACCTGCGCGATGAGCGCCAGCAGCCAATCCGACGAAGGCCCGAACGCATGGTCGCCGTTGGTTGTAGGCTTGCCGCCGCCAGGCGTAGCAGCCGCAGCCTGAATCCGCGCCAGCCAAGCCGCGACGGGCTTGCGCCTCACCTTGCCGGTGGAGGTGCGGGGCAGGTCCGGCTCCGGCCAGAGCACCCAGCGGCTCAGGCGCTGGAACTCGGGTAGCAGGGCATTGGCGCGTTCGATGGCGGCGAGGGCGCAATCGCCCGATCCGCGGCAGGCCAGCACCGCGCAAGGTTCCGGCCCGGCAGCGGTCTCCATGGCGACGACCGCGCAGGCAGCAACGTCGGGCTGTTCCTCGATGGCCGCTTCTATGTCCTCCGGATGAACATTGAGTCCTGAGGCGGTGACAATGATTTCACTTTTGCGGCCAAGAAAGCGTAGCTCTCCGGAGTCCAGACGCTCCGCCAGATCCCCCGTCGCCAGCCACTCGCCATGGCGGGGTTGCATCGCGCCGCCCTGCCAGGTGGCGCCGGAGATCATCGCGCCGCGCACCAGCACCTCGCCGTCCGGGCCCAGCTTGACCTCGCGGCCGGGCATCGGCTTGCCGATGGTCCCTTTGGCCACGTGGAAGGGATGGTTCAGCGTGATGATCGCGGTGGCCTCGGTCATGCCGTAACCCTGAATCAGCACGAACCCCAGCGCGTTCCAAAACTGCTCGATGGGGCCGGGCAGGGCGCCGCCGCCGGAGACGAATGCCCAGAACTTGAGCCCGAACTCGCGGTGCACGGCGCGGAAGCGCCACCAGCGCCTCATGGGACCGATCTTTTGCGAGCTGGCAATCTGTTCCACTAGACCTGCATGTCTCATCTCCAGATGAGTCTTCAGCAGCGCCAGGACCCTGGGCACGGCGGCCAGCACGGAAATGCGCTCGCTGCGGATGAGCTCGATGAGGCGCGGCGCTGCCAGGCGGCTTTCGAAATGCAGCTCGGCCGTGAAGATGGGTGGGACCCACAGGCCCATGGCCTGGCCAAAGACGTGGCTCAAAGGCAGCGTGTGCAGAATGCGCAGCGGATGGATGAGCCGCTCGTAGCGCATATACGGTTTGGCGCCGCCTTCGATGGGCCCCACGCTGGCCAGCACATTACCGTGCGTAATCACGATGCCCTTGGGATCGCCCGTCGTGCCGGAGGTGAAAAGGATTTGCAGCGGGGTTTGATGCGAAAGGCCGGAGATCGCGCCCATCTCCGTGGTGGGCAGCTCGGCAAGCCAATCCTCGAAGGCAAGCCTGGGAATGGCTGGCGCGCCGGGCGCTACGGTCAGCTTGCCGAGCAGAAGCGCATCGCCGACGGCCAGTTTGGGGCTCACGTCGGCGGCCACGCGCGCGGCAAAGTCCGCTGATCCGTTTGCGTCCAGAGGGACGGCCAGCACTCCGCGCAGCAGGCAGCCGTGAAAGGCGGCAATCCACTCGGCGCTGTTCTCGGCCCACAGCAGGACGCGGTCGCCCTGCGCTATACCTTGGGCGGCAAGCAGCGCCGCAAAACGGCCGGCCAGCCGCGCCAGTTCGCCATAGCTCGTGATCCGCCGCCGGTTGCCCTGATAGCGCACCACGGCAATCTCGCAGTCCAGGCGCCGGAAATCATCGATGAGTGTGGCTAGATGATCGCGCATATTTCTTGCGGCAGATTCATGGTAGCAGCGCGAGGCGAAGGGGGCGCGTCCGGGATTTCCTGCCCCTTGACCTGAAAAAAGGCGAAAGGAAGGGCACGAAGCAGGCTGGCTTTCTGACGCGGCGTAAGTTTCGCCTGCGCGCGACTGCAGAGCCGGCCCCCTGTACACTGGAGAGGTCAGGATTTCCCCATGAAGAAACTCGCCATCGGACTCTACATTTTGCTTACCGTTGTATTGCTGGGCTGGGCCTACTACCAGGCCATTTATGTAGCCCCGAACGACGCCATGCAGGGCGAGATCTTCCGCATCATCTACTACCACGTACCCTCGGCCTCGGTTGCGTTCGTTTTCTTTGCCATTAACCTGGTGGGTTCGGTCGGGTACCTCGCTTCACGGCGCGATCGTGGCGAGCAGGCGCAGGTCTTCGACGCCTGGGCGCTGTCAGCGGCTGAGGTCGGCGTGGTCTTTTGCACCGTGGTGCTCACGACAGGCCCCATTTGGGGCCGCAGGGCCTGGGGCATCTGGTGGACGTGGGACGCGCGCCTGACCACCACGCTGGTGTTGTGGCTGATCTATGTGAGCTACCTTCTGTTGCGGCGCTTCGCCGCCGGGCCTCAGGTGCAGACGCTGGCCGCCGTGTTGGGCATCTTCGGAGCGCTCGACGTGCCCATCGTGTACATGTCGAACCGCTGGTGGCGCACGCAACACCCGGCGCCGGTCTTCGGAGGCGCGCAAGGCTCCGGCATGGACCCATCCATGGTGGGCGCGCTGCTCTGGAACATGCTCGCCTGGTTTGCCTGGGGCATTCTCATTCTGGCCTTCCGCTACCACATCGAACGCCGGAAACAGAAGATCGCGGCGGCAGAGGCCGAAGCCGCGATCAACGCTTGATTGCGCAAGAAACCATTCCAGAACGAGGGAAAAGATGGATCAGGCAGCGATTCTCGACCACGAATTCCGGATTGCCGCGTACGCCGTCACCTGGGTCATCCAGCTCGGCTATCTGGCGTGGCTGGGCCTGAAATGGCGGTCGCAAAAGCGGAGATCGATGCGATAACGGCGATCTCAGGCCGAATCGATCAAGAGCGTTGTGCGCGCCATCGCCAACAGAAGAACTTCGCTCGTGGTGCGAAGTCTCATGCCCTTCGTTACTCTCCAAAGTGGCAGACGAATGAACACTCCTGCGTCCCCTGTACACGTTCGTGGTATTCCAAGATTCCACTCATCCTGTAGATGATGCATTGGTAGATCGGCTGCAGAACTGTTCTCCGGCATCGGTTTGAGCCTTGGGCTCTCGCGTTGCGGTGTCTCTTCCTCATCGGGAGGCAAGAGCGGCGCCGAGCCATTTGCCTGGCGCGGCTGAAGAACCGCTTTGCGCCGAATGGAGACCTATATCATGCATGACTTCTTGATCGCTCTTGCCTTTATCGGTATGGTCATTGCTCCCGCCATTGTTGCTGCCCGTTGCACTACCGAAGTCACGGACGAACCCAAAACCAAGTGAGCGGCGCGCCTCCCGCACCGGGAGGCGCCAGCTCCGATATGCATTGCTAAAGCACTCGATAATCCTTCGCACCAGACGGGCCTTCCAGCCGGCTTTTCCTTCATCGCCCCGCGGAAATTGCCCTCCGCTCTCCCAGCCGTTAGACTGATGGATCGGGGGCACTCATGTTGGTCGTCATGAAAGCGCAGGCTACACCGGAGGAGATCCAGGCGGTCTGCGACCACATTGAGCAGTTAGGATTCCGTGCCCATCCTCTTCCCGGGGCCCAGCGCACGGCCATCGGCATCACCGGCAATCAGGGCGAAGTCAACCGCGGAAACCTGGAATCGCTCTCCGGCGTTGCGGAAGTGATTCGCGTGTCAAAAGCCTATAAACTCGCCAGCCGCGACGCGAAAGAAGAGAACACCGTGATCCGCTTTGCGGGCTGCAGCGCTGCCATCGGCGGCCGCGGCCTGGCGGTAATCGCGGGCCCGTGCTCCATCGAGAGCCGCGAGCAGGCCTTTGCTATTGCCGCGCGGGTGGCGGCGGGCGGGGCGCAGTTTTTCCGCGGCGGCGCCTACAAGCCGCGAACTTCTCCCTACGCCTTTCAGGGCTTGGGCCTCGAAGCGCTGCGCATTATGGCCGAGATCCGGGAACAATTCGGCCTGCGCATCGTGACCGAAGCGCTCGATACCGAGACCCTTGACCTGGTGGCCGAATGGGCCGACGTGATCCAGATCGGCGCGCGCAACATGCAGAACTTCTCGCTGCTGAAAAAGGCGGGACGGTTGCGTAAGCCGGTGTTGATCAAGCGCGGCATGAGCGCCACGCTGGAAGAGCTCCTGATGGCCGCTGAATATGTGATGAGCGAGGGCAACTACGACGTGATTCTCTGCGAGCGAGGCGTGCGCACCTTTGCCGACCACGCCCGCAATACGCTCGACCTGAGCATCGTTCCCGCGCTGCGGCACGTGAGCCACCTGCCGATCCTCGTCGATCCCAGTCACGGAACCGGCCGCCGCGACAGCGTGCTGCCCATGGCCAGGGCTGCCGTAGCTGCGGGAGCCGACGGAGTGATGGTCGAGGTACACGATCACCCCGAGAACGCGCTTTCCGACGGCCCTCAGTCGATATATCCCGCGCAGTTCGCAACCATGATGGACGAGATCGAAAAGATCGCGCCCGTCGTCGGGCGCCATCTCATGCGCGGCGTCTCCGTTCCCGCTGCCGCGGATGCAAAATGAACGCGCGGCTCAGGCGCAGTGCACGGCGAGCCGTGAACCGTGTAAAGTGGTCGGCGATGAGCACGCGTGGTTCGAGGATGGTCGTCCTGGCCCGGCTTACTGCCGGCCTGCTTGCGCTGTGCTTCGCCGGATGCCGTCCCAACGATTTTCCCCAATATCCGCCGAACTACCGCGAGTACGTCTACGTGACCAACGGAGACAGCGGCACGGTCACGGTGTTGGACGTAGTGGATGTTCGCGTGGACCGCGAACTGCCCGTGGGAAGCGATCCGGTTGCCATAGCCGCCAGCCTCACGCGCAATGAGGTCTATGTTGTAAACTCCGGCGCGCCCGGCGCCAACGGCTCGCTGTCGGTAATCGATGCGGAACACAACGCCGTCGTGGCCACCATTCCCCTACATCTGCAGCCGGTCTCCATCGATCTCGACGCGACCGGCGACCGCGCCTACATCGCCAACTCCGGCTCAAACTCGGTTTCCATTGTCGATCTCCAGGCCCGCCGCGAAATCGCGCAGTTCGCTGCGGGCGATGTCCCTGTTGCCGCGCGCCTGGCCCCCGATGGCAAGAGTCTCGTCGTGGCCGACCGCCATGGAGACTCGGCGACCATCCTCGATCCGGCCAGCGGCAAGGTGCGCGCCGTGTTCGCCGGATGCCCAGGAGCGGCAGAGGCGGTCATTCTTCCCGACTCTTCAAAGGCGTTTGTGCCGTGCTCGGCCGGTCACCAGGTGATGGTCGTTGGGTTGGCGCAGCCCGGCGCGCATCCCCCTCTACCCGATCGCCTGGAAACGCTGATGGATGTAGGCCGCGCGCCCGTCGATCTGGCCCTGAAGCCTGACGGCGGTGAGATCTTTTCCTCCAATTCCATCTCCGATTCTGTCTCCGAGATATACAACACCACCGACGAGGTCGGCGACACGTACATGATCGGCGATGAACCTGTCCGTGGCCTCGTGTCCCGCGACAATTCCCTCCTCTACGTGGCTAACGAGCACTCACAGGAGGTAACCGTGTACTCGATCGACGATGGCAAGCGCGTAGGCGCGATTCACGTTGGCGACGGGCCGTCGGCGCTCGCGTTTTCGGCCGCCGGACACCTGCTGTTTGTGGTTGATAGCCGCTCCGGAGACGTGGCCGTGGTGCGCACTTCAACGGATTCGCTCTTCACGCTGCTGCCTGCCGGCCGCGAACCTAACGCAATCGTAGACAAGGCATTCAAGGTGCAGTGAAAGCCCTCGGCGCTCCGCCGGTCGCCGGTCCATTCCCCCAAGAGTGAAGATTACTGCTGGGCGCTCATGCCGCCTGCGGGGGCAGTTTGGGCCGTCGGCGCCGCCCGCGGTCCCACGAGCACGCCATCGTCGAGCGAAGCGGCCACCAGGCGATCGCCTGCCCCCCGGACCAGAACGATCCGGTAGCCGGTCTGCCACCAGTCCCACTTCAGGGTTTTGGGGTCAATGGAGTAGACCTGATCGCTGGAGCGCGAGCTGACCAGGATTCTTTTCAAAGCCGCGTCGTAGCTCAAATCGTCGACATCGCGGAACGGCAGGCGATGAAGCCACAACCAGGTCCTGCCCATGTCCCGTGTGTAGTAGACGCCCTCGCGCGCACCCAGCCAAAGCGTACCGTCCGGGGAGAAGGCTACGCGGTGGATGCGGGTGAGCATCGTCGGGATCCCCATCGGCCACCAGCTCTGCCCTGCGTCCTTCGACAGAACCACGCCGTCGGCGCGAGCCGCGGCCATGGTGCCGCCGTGAACGGTTACGGAAAGGTAGTCGCCCTCGCCCATCACCGGCCCGTCCTGCCAACTGGCGCCCTGGTCGCGGCTGGTGAGCAGCCCGTAGCTTGTGGCTGCCACCCACACGTCCCCCGAAACGTCGAGCGCGTGCACGGGACTCTGCAACTCGATCACCGGGGCCTGCACCTGCTTCTCGATGTTCACGCGGGTGCGATCGTGCGTCTCGGTGACCGTTTTCACAATGGTGTTGGCGATATCGTTCCGCGGTTGCCAGGTCTGGCCCGGTTGCGGTGCGGCAGCCGTTCCACCTGGCGGAGCCGGCGCCGGATCGCCGCCGGCCGCGGCATGCAAAACAAAGATGCCGTGGCCGGTTCCCGCCACCACCGCTCCGTCCTTTGTCTGCGCCAGTGCGAAGACGTCGCGGCCGTCCAGTCCCGAGTCGAGCTGTTCCCAATGCGCGCCGCCGTCGCTGGAGCGGAAGACGCCGCCGTAGTTCTTGTCGTTGACCACGCCAGCGTACAGGCGCTCGGGATCGTCGCGATCGACCAGCAGAGCCGCCACCTTGCGCTCGGAGATTCCCTGGTTCGACGGCGTAAATGTCACGCCCCCGTTCTGGCTCGCCAGCACGCCCCCCCGATCGGTGGCCAGCAGCACGCGGCTGGAATCCTCGGGTTCCACATAGACGCCGTTGACCACGACGTCGGAATCCGTCATGCGCTCAAAGCTTTTGCCTCCATTCACGGTCTTGTAGAGGCCCTCCGTGGTTCCGGCGTACACCACTTCGCGGTTCTCCGGATCCTGCATCAGGCTCCGCGTCCTTCTTGCTTCCGAGGGGATGCCCTGAATCTTGTGGAAGAGGATGCCCGCATTCTCGCTCTTGTAGATTCCGCTGCACGCGCTCAGATAAACGATGTGCGTGTGCTCGGGATCGACAATGATGGAAAACACATCCGAGTCGACAATCAGTCCCTGCTTGATGTTGTGCCAGGTCTTGCCGCCGTCGGTGGTCTTCCATGGCAGGTGCCAGGTTCCGGCGTACACAGTGTCCGAACGATCGGGGTCTACCGCCAGCGACTCGATCTCATGAATCTCGTGGCTGTCGGGCGGGCTGATCTGGGTCCATGTCGCGCCGCCGTCGCTCGACCGGAAGACTCCTGCCAGTGTTCCGGCGTACAGGATGCGCGGATCGGAAGGCGCCTGCGCAAGCGCGTGAACCGGCTGCCCCTTGAATGGCGCGGGCTCGATCCAGGTCCGGCCACGGTCGTGGCTGATCCACAATCCGCCGCCGTCGCTGTCCTTCCATGCGCCCACGTAGATCGTGGAGGAGTCGGCGGAGTCGACCACAATGCTGTCGAGAACGAAGCCATCGGCGCTGTCCAGCTTCGCCAGCCGATGCCAGCTTGCGCCCTCGTCCACCGATTCGTACAGCCAGCTATTGGTCGTGCCCAGCAGCAGATGCTTCGGCTGCCCCGGAAACGATGCAAATGCCCGTGCATCGCCGCCTGCGGGGCCCACAACGGTCCACGCGGTCTGCGCCTGTAGTTTCGGGACACAGAGGAAAAACGCAAGAAAGAAAAGGATCTGGGCCGGAACCCCAGCCCGATGCGATTTCTTAAGAAAACACCGCAAACGGCTCATTCAGACGAAAAACTCCCTTACATCTCTACTAAGAATAGACAAAATGGGGCCCAAAAAGCGAAGAGGCTGTCCGGTTAGCTCACCGGGCAGCCTCTCCGCACTCAAGAAGGGACGGATAGAGTCTAGCTTGTGCGAGCCTCACCTCTTTGCGGCAAGGCCCGCCGATTGCTTCGTGAACAGCGCCGCGCCCCGCAGCTTACATCGCAGCCTTCTTCTTCGGGTGGCGCTCCGCCAGCGGCTTGCGCATTTGCGGCTTCACCGCCGTCTCGTCCACCGGCATCGTTCCCGTCACGTCGGAGCTGAACGTCGCCCCCGCCGGCACCAGGTAGTTCTCCACCGTCTGCCCGTCGGTCATGCCCTCGGCCACGCTGATCCGCGAAGCATCAATGCCCTGCTCCGTCACCAGGTAGTCCTTGGCGTTCACCGCGCGCTGCGCCGCGGAGTCTTCCACCTTGGCGTGCTTGTGCTTGGCGGCGTACTTCTCCTGCTTGGCCGTCAGCGCCTTCTCCTTGGCATCCGACTCGCCCACCACCACCGCCTTGGCGTCAGCCTGCTGCTTCAGGTCCAGAGCCACCTGGTCCAGGCAGGCCTTGGCCTCGTTGTCCACGCGCAGGGGCCGCTTCGGGTCATTGGCAAAGCTGATCGAGCACAGTGCCTGCGTCTTCGGCGCCGGAGGCGGTGGCGGAGGCGGAGCCAGAATGGTCAGCTGCGTGTTGGCGGACACCGTATGGTCCTTGTCGTCGGAGACGTTACACGTGATCCCCACAGCTCCTGTCGGCGCACCCGCCGAGGAGTACTCCGCCGTGGTCCCGGTGCCTGTCACCGTGCCCGCCGTGGCCGTATAGCTGTAGGTCAGCGGACGGTTCTGCGGGCTCATGCCCATTGAGGTGATGGTCGCCGTGTCGCCCGGCTTAAGGGTGCTGGGGCTGGCCGAGCAACTGATGGTCGGCGGCTCGAACGCCTTCACCGTGTAGCCGGCAGAGCATTCGGCGGTTTGTCCGGGTTTCAGGCCTTCCTTGCCCTTCTTGCCTTCCTTCACATCGGCCTTGGCAGTGTAGGAACCGGGAGCCAGAGAAGCCGTATTCACGGTGGCTGAAGTGCCATTACCGGATACGCCGTCTCCGCTCCAACTGTAAATTACGTTGTTGTTCTTCTTCGTGCTCACTGACCCGGCGGTAGCCGTAACGGACAACGGATCGCCCGGGAAGACGGCCGGAGCGCTGGCGTTGCACGATAACGTGATTGGCGGCTGCTTCTTACACCCCATTGGCAACAGGGCAAAACCCGCCACGCCCAGGACCAACAAAACGGACTTCAAAGTTCGTGAATACATGCTCTTACGCTCCACAATTACGCTGATGTTTGGTTGGAAAAACGGCTGGAAAAAGGAACTCACGCTCCCCCCTTTCGGCTCCGCACAGCGTGCGCAGCTCCCAATCTTCGATGCACCGTCACAAACCTAGCACAGAAAGACCCTGCTGAGCACATTCTATTCGTCTTTCCACAGGCCGCTTTCCACAGGCCGCCTCCTTGGAAACATGCGTGCTCACACGGAAGCGCCCGCCATGAGCGGCTCCCATCAGGAACTTCTCCAGCCATTCTGGTCTCCGATGGGGGCTCACTCTGCGTTCAGGGTCTTTAGCAGACTGCGCGGTTCACGCTGTATCTTCTCTTGTAGAAGCGAAATCGCGTAGATAAGTTGCTCGGGGCGCGGCGGACACCCGGGAACATACACATCGACCGGCACGACCTGGTTGACGCCTTGAACCAGGGCGTAGTTGTTAAACACGCCGCCCGAGGTGGCGCACGCGCCCATCGAGATAACCCACTTGGGCTCAGGCATCTGATCGTAGAGGCGGCGAAGCACGGGAGCCATCTTCTGCGACACCCGTCCAGCCACGATCATCAGGTCGGACTGACGCGGGGAGGGCCGGAAGACCTCCGCGCCGAAGCGGGCGATATCAAAGCGCGCCGCGCCCGTCGACATCATTTCGATGGCGCAGCAGGCCAGCCCGAAGGTCATGGGCCACACCGAGTTTTTGCGCACCCAATTGACCGCAAAATCTAGCGAAGTGAGCAAGATGCCCTCCGGCGCCTCGTAGCCGTAGTTGACTTCGCTCACCTTGATGCGGTTTTTTGCGCTGCTATCAAGCGCGCCAAAGAGATAATGGTCGCGCTCCGTCGAAGCCGCCATAGCTCCACTATACGCCCGTGGGCAGTGGACAATGAACTGTGGACAGTTGTCGGCGCGCAGTCTTCAACCTTCGCGCGGACGCGATCGTTTCCGGTGCGATGCGAGGGTCAACTCGCGGCCGTTTGCCGTTCTTTTTTGAGCGCATTACTCCGTCGCGCCGGACCGGATCATTTTGCGCATCGCGAATGAGAAACACCAAAAAATGTATTCACGGGACTTGCATTCTCTTCGAGTCTTGCGGAGAATGGCATAAAAGCGTAATCCAACTCAACTGTCGAACCGGCACGGTGCGTTCTGCGTTCGCGGGATGCCTGCAAGCTGCCAAACCGGCGAGGCGGCGCAGAGACCGAGCCGTGCAGTGGCCAAGCCGCTCCATGGTAGGTCATGGATTACGTGGATTTTGGAGTCGAAGCTTATGCGTATTCTCCGTCTTCGTTCATTGATCCCGGCCATCGTCCTGGGCTTTCCTGCACTGGCGCTGGCTGTGGCCCCGGTGATCAAATCCATCCCAACTGCGCAGGCCCCGGCTACACAGGCTCAAATCGCCGCCCTGCAACAGGCCGTCCAGAATGCTCAATCCGCCGGCGACAATGCCTGGATGCTGATCTCCGCGGCGCTGGTTTTGCTCATGACCGGGCCCGGCCTGACGCTCTTCTATGGCGGGCTGGTCCGGCGCAAGAACATTCTGGGCACCATGATGCAGAGCTTCGCCATGATGGGCCTGATCACGGTCCTTTGGGCGGTTGCGGGCTACTCATTGGCCTTCGGCCACGGCAACGCATTTATCGGAGGCTTTGACCATCTCTTCCTACGCGGGGTTTCCCTTTCGCCCAATCCGAATTACGCCCCTACCATTCCCGAACAGACGTTCATGGTCTACCAGCTCATGTTCGCCATCATTACGCCCGCGCTGATCACGGGCGCATTCGCCGAGCGCGTAAAGTTCAGTTCTATGGCCGTCTTTCTGTCGCTCTGGTCTTTGCTGGTTTATTGCCCCATGGCGCACATGATCTGGGGCGTTGGCGGTCTGCTGAACTTCAACACCATCGGAGTGCGCTGGCCCGTCTTCGACTTCGCCGGCGGGACGGTGGTGCACATCACCAGCGGCGTTTCGGCGCTGATTTGCGCCCTGTATCTGGGCAAGCGCATCGGCTACCCGAACACGGACATGCCGCCGCACTCCATGGTGCTGAGCTTTATCGGGGCCTGTTTATTGTGGGTGGGGTGGTTCGGGTTCAATGCCGGTAGTGCGTTGTCGGCCGGTCCGCTGGCTACCAGCGCGTTCATCAACACCCAGTTTGCCGCGGCAGCGGCGGCCCTCACCTGGACCCTGGCCGAGTGGCTTCATAACGGCAAACCAACCGCTCTAGGGGCGATCTCCGGCGCAGTGGCAGGGCTGGCTACAATTACACAGGCCTCCGGATTCGTACAGCCGATGTCGGCTCTCGTAATCGGCGCCGTCGCCGGTCTGGTTTGTTCGTTCATGGTCCTGAAGATGAAGAAGATCTTCGGCTACGACGATTCGCTCGACGTCTTTGGTGTCCATGGCATAGGCGGCACTGTGGGCGCGCTACTGACCGGCGTCTTCGCGTCGGCTACGATTAACGCGGTGTTTGGCAAGAGCGCGAGCGGCCAACCGCGGCCCACCGGCGCCATCGACGGAAACTGGCATCAGATTCTCAACCAGGGCATCGGCGCAGGCATCGGCTGGCTGGTTGCGGTCGCCGGAACACTGATTTTGCTCTTCGTGGTCGACAAGACGATGGGACTGCGGCTTTCCACAGTCGATGAAGCCTCTGGCCTTGACCTCTCGCAGCATGGCGAGGAAGGGTACGAGTTCAACGCTTGATTCCAATCGGGCCACGACGGGCTCTGGCTGTGTAACCTGAAGAACGAGGAATGCACCTATGCTCAAGATTGAAGCTGTGATTCAACCCGCCAAGCTGGACGCGGTCAAGGAAGCTCTCATCGAGGCCGGCATTGAAGGCATCACGATATTGGAAGCCCGCGGGCACGGCCGCCAGAAGGGGCACACCGAGTTCTACCGCGGGCGCGAGTACACCATCGATTTGATTCCCAAGATCAAGCTGGAGATCGTCATCCCCGACGTGTTAAAGGAGAAGGTGGTTGCTGCGATTCTGGGCACCGCTCGCACCGGCCACATCGGCGATGGCAAGATCTTCATCAGCCGCGTCGACGAAGCCATCCGCATTCGCAATGACGAGCGCGGAGAAGCGGCTCTCTGAGGCGCAGCCATTTGCTCGCGCCGGGCTCCCGGCGCGCGCCGCCGCCACGTAAATCAGGGGCGCGGATGGGGAAGCACTCCTCATCGTTTCGTCTGGTGTGACGCATGCGGTACATCGGAGCGGTGGCGCCGAAGAAAGCCCGCGGCATGAACTCGGGCTTCGTCTCGTGCCGGATCACGGCCAACCGGCGTTCACTACAAAACTTATAAGGTTTCCATAGTGGTTTTCCATTTCTTCATGGAATCCTTATGCGCCGCGTGGAATATTAGGGCCAATCGCACCCTTTAGAAGGGGGCAGGCGCAAGCTGTGCCTGGCTGTTTTCACTGCAGTTCGTGCTCTGGCCCCGGTCCTTGTCGGTTCAGCCTCGTAACTCCGGCGTGATCTCCTGCATCATCCGGAACGGCGGCTGGCATTCCGCCATTGCGCATGGCGGCTTCGCCTGCCCATACATATCGGGAGTTAAAAACCTCATGTTCTGCCGCACGATCAAACTACTGTCTCTTTTCTTTGTACTGGGGGTCCCCGCCCTGGCTCTCGCTCAAACCTCGGCGCCTGCCGCTGACACGCAGGCGCGGATTGCCGCGCTGGAGCAGGCTGTGCGCAGTGCGCAGGCTGCCAGCGCCAACGCTCAATCCGCGGGAGACAATGCCTGGATGCTGACCTCGGCAGCACTCGTGCTGCTGATGACCGGCCCCGGCCTGGCGCTCTTCTACGGCGGATTGGTGCGCAGGAAGAACATTCTCGGCACCATGATGCAAAGCTTCGCCATGATGGGCCTGGTGACGATTTTGTGGGCCATTGTGGGCTATTCCTTTGCATTCGGCCACGGCAACGTCTTTATGGGCGGATTCGAGCACCTCTTCCTGCGCGGCGTTTCGCTCAATCCGAATCCCGACTACGCCGCGACCATCCCCGAGCAAACCTACATGATCTATCAGCTCATGTTTGCCATCATCACGCCGGCGCTCATCGCCGGCGCGTTTGCCGAGCGCATGAAATTCAGCTCGATGGCGCTGTTCCTCTCGCTCTGGTCCCTGTTCGTGTACTGTCCCATGGCGCACATGGTGTGGGGCGTCGGCGGCCTGCTCAACGCCACCGGAAACCACATCCCCAGCCTCGACTTCGCCGGCGGAACCGTCGTCCACATCACCAGCGGCGTTTCGGCGCTGATTTGCGCGCTGTATATGGGCAAGCGCATCGGCTATCCGCGCACGCCCATGCCGCCGCACTCCATGGTGCTTAGCTTCATCGGCGCCTGCCTGCTGTGGGTGGGCTGGTTTGGATTCAATGCCGGCAGCGCCCTGGCGGCAAGCCCGCTGGCCACCAGCGCATTCGTCAACACGCACTTCGCCACTGCGGCCGCGGCCCTCGGCTGGACCATCTTCGAGTGGCTTCACAACGGCAAGCCCACGGCGCTGGGCGCAATCTCCGGCGCGGTCGCCGGCTTGGTCGCCATCACTCCGGCCTCCGGCTTTGTCCAGCCCATGTCCGCGCTGTTCATTGGCCTCGCCGCCGGCTTTGTCTGCTCCTTCATGGTCTTCCAAGTGAAGGCCCGCTTCGGTTACGACGATTCTCTCGATGCCTTTGGCGTTCATGGGGCGGGGGGAACGCTGGGCGCGCTGCTGACCGGCGTCTTCGCCGCCAGCGTCATCAATCCGATTTACGGAAAGGGCGTGCCGACGGGCGGCATCGACGGGCATTGGAGCCAGGTGCTGAATCAACTCGCCGGCGTAGGCATGGCTTGGGGAATCTCCATCGTAGGCACGCTGGTGCTGCTGTTCGTTGTGGATAAGATCATGGGGCTGCGCGTGGCTCCCGAGCAAGAGATGGCCGGGCTCGATCTCTCGCAGCACGGCGAGGAAGGGTACGACTTCGAGACCACGTAGCTGCCGGCTTCTGGCCGCCGGCCACGCGCTCGCTCGGCGAAGAGGCGCCGCTTGCAAGATCGGGCTGAACTGCGTGAGGCTAAAACAGAATCCGCCTGCTTCCGGAGTTTCCGGGGCGCGAAAATCTTTCCCCGGGCAACGGCCAACCGGCCGCTCCGCCTGATACGCTATCGAACGAGGAATCTCTGCTTATGTTGAAGATTGAAGTTGTACTCCAACCGTCGAAACTGGATGCCGTGAAGGATGCGCTGCTGGAAGCAGGCATCGAAGGCATGACCATTCTCGAAGCCAGGGGCCACGGCCGCCAGAAGGGCCACACGGAGTTCTACCGTGGCCGCGAATACACTGTCGATCTTTTACCCAAGGTGAAGATCGAGATGGTTGTCCACGACGATCTCAAGGAGAAGGCGATTCAGGCCATTATTGGTGCAGCCCGCACGGGCCGCATTGGCGACGGCAAGATCTTCATCAGCCGCATCGACGAGGCCATCNNGACGAACGCGGCGAAACCGCGCTTTAAGGCATTCCTGACCGGCCTGCTCGAATTGGGTCCCGATGTCACGCTCATCGTCGGCCCCGGTGTCACGCTTTTCGCCTCACGCGATCCGGCGCTCTATGCGGCCTTTCACGGCAGTTGCGAGGTCGTGAGCGATGATCCCGGCGCCCACGGTTGCAAGCCGCTCATCTCCGTCGATCGTGCCCGCGACTCGACGGTCCAGGGAACTCCGGCTGAAGGCAACCCCGCCTCTTGCGCCGGCAAGTTCGTGCTCTTCCCACAGTAGAAGCGGGCATATCAAACTCAGCTCGAGGCACACGCACCGGTCCGCGGCTTTCCCCTCACTGCGGAACCAAAAATCCCACCTCCCGGCTTTTATCGCTTATTCTTGAAACAATTCCTTCTTGCTTCGGCANNTTGACGATCTTCGGGAGCAGTATCTCAAGGAGATGGCGCTTGTGCGTCAGACCTGTGAGCGCACCGGGGATGGTACGGCCGCCATCCGGCGGCGTTCGGCCGTCGTGGACCGCATCCTGATTGAGATGTGGCGCCGGGCCTTTGCCGGGCTGCCCACTCAGAACGTCGCCCTTCTCGCCCTCGGCGGATATGGCCGAAAGGATCTCTTTCCCTACTCCGACATTGACGTGCTTTTCGCTTTCGCCGACGAGAAAACCGAACAGCAGTCCCGAGAGACCGTCCGGACGATTATCCAGGGAATGTGGGACATCGGCTTGCGGGCCAGCCCCAACTCCCGCACCATGAAGGAAGCCGGCCGCTTCGACCCCGACAACCTGGAATTCACGCTCGCCACCCTCGATCGCCGCTTCCTGGCCGGCCAGTTCCCCCTTTACCAGCAGCTTCACCAGGTCACCTTCCCTGGCCTCGTCCTGAGCGAGTGGACTTCCATTACGCAAAAGCTGAGCGAGATCGCCCGTGCGCGGCATGCCAAATTCGGCAACACGATTTTTCATCTCGAGCCCAACCTCAAAGACTGCCCGGGCGGCCTGCGCGACTATAGCCTTGCCGTCTGGTTCGCGGTGCTGTTTCATTTGAAGGAGACGAAGGAGTGGCCGCGCCAGCGCGGCGGCGTCTTCCAGAGCGCGCGCGGCGACGCCGAAGCCGCCTTCGACTTTCTCGCCGCCGCGCGGTGTTTTCTGCACTTCCGTCACGGCCGCGACGACAATATTCTCGACTGGCAGTCGCAGGACGAAGCCGCGGCCCGCTCCATCGGCCTGGAAACCCGCGGCACCGCCGACCCCAGCTACTGGATGCGCACCTATTACCGGCACGCCCGCGTCATCTATCGCCGCGCCGCGCTGCTCATGGAACACCTGCCTGCGCCGGTCAGCTTCTACCGCCAGTTCCGGCGGCGGCGCGCGCCCATCGCCGGCACCGACTTCCTGCTCGACCAGGGCCGCATCGACATTCAGCCCGGCGCGCAATTCAACGACACCGCGGCCATCCTGCGCGTTTTTTCGCTCATGGCCACGCACGGCTACACGCTGTCGCAAACCGCCGAGGACCGCATCACCGACGCGCTGCCGGTTTTGGCCATTTCGATTCCCGAGGGGCCGTATCTATGGAACGCGCTGCGCGAAGTGCTGCTCGGTCCCCACGCCGCTCATGCTCTGCGCACCATGCACGCCCTGGGCGTGCTCGAAATGCTCATCCCCGAGTTCCACGGCATCGACGCGCTCGTCATCCGCGACAGCTATCACCGCTACACCGTGGACGAGCACACCTTCCTGGTCATCGACAACGTCCACGGACTTCGCCAGCCTGCCAGCGAGCACGAGCAGAGGCTGGCGCAACTGCTGCCGGAGATCGACCGGCTCGATTTGTTCATGCTGGCGCTGCTGTTGCACGACACCGGAAAGGCGCGGCGCACGGGCGAGCACGCGGTGCAGAGCGTGGAACTGGCCGACAGCTTTTTGGCGCGGCTGGATTTCGACGCCGAGGAGCGCGAATCGATCCTCAAGCTGATCCGTTTGCATCTGGAGATGTCGGCGGCGATGCGGCGCGACATCTTCGATCTTGAGAACGTGCGCGGCTTTGCCGACAAGATCGGCGATCCGCAACTGCTGAAGATGCTCACGCTGATGACCTTCGCCGACATCAAGGCCGTCAACCCCGACGCCCTGACCCCGTGGAAGGCCGAGAATCTCTGGCAGTTCTACATGTCCACCTCAAATTTCATGGACCGCTCGGTGGACGAGGCGCGCTATCACGCCGCCATCGATCCCACTTTACTTAACCGTATCCGTTCCATGGTTCCCGCCACGCAGCACGATGAGCTGAAGCAGTTCCTCGAAGGGCTGCCGCAGCGCTATCTTCAGACGCGTCTGCCCGAACAGATCCGCAATCATTTTCAAATGGCGCTCAACCTCGATGACGATCCGGTGCAGCTCGACCTGCGCCCCATCCGTCAACTCTTCGATTTGACCGTCATCACGCGCGACCGTGTGCGGCTCTTTGCCGACGTAGCCGGGGTGCTGGCGGCATGGGGCATGAACATCGTGCGCGCCGGCGCCTACTCCAACGACGCCGGCGTCATCGTGGATAGCTTCCACTTCTCCGACGTCTTCCGCACCATCGAACTGAATCCCAGCGAGAAAGACCGGTTTCTGGCGAATGTGCGCGATGTGGTGGCGCAAAAGGTTCCGGTGCAGCAACTCCTCGACGCCCGGAGCCATCTGTATCACCCCGGCAACTTCAAAGTCGACGTTCCCACCAAGCTTGACTTCGACTCCGAGTCGTCCACGCACGCCACGCTGCTGCAGGTCGTCGCCCAGGATATGCCCGGCCTGCTTCGCCAGATCGCCCTCACTCTCAGCTCGCACCAGTGCAACATCAAGGTGGCGCTTATCGACACCGAGGGCGAAACCGCCATCGACGTCTTCTACCTGACCAGCCACGGTGAAAAGCTCGCTCCCGGGGCGGAGGAAGCGCTCAAAAAAGACCTCACGCAAGCCATCGAATCCATGCGCGCGATCGTGGGTTAGCCCACGCTTCCCGCCGCGGAGTTGCGATCGACAGCGCCGGCGGGCAGGAAGGGGATTCGCGCAGTCAATTTCCCCGCCGCCCGAAAAGCGGACATCTCATTTGCTAAAAACACCGGACATATTATTAGCTAACGACAGCGGTCAAGAGCAGATGTTACTCATCGGTAACGGGGTCCCCCCTCCCCCTATCTCTGAAAATAAGTTCCCTATATTCAGCAGCTTAGCGCATGTATTTCGCTATAACCTACTGATTCTAAATCACTTATTTGCAGAGTCTAGACAGCAAAGGAGTTAGCAGCAGGGAACAGGGATCAGGGAACAGGGATCAGGGATCAGGGAACAGTGGTCCGTGGACCGCGATCCGGAGTCAAAGACGCGAATGCGGCGGACAAAGTCCGCCGCGCCGAGAGCCTGGTTGAACGCTTATGGGACGAGTATGAAGCAATTCGCGAATTAGTCTGCAAACTTGAGGGAAAACTTTTGGGGAGTGTTTTCAGTGGGTTAGAGTGCGCAGGCGAGGACGGGGCCCTTGACAGGAGGGGAGCGGAGTTAGAGGGGTTGACTGGCCTGTTTCGAGTTGTTGCCCAAGTAGTAATTGACGGATTGGCGGTGATAGGCTCCGATTCCGTTCCGAACCGGACCTCGCTAAATCCCGCTCATTTGCCAAGGTGTCACACCGGTCGATAAGCTGGTCCACACCGGAGACAAGAATGAAGAAACTAGTTGTTCTTATTGTGTTCGTAATGGTCGCGTGTGCAATCGCACAAACAGCAAAAGCTCCTCAATCGGCTAAACAACCCACGTCAGTGGCCGCTGCACCAGCACAGTCCCACGTGGGCAAGTATCAGTTATTTTTCAGCCCGCTCGCCCGCGCCGATGTCTATTTGGTAGACACCGAAACCGGGAAAATCTGGAAGCCAATTACGATAACCAACGCAAAGGATACTAACCTGCAATCTGCGCCGGAAGTGTGGGTCTATCAGGAGCGCGTCGATAGCGCGCGGGATTTTGACGCTTGGATGATGATGCACACGCCGCCAGCGGCGGCCACAACGCCATCGCAGTAGACACACTTGAGCATTCTCATCAGCGTGCTCCGCGCCCGCGCAACCACGGGCCGGGGGCGATACTATAGGGGGGCCGCAGGCTGGAAACGGGGTCGCAGCATGAAAGTCTTTTTGAGCTGGTCAGGTGAAGTCAGCAAGGCCGTCGCGCTGGAACTTCGCGAATGGCTCCGGGACGTCATTCAGACAATTGAGCCTTGGATGTCTTCAGAGGACATTAGAAAGGGCTCGCGCTGGAGCCCGGCATTAGCGAAGGAACTGGCCGAGTCACGGGCCGGGATATTCTGCCTGACGCCCGACAACCTCGGGGAGCCTTGGCTAAACTTTGAAGCCGGCGCCGTATCAAACACTGCCTGGACCGCCTACGTGTGCACATACCTCTTCGGCGTTACGAGCTCAGATATCACGGGGCCGCTCACACAGTTCCAGTCGACCGCCGCGGCGAGCAAGCAGGACAACCTGAAGCTGCTGGCGACGATCAACAGCGCTCAACAGGAAGGCGCATTAGAACAAAAAAGATTAGATAAGGCATTCAACACATACTGGCCTGCACTCGAACAAAAGCTCTCCCAGATTTCAAAGGCCAAATTGACAGAGACACCCAAGCGCCCGGTTGAAGACATGGTCGAAGAAACCCTGAATATCGTGCGCGCCCTCCAAAAACAATCCGCATCGCCGCGGCAGTACGAACAGCTGCTCCGTTTAGCCGACTCAAGTCCCCTCGCTCACTATGCGCCGGGCCAGATTGAGACGCTGGGGGGCATCATGGGCGTGGGGATCCAGGGGGCGAACGCCTTCATTCCAGGCGGGTCCAGCGACGACCTCACCGGCTACACACGGGTTCCTTCCGGGAAGCAGTACGAGCCGGGGCCACAGGGGCCCCTCCCAACCATTCGACCCAGGAAACCCGAAACCCCGAAAAACAAATAGAACTTTCAAACCCCATCTTCCCCCGTTTTTCCATTCTCGGGCGCGGTGGCAAACGCCCTAGGGTCCGGGAATAGAGTGGTGCCTGGTTTATCGCCTATCCGGAAGTTACTTGCTGGTTAGCAGCTGCCGCCGTCCAGTTTGGTAACGCGTTCGCACAAGAGGGAGTGGCCTTGGGATCGGCGGGCTACTTGATGAGGCTGGCGCGAGGGATGCGTTCGACCGGCTTGTTATAGCGTCCGAGCAGCGCGTTCCAGCGGACAATGGCGATGTCTTGAAGCATTCGCATTCCGTCTTTGAGGTAGCTGATGCGCGTGCGCTCGTCGTGGGCCCAGCTCACGGGGACTTCAGCGACGCGATAGCCGCGCTTGCGCGCGATGAAGAGGATCTCCGGATCGAAACCCCATCGTTCGATGGTCTGAAGCTGGAAGACGGTTTGCGCGGCGGCTCGCGTAAAGGCCTTGAAGCCGCACTGCGTGTCGGCATAGGGCAATCGCATCACCGCGCGGGTCACCACGTTGAAACAGCGGCCGAAAAATTGGCGGTAAAGCGGCTGGCGAATGGTCTGGCGCGTACGCTCCAGCCACCGCGAGCCGATGGCGATGTCGGCCCCGGCGGCAATCGCGGCAAACAGCCCCTCGGCCTCCTCGATGGGCGCCGACAGATCGGCGTCAGTGAACATCACCACTTCGCCGAAGGAGTGGAGCAGGCCATTGCGGACGCTGTAGCCCTTGCCGCGATTGGCCGGATTCCGAAGCAATCGCACCTCCGGTGCGTTGGCGGCGAAGGCGCGGACCAGTTCGGCTGTCCGGTCGCGCGAGCCATCGTCGACCACCACGACCTCCGCCGACCAGCCGCGCCGGCGGATGCAGCCGACAACCGCCTCGAGCGCATGGGAGATCCTGGCGGCCTCATTCAAGGCGGGAATCACGATGCTGTATTGCGGATAGCTCATTTGGCCCGGGAGGTTCAAGGATTACTCTATCTCAGGCCGTCGGCCCGGAACGAACGTCCTAGGGCCTGTTCACACTATTGGGGGGGATGGCGTTGCGAGCGAAAATTCGGCCAGACGAGGCGACGGCCGAAGGCTGTGGCAGGGCCCACC
>PMYE01000204.1:0-14662 GCA_003171315.1 Acidobacteriaceae bacterium
TCGCCTCCGTGGCAACTGGTGCAGGTCAAGCCCTTTTGCGAGTGAATGTCCTGGCTGAACTTCTCCGGGGTCACTTCAAGGCGGCCAGGCTGGGCGGAGTGACAGTCCAGGCAGGAGTTCACGGCCTGCCCGTAAGCCAGGCACGACGCGAACACGATGGACCCGGCCAGCCAGACAATGCGGGCGGCAATGAACGGCCGAAGCTTATTTCGCAAGATAGCCATAAACACTCATACCTGTGACATAAAAAAGGGCAAAAAAGGCAAGTCCGGTGATCCACGGTCTCGTGCGCGAGGGAGGGGCAGTCTCAAAAAATGGCAGCAGAAGCCACAACAGCCCCACCAGGCCGCAAACAAGCACACCCAAAACCTCCCCGTCGATGAGCCACACCTTCGACGGAATCATCTTGAGCGTTTGGAACATAAACATGAAGTACCATTCCGGCTTGATTCCCGCCGGGGCAGAGACAAAAGGGTCTGCCTTGACGCCCAGGTTCCAGGGGAAGACGGCGGCCAACGCGCCCAGCGCTCCCATGGCCACGTACCAGGCCATCAACTCGCGCAGCAGGAAGTTGGGAAAGAATTTCATCTCCCGCCGTAAGGAGGGATTGGCGGTCCACAGAGCATCCACCTTCGGCGGAACGCTCATGCCCTGGCGCTGCACCAAAAACAGGTGCATGGCAATCAGAACGGTGACCAGTCCGGGCAGAACGGCGACATGGAATCCAAAGAATCTGGTGAGCGTGGCGCCCGTCACTTCCGGACCGCCGCGGAGAAAGATCATCATGGGCTTGCCGATAATGGGAACCTGCCCGGCAATCTCGGTGCCGACCTTGGTGGCGAAGAAGGCCAGCGTGTTCCAGGGCAGCAGATAGCCGCTGAAGCCGAATCCCATGACCAGAAACATAAGCAGCATGCCGCTTACCCATGTCAGTTCTCTGGGTTTGCGATAGGCCTTAAGAAAGAGCACGCTGAACATGTGGGCAAAGGCGGTAAAGATCATGAGGTTGGCCGCCCACGCGTGCACGGAACGAATCAGCCAGCCAAACTGCACCCGGGTCACGATGTACTGCACGCTCTCGAAGGCCTCATTGGCGCCGGGACGGTAATAGAGCAGCAGCAAGATCCCCGTCAGCACCTGAATCACGAACAGAAAAAGCGTGATGCCGCCGAAGAAGTACCAGTAGGACAGCTTGTGCTTGGGAACGGTCTTGTGACGCAGCGGGGCGATGAGGCCATCCAAATCAAGTCGTTCATCGAGCCAGCGAACCAGGGCAGCGAACACGGTCACGCCTCCCGATTCCGGCTGACAAAGATCTCCTCGCCGCGGAGGTGGACATTGAAGACATCGAGCGGCCGGGGCGGAGGACCGGAGACGTTGCGGCCGTTCAGGTCGTAGATTCCGTTGTGACAGGGACACCAGATCTCGCGCAGATCGGGGCGATACTGCACGGTGCAGCCGAGGTGGGTACAGGTGGCGGAGAATGCGCGATAGGTGCCGTCGCTTTCCAAAATCAACAGGCCGGGACTGCTTCCGAAGCGAAAAATCATCCCCGTATTCGGTTTCATTTCTCCGGCCTTGGCGGCGACCACCTCGTCTCCGCCAAGATCGGCCACCGGCGGAGGGACGAAATAGCGCATCACTGGATAGATAAAGGAAGCAAATGTAGCCAGAAAGCCTCCACCCAGGAGGATTCCAACGATGCCGCGGCGCACAGGCTGGGGATTGGAAAGTTGTTCGTCGCTCATTCCCTGCACCCCCTGTCGCAGGCGCCGCTCAAGATCAGAACCGCAAGCCTCATCGCCGGCTCCCCCAGGTCAAGCAGAATGCACCTCCACGGTGCGCCGCATCTCCCGCAGTCACATCGTCTGAAACAAGTGCAGGCGATGTCCGTTCACAACTACCGGATTCCGAGCTATCCTACACCACGCCGCCCCACTTGATAGCAGGGCAGTTTGCTTTTCCACAGGGCAACGGCGGCGAAGGCTGTTTCCCCGAACGAAGCTCGATTGGTCTCTCTATCTGTAGCGAGTCCTGCATCTTCGGCTCGTTATTCTTGCGCTATTTTGTAGACGAACCAAGCAATTAAGATCAGGAAACCCAGTAGTACCGCAAGGCTAATTGCGAGGACAGGCACGATCCCATTTCCCTTCTTGACAACTGCCGCTTCAGGCGCCAAGGGTTTGCCGCAATTGGCACAGACTAAAGACCCAGCGGGATTCGGGTGATTGCAGGCATTACAGGGGGTTTCCATACCGTCCCTCCATACCAGCCCCACATCCGCTAGTAGCCGGGGCCCAGTGGATATCTTGCCGGCACGACATCGCGGAGGGCGAGTTGGTTGATCTGGGGCAAGGCGTCAGACCAAGCACGGACGGCCTGCCGGTGCGTTGCAGACAGTGAATCCGCCGGGCCCAACTTCTCTGGCCACTGGTACCACTCAGGATTCGAACCGCAAGCCACACCGGTCGGCTCCTTTGCGTCATGCAGAACGCACCTCCACTGCACGCTGCATTTCGCGCAGCCACATCGTCTGAAACAGATGCAGGCGATGCCCAATGACCGCGGCCAGGTTTTGCGTGATTTTACACCCTGTGGCTGGATTGGCGGCAAAATACTCGTGTAATGCCTGCCGTGGAACGGCGATCACTTCTGCTTCAACGGCCGCGGTGGCGGTGAGGGTGAACAGGTAGGGCGGAATCATGGCCGACCAGCCCACGGTTTGACCTGCGGAAATTTCTTCCGCGAGGATGTCCTCTTCCTGGCCCCGGATCTGCATCGGCAATGTAAGCCTAATGCGGCCGCGTGTGGTCAGGAACAGGCGATCGGCTGCGCCTCCCAGCCGGAACAGCTGGGCTCCGCTGGGAACGATCATCCTGGCGCCGAGCTCCAGAACCCGCTCGACCTCGGCGGACGTGAGACCGGTCAGCAGTTCATATATCATGAGCCGCTCCCTCAGTTCACGAACGGTGAAGTTGTCTTGCCGCGCAACAATGCCTGCGTGGGAAATTCTATGAACGATTCCGCGGCGGCCTGCTCCAGCCGGACGTGGTTTTCGATTTGCAGCAGCAGCAACTCAATGGGAACCTGCTGCGGCTTCAGGGCGGGCGGCATCGCCGCCTGAGCCGGAAAAAGGCGGGCCGGCACAGCCGCCTTGGCCAACGGAAGGTCGGGCCGCACAGTTGCTTCCGATGACTCCGAGCGCGTGGTTGCGCGAAACGCAAGAGCTACCACTGCCAGTCCGAATGCGCTCACACACAAACCCATCAAGAGCATTTCCATGGCAAAAACCCCCGTTCTGTACCTCCTATTGCGCTTGGCCCATATACGACTCCATGGCATCCAACCTTGACTGCCAAATGGATTCGCCCAAGCCTACCTCGCTGACAGCACTGCGCCGGCGATCCCCAGGGTGCCGGGAGGCCATCAGCATCCCAGTGATTCGCCGGTTGATGTGAGCGACGTTACTTATCGGAAAGCATGAGTGGCTGTGAGGGCCATCACATGTGTTGTATATCACTTTGCTGTCAAGGAACGGCAAAGAAGTGTGCCGAGGATCACTTTTAGTTGCGGAGGCGGATCTCTCCGATGCGGTTCCTCGATCTACATATGGAGGAACGGCTTTGGGGGTGAGCCTGCTCAAGAAGGGGCTGAGAAAAGGAGGAGAAAGTGGCTTTTAAGGCATTCCTCCCAATCCGATAGAGTGCCAACCGTGTGGAAGGTTGCCGCCCACTGGTGTTCGCGTCAACCTGGCCGTTTGGAATTCCTATATACCTGGTAGAAATGCACTGGCGACACGAAAAAGACTATGCCGGCTTCTCGACCGGCGCCGATGCATTCACTGTCGCCCGCACAGGCCGCGTCGCCGCCCACCATGTGAGTGCGAAGCCCGCCAGAACCGCCCCTGCGCTGGCTAGTTGCGCATTCGATAACCCAAAAAGAACCTTGGGATTGCGCCGGATGAATTCAACCAGAAAGCGAGCGATCCCGTACAACGCCAGGTACTGGCCTGTAATCACCCCTGTCGCATGCGGCCTGCCCAGCCGCCACCACAGCCACCAGCCGATCAGGAGGCCCGCGCCCAGCTCATAGAGCGGCGTCGGGTAAACAGGATAATTAACCGGCTCAATCCCATTCGGAAAAGCCATTCCCCAGGCGCGAAAAGTGAACCCCAGGATATGCACCGGCTGGATCGCAATCCCGTAGCAGCCGTCGCCGGAAAGAAAGCATCCGATCCGCCCGATTCCGTAACCGATCGCCGCCGCCGGAGCAAGCAGATCAAGCGTCCGCAGCGGCCCGATCTTCGCCCGCCAGCCCATCAGCACCAGCGCCGCGATGCCGCACGTCAAGCCGCCATACCACGCGAATCCTGCGTTGTCCCACAAAACCCGCCAGCCTTCGGCCCGAAATTCATCCATTGAATCCAGCACGTGCCATATCTTCGAGCCGATGAGACCCACCACAAGAGCAACGGCCACCATCCCCACCGCATCCGCGGTAATGTGCGCCCGCTTGAACGCGCGGTCGGCCACAACCGCGGCCGCCACAGCCGCCACCCATAGCATCAGTCCGAAGGTGGGCAGGTGGAACGATCCGATGTGCAGATAGGGAAGCATCTCTCTTTCAGTATAGACGCGCTGTCATCTCAAACCGCTGCCCCCACCCAATTCGCGTTTCCACCCCCGATTTACACAGTTTGTTCCAATCGAATTCCGCGCGATACTGTGTTCATGGCTGCCATGGCAACCCAAGGTCTTGACGTTCTTTATTCCCGCCAGCAGATCGCCGACCGCGTCGCCGAGATGGGCGCGCAGATCACGCGCGACCTGAACGGCGAAAAGCTGGTCATGATCGGCGTGCTCAAGGGCGCGGCCTTCTTCCTTGTCGATCTCTCGCGCGCCATCCAGGCCGACGCCACTTTCGACTTCGTGGCCGTCTCCAGCTATGGCAATGGCCAGCGCGCCTCCGGCGCCGTCAAGGTCATCAAGGACCTCGATCAGCCCATCGAAGGCAAGAACGTTCTCATCGTCGAGGACATTCTCGACACCGGCCTCACCCTCGCCTATCTGCGCAAGCTGTTCCTGCAGCAGCACCCCAAGACCTTGCGCATCGCCACGCTGCTCGACAAGCCCTCACGGCGCATCGAGAAGATCGAGGCCGACTACGTGGGTTTCTCCATCCCCAACCTCTTTGTCATCGGGTATGGTATGGACTATGGCGAGCGTTACCGCAACCTGCCCGACATCTGCATCATGGCGCCGGACCAGACAGCATAGCGCAGTCGCACTTCGCTTCCTTTCCAGATACGACCGGACAATCGCAAGATTGTGCAACGATTCACTGTCACGGGCGGGCGGCGTCGTATACTCAACTCCCGGAACTCTCGGATGAACCGGCCTGCCAGCTGTGTCCGCCGAGTACAAGGAGCATCCCCCATGACTGCTTCCATCCCCGTACAGGATTCCGATCTGGAATTTGATTACGGGACCTTCGACTCGGCCGCGTTTACCGCCGAAACTCTTGCTAACTGGCAGTCGCTCGCCGCAGTGATCGACCACACGCTCCTTAAGCCCGGTGCTACGCGCCAGCAGGTTGAAGCCCACTGCGCCGAGGCCGTGCGCTACCGTTTTGCCTGCGCCGTGGTCAATCCTATGTGGGCATCCACAGCGGTCAGTTTGCTCGCCGGCACGGATATTCCGGTGGGCGTTGTTCTCGGCTTCCCTTTCGGCGCCTCGCTTGTATCCACCTTGCGGCAGGAAGCCACCGCGCTGATCCGCCTGGGCGCACGCGAGCTTGGAATGGTCCTTCCCATCGGCCAGCTCAAGAGCGGCAACCACCACGCTGTCCATCGCACCGTCCACGCTGCCGTTACAGTGGCCCATCATCACGGCGTCCTGCTCAAGGTGAATCTGGAAACCTGCCTGCTCACCATGGAAGAGAAGCTGCGCGCCTCCGAGATCGCCATCCAGGCCGGTGCGGACTTTATCAGCGTCTCGACCGGATTTGCCTCCGGCGACGCGACACCGGCCGATATCGCTCTGTTGCGCGGCGTGGCGGGCGCGCGCTGCGGCGTCAAGGCTGCTGGACGCATCCGTACCCTTGCCGCTGTTCGAGCCCTGCTGGAAGCAGGCGCCAACCGTATTGGTTCCGCAGCCTCGGTTGCCATCGTGCGCGAACTCGGCGCCGAGTAAGAAAGCTTCTGGCCGCTAGCTCTTGGCTTCGATGGTCGATCCCAATGGCTGCGCCCAATCGATATTGACGAGATTGCCTCCACCCACACCGGCGAAAACCGATTTTCAGCAGGATCCCGCTGCTCTTTTCATCACAGGCTAACCTTGAGTTAAAGCTAGTAGCTGGAAGCTGGAGGCTAGAAGCTGTTCCCTGCGTTATCATTCCTTGACCGCCAATGTCTGACGCTCCTCCATCTCCGCCGCCACACGAGTTCGAGGGCGATTACCGCCCCGCCGACTCCTCTGCCTCGCCGGCCGCTCTCGACCCCATCAACGCGCGCATCGAGCCCGCCGACGTCGCCTATCTGATGCGTCTCACCGACGCGCTCAACACCACACTCGACCTGCAAACCCTGCTCGCCCGCACCTCCGAGCTGGTTCGCGCCCTCATCCCCTACCGTATCTTTGCCATCTTCCTGCTCAACGACCGCTCGCACGAGCTGCGCATGAGATTTCAGATCGGCCACACGCCCCAGGTCGAGCACACGCGCGTCCCTGTCGGCAAGGGTGTTGTCGGCCAGGTCGCGCTCACGCGCCAGCCCATCCTCCTCAACGACGCCTCCACCGAGGAGTACTATATCAATGCCAATCCCGACGTGCGTTCCGAGCTGGCCGTCCCACTCATCGCCAAGAACCGCCTCATCGGCGTCATGGACATTGAAAGCGAACAGCCCAACTTCTTCCGCCCCGAGCACCTTCACGTGCTCACCCTCACTGCCTCGCGCATTGCCCAGTCCATTGAGAACGCCCGTCTCTACGCCCGCGTCTCCCGCCAGGCGCAGACCCTCGAGGTCCTCAACGAGATCGCCGTCGAGCTCGCCTCCATCCTCGATCTCAACCCCCTCCTGGAGCGCGTCGGCCAGCTCCTGCGCCGCCTCATCGATTACCAGATGTTCACCATTATGCTGCTGGATGAGAAAGGCGAGACCCTCGTCACACGCTACGCCTGGCGCTTTGGTTACGTCCACGCGCCTATACGCCGCGTTCCCATCAGCAGCGGTCTTGTCGGCGCCGCGGTGCGCGAGTGGAGACCCATCAATGTCCCTGACGTCAGCCAGGATCCGCGCTATCTGCCCATGAACCCCGAGACCCGCTCGGAGCTGATCGTCCCGCTCTTCTACAAGGGCCGCGTCATCGGCGTGCTCGACCTCGAGCACACCCGTCCAGGCTTCTTCAATAAAGAGCACGAGGGCATGCTCACCACCCTGGCCTCGCAGATCGCCATCGCCATCGAAAACGCGCGTCTCTACCAGGCCGTGCATCGCCAGGAGCGCCAACTCGAGAAGGACATCGCCATGGCTCGCGAGGTGCAGCTTCGCTTGCTGCCCAACGAAGCGCCTTCGCATGCTCACGCCGATATGGCCGTGCGCTTTCTGCCCGCCCGCACCATCGGCGGCGACCTCTACGACTTCCTCGACTACGGCCCCAACCGTACCGCCATCGTGCTCGGCGATGTCAGCGGCAAGGCCGCGCCCGCCGCGCTCTTCGCCGCGCTCGTCAGCGGCATCATGCGCGCCGCCGCCGCGCAGACCGGGGCCCCCGCGGGCAGGTCCACGCCCGCGGGGTGGGAGCAGCCCGAGCCGGCAGCTATGCTCGCTCTCCTCAATGACGCGCTGCAGGAGCGCAAGCTCGAGTCCCAATATGTCACCATGCTCTTCGCCCTCTGGAACGACGAGAACCAGACCCTCCAGGTCGCCAACTCCGGAGCCGTCCAGCCCGTCGTCTGCCGCGCCGGACAGGCGCTCCCCGTCCGCGCCGAGGGCTTTCCGCTGGGCATGTTCCCCGACGTCACATATGAAGAGTTCAGCGTCGCCACGCAACCAGGCGACGCTATCGTCTTCGTCTCCGACGGCATTCTCGACGCGGAAAATGAGAAGGAAGAAATGTACGGCCAGGATCGCCTCGCGGGACTCCTCTGCGAAAGCCGCGATCTGCGCGCCCAGGAAATCGCTGACGCCATCCTCGCCGATGTCATCCGCTTTCAGGGCACGCGCGACCGCTTCGACGACGAAACCATCATTGTGCTGCACGTGCGCTAGACAAACTCCCGGCGGGCCCACTTCGATAAACTTAAATTGACTACGCAACGCATCGGAGCCTGCTTGACCATCGCCGCACAGGAACGCCTCATTCGTCCCGCGCGAAACGTCTACGGAAGCCTTCGTCTGCCCGGCGACAAATCCATCAGCCATCGCTATGCGATGCTTGGCGCTTTCGCCGCAGGCACTTCTCGCTTCACAAACTTCTCCACCGGCGCTGACTGCGCCTCCACCCTCGCCTGCATGCAGGCCCTCGGCGCGAAAGTCGCTCGCACCGGCAACGACTCCATCGAGATCGCCGGCGTCGCCGGCCGCGTCACTCCCACCGCTCGTCCGCTCGACTGCGGCAACTCCGGCACAACCATGCGCATGATTTCCGGCCTGCTCGCGCCGCAGACAGGCCGTTTCACGCTCATCGGCGACGAATCCCTCTCGCGCCGCCCCATGGAGCGCATCCGGAAGCCGCTCGAGCTCATGGGCGCGCGCCTCACGCTGACCGAAGGCCACGCGCCTCTCACGATTGAGGGTGGACCGCTTCGCCCCATTGACTACACAACACCAGTCCCGAGCGCGCAAATCAAAAGCTGTGTCCTTTTCGCCGGCCTGCAAGCCACCGGCATGACTACGGTCCACGAGGCCGTCCGCACCCGCGATCACACCGAACTCGCCCTCCGCGCCTTTGGGGCCACGCTCACGCGGACATCGGCTTCGGTCTCCATCGCCGGCCCGCAACGGCTCCGCGCCATCGACGCCGCCGTCCCCGGCGATCTCTCCTCCGCCGCATTTTTCCTCTGCGCCGCCTCTCTCTTTCCAGGCTCCAGCCTCGTCGTCGATTCCATCGGCCTCAATCCCACGCGGGCCACGCTGCTGGACGTACTCACCGCTCTGGGCGCGCGCGTCGCTGTCCTGCATCTTGAAGAGAAACATGCCGAGCTGGCAGGTACGGTGCAGATTTCAGCTCCGCCGGAGGGTCTTGGCTCGACGGAAATCTGCGGCGTGCTCGCGGCGCAACTCATTGACGAACTGCCGGTGCTCGCGGCCATCGCACCCTTCACACGAGGCGGTATTCGCATCCGCGGCGCACGCGAGCTGCGCGTCAAGGAATCCGACCGCATCGCCCTGGTCGCAAAGAATCTCCGCGCCATGGGCGCCGAGGTCGCGGAATTCGAGGACGGCCTCGACGTTCCCGGCGGCCAGGCGCTTCACGGCGCCGTCATCGACTCCGGCGGCGATCACCGCATCGCCATGGCATTCAGCGTCGCCGCACTCCGCGCCGAAGGCGATACGCTCATCCAGGGCGCTGACTCCGCCGCCATCAGCTTTCCCGAGTTTTTTAACCTGCTCGATTTGGTTGCGGAGCGGTAACCCTTCCGAGCCCGCTTTTGCACGTTAAAGAAAGAAACGGCCCGGCCTCGTCTTCCATGCGAGCGCCGCCTAGTTTGTGGCCGGCAGCGTCATCGACGGCTCATTGCCCGGCTTGGCCGGTTCCACTCCAGGCACCACCGGCGCGGTGGTCATGGTTCCTTCCGCCGCTTCTGTCAAATTGATGTCGTAATGCTGCAGGGTCGAAGCCAGCGTCTGATACAGCCCGGAGCGGTCCTTGGCGTAGGCGGCGTGAGCTGCGATCAGATTGTCCTCTGCCGTCGCCAGGTAGCGCTGCTGCTGCAACACGTTGGCTGTCGTCGACGCTCCCAGATGCAGCTTTTTCTCTTCCGCTTCCAGGCTCTGCTGCGAATAGTCTCTCGCCGCGGTGGCCGCCTTTACCTGCGCCCGGTCGTTGGTCAGCGCGTACATCGCGTTGGTCACCTGCATCCGAATTTCCGTGTGCAGTTGCTCCAGCCTCAGCTCCGCCTGCCGGTACTCCATCAGCGACCGCTCCTGCTCGCTCTGCGCCTGCCGGTCACGCAAATTGATCGTCAGGTTGAAGCCCACGCCCTTGTTCGGCGAGCTGCTGTTTACCAGATTGCTCAACGTGGACCCATAGCCCACGGTTGGCACTGTGTTCGGTGCACAAGGCCCCGGAGGATTGGTGAGGAAGTTGTAGCAAGCCGGACTCTGCGAGCCTCCTGCTGCGCTGGCTCCGTAAAATCCGTAGACGTCCAGCGCGGGCAGCAGCGCATTCCGCGCACCCTTCAACGTGATCTCGTCGTTGCGCAGCGTGAGAACGGCCTGCTCCAGTAAAGGGCTCTGCTGGAACGCCTCCTGCACCAGCGCTTCTACCGGCTGCGATTCTTCAGGCAGTGGCTCCAGGCTCACGCGATCGGTCGGAATCACCGGAGCCGCCGAAAGCTGCGGATCGTTCAGGTTCCGCGTGATGGCCTGCTTGATGATCTGCTGCTGGTAATTCAATGCGCTCTGGGCGCTGATGAGCGCCTGCTGATCCGTGGCCACAGTCGATTCGGCGTTGACCACGTCCAGCGGCGCCATGGTTCCAATCTCCAGTTGCTTCTTGTTGTCCGAGAGCAATTGATTGCTCTGGTCCAGCGCCCGCTCCTTGGCCTGCACGTCCTCATACGCTTGCACCAGTCCCCAGTAAATCGTCTCCACCTGATTTACGGTGTAGAGAATCTGCTGGCGGAACGATGAATCTGTGATCCGCCGGTCGTTCAGCGCCTGGTACATGAACCGCTTGTTCACCCAGATGCCCGCTCCCTGCAGCAGTTGCTGTGTCACCGTGGCCTGGAAGCTGGAGCTAAACAGTGGGCTGTAATCGTAGTAAGGGCTGTTCGTGGTCAGTCGCTGATTGTTGAATCCAACCTGCAATGTTGTGCCGGTCACAAAACCCTGGTTGTACGTAAAGTTGTACTGGTTGGTATTCGTCGAGGCGCGCGGAGAAAAGATGCTCGTCTGCGGCGACTCCTGCCGTTGCAGTTGGATCGCGCCCGTGAGCGTGGGATCCAGGGCCTGCGGGTTTGGTCCCGCTCCAGCCGTGGTCAGCGTCAGCCCGCTAACGCCCGAACCCGCTCCGCCCGAACCCACCGTCGTTCCGCCCGGTCCGCCGCCCGTCGACAGCGTGGAAGTCGACCCGCCCAGCGTCCCTGTGACCAGGCCTGATGGCGCGCCCAGCGGCGTCGCTCCCGTCCGCGTCCGCAAAATATCGGTTTCGGCAATGTCCAGGTCGTATCTTGCAATCGCGATGTCGTAGTTGTTCTCAATCGCCAGCGACAGCGCGTCCGACAGGCTTAGATAAATCTTGCCGTCTTTCATCAGGTCGGCAAGCCGAACGGAGTTGTTGAAGCTTGCCTTGGGAATAATCGTCGGCCGGTAGATGTTAATCGGATTTCCGAACCACGTCGCGAAGGCCTTCGAATAATCGCGGCTCGACGTGCGCAGCGGAATCGGCTGCGTCGCCACCGGAGTCGGCGCAACCGGCAGCTCCGAGGCCGCCTTGTCCGGCCCCTTCGAGCCCGCTCCGTTTTGCTGCGCTACGCCGGGCGGCATGGTCGCCGTCAAGGTCAGCAGGACGGCCGCAACGGCGCGCAACCGTTCGCCCGCCCGAACCCGCCTTCTTTCCTCCTGCTTCGTTCCTTCGCGTTCCCTGCCTGCTCTACCCCGCTCCCGGTCAGATACACCCATTCTGAATAAATGCATATTCCCTCTCAGCAAATCGTTGCGCCACGGATCATGATGCCTCTTGGCGGCCAATCAGCCGCGCCGGATGCACGCTTCGGTTCTGTTTAAAACGATTATCGCTTTCCTCGTGGTCAATAAGGCTCTTTGTTGATTACGAAATGGATACCTCTCTCGTTCCCCACGCCTGCCGTCTCTCGCGTGCCCGCGCTGTCAGTGAATTTTGCCGTTTGGCTTACCACCAGCCGCCAGCGACATAGGCCGCGCAATTCCGAAATTTAACTAACTAGTTAGTAAGATACATCCAATCCGTCCTCTGGACTACGAATTCCCTGAAAAATTCTTCCGAAAATTTACAACTCATTTCGCAGCAACCACTTAGTCAGAAGCAGCCGCTCCTCTTCACCCCCTCTGCCGTTCGTCCCCAGCCGCAGCAGCTCGCGCATCGATGTTCCTCCCTAGTCCGCGTCAGATACCCTGATATGCAGCAACTCCTATGACCGATTGCGCCGAACACAACTCGGGCCGAAGAACCTGGATGCTCACCCTTGCCTACGACGGCGCCGATTTCCAGGGCTGGCAGGTCCAGCCCGGTCAAATGACGATCCAGGGAGAGCTGCAGGCGGCTTTGGGACGCATCACCGGCGAAACCCCACTGCCGCAGGGTTCGGGCCGAACCGATGCTGGAGTGCACGCGCTGGCCCAAGTGGCCAGCTTCGCGCTCCAGGCTCCCATTCCGGCGGAAAACCTGCGTCGCGCGCTGAACCGGACTCTGCCGCCGTCGATCAGAATCCTGGAAGCCAGGGCCGTGCGAAGCGGCTTTCATGCGCGGCACTCGGCGATTGCCAAAACCTACGAGTACCGGATCTTTCGCGGGACAATTTGCCCGCCCTTCCTGGCCCGCTATGTCAACGCATGTCCGTGGCCGCTTGATTTCGAGGCGCTCCAAGCTTCGGCCCGGTTTTTTGAAGGCGAGCACGACTTTCAGAGTTTTGCCGCGACCGATCCCGACCTCGCGCGCCGGCAGCTTGTGAGCGGCCCGGAACCGGACCAGGGGGGGGAAATGTTTGCCGCGCAACTCGCGGCAGCGTCGCCAGAGTCCGCCGTCAAAACCATTTTTTCCTCGGCATGGGAGGAGCGCGAGACTGACGCCGGAGAGCTTCTCGTCTACCGCGTCCGCGGCAACGGCTTTCTGCACCACATGGTGCGCAACCTGGTGGGAACCATGCTCGACGTGGGCCGCGGCCATCTTGCCTTGCAACAGCTTCCCGGAATTCTCGCGGCGGCTAACCGGTCGGCGGCCGGCCCCACGGCGCCGGCGCGCGGCTTGTTTCTTCATTCGGTGGACTACCCTCCGGAGGAACTCCTGCCCGTCGCAGTTTGAGATTTTTGCCGCCTTCGCCTGGGGCTTGGGAACGAGAATCGCCATCGAAGCGGTTCGCCCCTGCTACTCTGAATGCACCTCTATGCCGGTTCTTTCCCCAACTTCGGCATTTTCACGGGTCACGGCGCTCGCCGCACAAAGACCAATTCACGCAGCATTTGCCTGGCTGCACGCGAATCCTAAAACCATCCTGGACTGGCAAATAGAACTGGTGGCAATACCTGCGCCGGCTCACGGCGAAGAAGCGCGGGCCAAGTGGCTCTCCCAACGATTTAGCGAAGCGGGCCTGAGCAACGTTGAGATTGACGCTGCCGGAAATGTCCTTGCGATCCTGCCTGCCACGAATCTGCCTTCGGAAAGCACCGGACCGCTTGTTTTGCTCTCGGCACACATTGATACCGTGTTTCCCGCCGGCACGCCGATCCATCCCGTGCTCAACGGAGAGCGCCTCGAAGCGCCCGGCGCATGCGACAATGCGGCTGGCGTAGCAGGACTGCTGGCGATCGTCCACGCCCTGATCGAGTCCCAAGTGGAGCTGGCGGCGCCGCTTGTCGTGCTGGGAAATGTCGGCGAAGAAGGAGAAGGCAACCTGCGTGGCGTGCGTCATATTTACGAGCAGAGCCAGATGGCCGGCCGCGTCGCTGCTCACATCGTTCTCGACGGCGCGGGCGCGGATGCGGCCGTAACCCAGGCGTTGGGCAGCTTCCGCTACCAAGTCACGATTACCGGGCCCGGAGGTCACAGTTTTACTGACGCGGGCACGCCCAACCCTATTGCGGCGCTGGCCTCTGCGCTGGCCATGCTGGCGGAAACGCCCTTGCCCGAGGAGCCGCACAGCACGCTCAACCTGGGCACAATCCATGGAGGCATCAGCGTGAACTCGATCCCTGAAAGTGCGCAGGCTACGGTTGATTTCCGTTCGACGGCTCCAGACGAGCTTCTGCGTCTCGAAGCTGCGCTGCACTGTGCCGTCGAGCAGGCCGTTGCGCACAGCAATGCCAGAGCGAAGGCTGCAAATGCCGGTTCTCGCGGGTTGTTGTCGTTTGCAGTTTCCAAGATCGGGGACCGCCCCGCCGCGCAACTACCGGACGACTCCCCGCTGCTGGCCGCGCTTCGCGCTGTCGACCGGCATCTGGGCCTCCGCACCGACCTCCGCGTCGGCTCAACGGACGCCAATATTCCGCTCGCGCTCGGTGTTCCTGCCCTTTCCATTGGCGCCGGAGGGGAGGGCGGCGCTGCGCACACGCTGCGCGAATGGTACTCGCCCAAGGACCGCGAGCTCGCGCTCAAGCGCGTGCTGCTGCTGACTCTTGCCACGCTGGAGTGGGCAGCGGAGCAGTAACGCGAGCTTGTCAAGATGTGCGCACAACTTTGCGCCAATACGCGGCTGTCTTACCCGGCGCCGCGTCTAACTGTCTAGGGCCTGTTCACACTATTGG
>PMYE01000204.1:14782-19875 GCA_003171315.1 Acidobacteriaceae bacterium
CAATAGTGTGAACAGGCCCTAGGTACAGCTTTTGACGCGCCCCTTGCCGGTGCGCTCCGCATAAACCGGCAGGCGAGCCGGAATGCTTTTAAGATGGCATACTAAGAAGAGGCACTATCCATATGCTGGCCGTCAGGCCGGGCGCCTTATGAGGTCATTGAATTTTATGAAACTGCTCTTCGAACGGCTCCGCTCGCGCCGTCTTGCTTCGACATTTCTGTTGCTCGCCACGCTCTCGGCCGCTGTTGTGGCCGGATCGTTTGCCGCACACGGAGTTCGCGGACAGGAGAAGCAGAGCGACAGCGCGGACGCCACCCCCCTCAAGGTTGTTAATTCGACGATCCCGCCGAACGATTTCGTGCGAATCGCCAAAATGGTGGGACCGGCGGTGGTGAACATTAATACACAGACTTTGCCCAAGCAGTCGAGCAATCACGGCCGGCGAAATTTCCATCAGTTCCGGTCGCAGCCCGATCAAGAGAATCCCGGCGACGACGGCCAGGATAACGAGGGGCAGGCTCCGGACAACTTCCAGGACTTCTTCAATCGCTTCTTCGGCCAGATACCGACGCCGGATGAAGGCGACAATGGCGGCGTACAGGAGTCTCTGGGCTCGGGCTTCATCGTCGATCCCAAGGGTTATATCATCACCAACAATCACGTGATCGACAAAGCCGACAAGATTTACGTCAAGCTCTCGACGGATCCCGACACCCAGGACCTGGGCCGGCTGGCGCGCGTCATCGGTACCGATAAAGCCACGGACCTGGCGGTAATCAAGATCGATACCAGCACTCCGCTCCCGACGGTCAAGATGGGCAACTCCGACACGTCGCAGGTGGGCGACTGGGTGGAGGCCATCGGCAGCCCGTTTACGCTGGCGCAGACCGTCACCGCAGGCATCATTTCCGCCAAGAACCGCACCATCGACCAGGGCGCTCCGGGGCAGTTTCAGCACTTCATCCAGACGGACGCGGCCATCAATCCCGGCAACTCCGGCGGCCCGCTGCTGAACATGAACAGCGAGGTCATCGGCGTGAACACCGCCATCTACACGCAGTCGGCCGGCTATGAAGGTATCGGCTTCGCTATGCCCTCGAACACGGTGGTCGCGGTCTACAACGACCTCATCAGCCCCAGCCACAAGGTTACGCGAGGCTCCATCGGCATCCAGTTCCGCGAGGGGCTATCAGGCGCCGTCAATCGCGTATACGGCTTCAAGAATGGCGTTCTGGTGCAGGAAGTGCAGCCGGGCGGGCCTGCGGATAAGGCCGACCTGAAGTCGGGCGACATTATCACCACCATCGATGGGCGCAGCATCAAGGACGGCGACGACCTGGTGAACGAAATTGCCAGCCGCCGGCCTGGATCGACCATCCGCCTGGGGTACATTCGTGACGGCAAGCCGCAAGATACCACGGTGACCATAGGAGATCGCGACAAGGTCTTTGCCGATCTGAACAACTCGCAGCCCGAAAGCAATCCGGAAGGCGGAGGCGGCGCCGGCGAAGCCAAGCTGGGCATCGCGGTTCACGGAATCACCGCGCAGATGGCCGCCAAACTGCACACCTCCGGCGTGATCATCGATTCGGTCAGGACCGGCTCCTTCGCCGATCTGCAAGGATTGGAGCCTGGCTTCGTCATTACGCATGTCAACAGGCAGCCCACCGGCACCAGAGAGGCATTCGATGCCGTCGTGAGCAAGCTCAAGACCGGCGACGACGTCGTCCTGGAGGTGATTGATCCGCGCCATCCTGAGGGCGGTATCAACTACCCCGGCGGGACGTTATAGCCACGGGGAATTGGTGCCGGCGGCGGACAGCCGCTGGCGGCGCTGGTTTCCCAATGAACTCCGGCGCTTGGCGTGCGGGCGATTTTTCTCTTGCTGCATTGCGATACGTTTGGTTAAATTGCAACGAAGAGTTCCGCACATTTTAGCTTTTTCATGGCGGTACAAGCATGGCTTTATCTCATACAGGTCTTGCATTCTTGATATCAGCGGCCCTTATCGCGCCGTCCGCATACGCATCGCACGTGCATCGGCCGCCCACCAGCGGCCAAATCAGCTCCTCGCACAAGCACGCGCACAGTAAGCATCGATCGCACCGGGCTCGTGGCCAGCAAGCCATCGATCCGGAGCGGGTGACACAGATTCAGCAGGCCCTTATCCGCGAGCATTACCTGAACAGCGAGCCGAACGGCAAATGGGATGCGACCACCATCGCCGCGATGCAGAAGTATCAGGCCGATCATGGATGGCAGACCAAACTGATGCCTGACTCACGCGCTCTCATGAATCTCGGCCTTGGGCCCGATTACTCCGGGGCCATCAATGCCAAAGGCTCAACCTTCGCCGCTCCGCCGCCTTCCAGCACCGCACCTTCCTCGCAGATTGCCGGCTTTGCAGCGGCCTCCGGCGTAAAACAGTAAGCAAACCTTCTGTTTTCGTCAGCGCGTATCTCCAGAGAGTCCCTCGAGCAAGAACTCGTAGCGCGGCCGCACCGTGTCCGGACCTGTAGTAATCTCGCTGTCCAGATGCAGAAGCATGCCGCCTTGGTCAAACCGCGGCCACTTGGGCAGTCCCGCCCCGTTGGGGTCACCGGTCTTCGCAAAATTCGTCCAGTAGCCCATCATCTGCTCGCTCAGCTTGCGGTCCTCCGGACGCCACGCGGCGCCGGGCCGGGTATCGAGCGTTCCAAAAACATATTCGATGTCGTCGGAGTGGAACGCGAACCAGCCGGGATGATACTTGCTGGGCGGCGCGGCCAGTTCGAAGTGGTACCGGTACACCGGCGCATCGCCGGTCTTCACCTGCGCCTCCACCCACTTCCACGTACCGAAGGCAATAAATGTATCGCCGTTGTAATCGATGGCCGAGCGCAGCGCCTGTTCATCGTTTCCGGCCGGGTAGAGATTGAGAAATTCCGCGGAACGATCGCCGAAGAGTTTCTGCGCAGTATTCTTCCACTGTTCGGCTGTCATGCCCTCTTTGACGGCGCCGCTGCCTTCGTCGCGATTCCACCCGGCCAGCAGCGGGATATGCGCCTGCTTTCCGGCGGCGTAGGTATCGGCCACAGGTTCCGTCAGCAGTTTCCCGTCGATAACCGGCGCGAACCGCGGCGCATCCTGCTTGCCGGCAGCCTGGAGAATTGCCGTAGTGGGCATGGCGCGCAGTTCCTCAAGCGACTTGACGCCCAGGGAGGCAACCCACACGCTCTCCAGGTGCGCCTGCTCGGCAACAGAATTGCCGCCCAAGCCGTTACCCAACGCGGCTCCGCTCTCGCCGATGGCCTTTTGAAACAGTCCCTGCGCCAAAGGCGACGCCATGAGCGTGCTCACGGCAAAGGAGCCGGCGCTTTCGCCGAAGATGGTCACATTGCCGGGATCGCCGCCAAAGCGCGCGATGTTGGCCTTCACCCATTCGAGCGCCGCCACCATGTCCAGCAAACCGTAGTTCCCAGCCGTCCCGTTGCCTTCTTTCACCAGATCCTCAGTAACCAAAAAGCCAAAGACGCCGAGCCGATAGTTGATCGTGACCAGCACAACGCCTTTCGTGGGCAGAAAATCGCCGTCGTGGCGCGGCTCTGAGGCGGAGCCGTCCGTATAGCCGCCGCCATGAATCCAGAACATCACGGGCAGCTTGCTGTTGGACTTCGCGCCGGCGGGCGTAAAGACGTTCAGAAAGAGGCAATCCTCGCTGGGACCGCTATCCTGAAAGGCCATATCTTCAGAGACGGTGTTCTGAGCGCAGCGCGCGCCATACAGGGTCGCGTCGCGAACGCCCTTCCAGCGCGCGGGCAGCTGAGGCGCCTTCCAGCGCAGGCCGCCCACCGGCGGCGCGGCATAGGGCATGCCAAGAAACGCTCGCACTTTACTATCGTTGATGAGTTTGCCGTGAACCTTTCCCTGTCCTGTCTTCACTTTCAAGGAAGCGGCGTAAGCCGGTGCGAATGATCCCAGCGCCAGTGCCGCAATCGCCGCTACGCCCTCTATTTGGAGCCGAAAGTGCATGGTGAATCCCCCACACGATCATAGAGCGGGCGCTATGGGCTGGCGCGGTAAATTCGAAACCTTTGCCGTCCGTCCGGTGTTCCCGGCGCGAGCCGCGGCGTTAAATCCTCTCCGGCGCCAGCAAATCGCCGACCGTCTCGCGGCGGCGGATGAGCCGAGCTTTCGCGCCCTCCACCAGCACTTCCGCGGCGCGAGGACGCGAATTGTAGTTGGAGCTTTGCGCCATGCCATACGCTCCGGCATCGAGCAGAGCCACAAGGTCGCCGGGCTCGACGGGCGCGAGTTTGCGGTCATGTGCGAAAAAGTCTCCGGATTCACAGACCGGACCCACCACATCCACGATGCGCGGCTTCCCTGCTCTGGGTCGCACCGGCACAATCTCGTGATGCGCCTGGTAAAGCGTGGGGCGGATCAGGTCGTTCATGGCCGCGTCGGTAATGACAAAGGTCTTCCTGCCGTTGCGCTTGACGTAGAGCACGCGCGCCACCAGCGCTCCGGCCTGCGCCACCAGGAAACGGCCTGGCTCGATGAGCAGGCGGCCATCGAAATCGCCCAGCGCGTCTTTGAGCGCCGCAGCGTACTCCGCGACCTTGGCCGCCGCGTCAAACGCGCCGCCGCGCGACCCCACAGCCGAAGACCTGGCTGTGGGGGCCCCGCCATGATAGTCGATGCCCAAGCCGCCGCCGGCATCGACAGCCTGGAGCGCGATGCCCTCGCGCCGGAGCTGCCGCACCAGCTTGCTCACTCGCTCAATGGCCGCGCCAAATGGGGCCGCAGAGCGAATCTGCGAGCCGATGTGGACGCTGACGCCATGCGCCTCGAGCCAGCGGTTGCCCGCCGCGCTCTTGTAGATGGCGGACGCGCGGCGAATGTCGATGCCGAACTTGTGCTCGCGCAGGCCGGTGGAGATATAGGGATGCGTATCGGCGAAGACATCGGGGTTGACGCGCAGCGCAAAGCGGGCGCGGATTTTGAGCTTGCGCGCGCGAGCGGCCAGCAACGCGAGCTCCGCCTGGCTTTCCACGTTGAACTGGAGAATTCCCGCGCGCAGCGCCAGGTCAATCTCCGCGGCCGTCTTGCCC
>PMYE01000009.1 GCA_003171315.1 Acidobacteriaceae bacterium
GAGTCTAGACAGCAAAGGAGTTACGAGCCTTACGGCGCGCATTTCGCCCGTTTTCCGAAGATAAAGGCCGCAAAGACGCGAACGCGACGGAGAATCTCCGTCGCGCCGAAGGCCCGGTTGAACGCTTATGGGATGATTATGCGACAGGAAGGGGAAATTATCTGCAAAGAATACAGGGAATGGGAATCAGGGGGCATGGATCAGAAAAAGAACGACTTAGGGGGGAACCGGGAGGATTTATTTTGGCTGCGTGGGATTGACAACGGCAGGGGCACGCGAGCAGTAGGGCGTAGGAGCGAGGGACCGAGTAAACAGGTGACAGGCTGGATTGGATGGAGTTTCATCAACCCCACCCAAGCGGAGCCTGGATGGGGCGCCTCTGCACAGTATCGCCCGCGAGCGGCCGGCAGCTAGCAATGCGGAAGGGGGTTCTTGAAGACGAGCTCGATCGGCAGCCAGGCGGTAAGGAGCTTGTCATTGATTTCAGAGTCTTCGGCAGTGCTCGAGAGCGACGACCGGGTGAGCGCCACGGCGATTTTTACTTTTCCCTTGACGCAGTACTCCTCAAGAAGCGTGGCCAAACTCTGGTCTGTGGCATCCAAGTAGACCGCGGGAAGAGCGCCTTCCGTGCCGGGGATATCGACCGCGCCCATGATGATCTGGTTCATCGTCATGTGCCCTTTACTCGTGAGGCTCGAAGTGTCGATGCGCACGACGAGTATGGCTCTTGTAGCGAGCGCGTCAGGAGGCGCGTTTGGATCCGCCGTGTACTTGATGAGCGGAATGGCGATGCCCGCCTTGTTGGGCTTGGCCGGCGGCGCGGCCAAGGCGAGATGGTAAGGGGGCCCCTGGAATCTGGGCTTAACAGGAATGCCGGAGTTGTTGTTCCCCTGGGGTCCGCACCCCGCCAAAAACGCCAATCCTGCGATCACCAGTACGATGCTCTTTCTCAAGTCATCCTCCCCGTTCAACCGAAACAACACGCCATCATACCATTCCTGTGCGCTGATGGAATGTGATCGCGGGTCGTTGCGGTACCGGCGGTTGGAAGCAGCGAATTTTCCCGGCCGCATCCGCTGAATGCAATGCTTACCCTTTTCACAGGGCCTACTGCCGGCAATGGGGAAGTTACTGTGCAGTAGACAAGGGAACGAGGGAACAAGGGAGCGAGACGGCTAGCAGGCGGCTCGGGGCATGATTTAACCTCGAAGACAGCATGAACATTCGACGTACGCTTCTCTTCTCTGCGCTGGCCGCAGCCGCTATTGCCGGCGCGGCCTTTGCTGTCTTCGCTCGACAATCAAGCGCGCCCGCGAGCCAGGAGGTTCCCGACGCGCCCCAGGCGACTGCCGAGGCCACAACGGCGCCAAACGGGCCGTTCGTGGCGATGGACACCTCGATGGGCCGCATTACCTGCCAGTTCTACCAGAAGCAGGCGCCGAACGCGGTGGCCAACTTCATCGGGCTGGCGGAGGGCACGAAGGACTGGACCGATCCCGCGACCAAGAAGGCGCAGCATCACAAGCGGTACTACGACGGCACGATCTTTCACCGCGTGATTCCCGAGTTCATGATTCAGGGCGGCGATCCGATGGGCACGGGGATGGGCGATCCGGGGTACAGCTTCAACGACGAGTTCGATCCGGGGCTGAACTTCGACAGGCCGGGGCGATTGGCGATGGCCAATAGCGGACCAAATACGAACGGCAGCCAGTTTTTTATCACCGAGCAGACGTACGACTCAGGCGACCAGCACTATACGATCTTCGGCCAGTGCGACGACGCGAGCGTGGCGGTGGTGAAGACCATCGCGCGCGTCGAGCGCGACGCGAACGACAAGCCGCTGGAGCCGGTGGTGCTGAAGAAGGTGACGATTGTGCGCCAAGGCGAGGCGATGCCGCCGGCGCCCGGAGCCGCGGCTTCCCAGCATTCTCAACCTCGTAAGTTTATTGCTGTTTCAGCGGAAGTTGAAGCTGGCCTGAAAATGTATTCGCCTGCGCCTGTCAGACCGGGAGATGTTGATGCTTCGGGCACGATTGTTCTCAATGCGATCATCGACGAGAAAGGCTCGGTTGAGTCACTTCGGGTCATCATTGGCCCGCTTATCTTGCAGCAAGCTGCGCTTGATGCAGTGAAGAACTGGCGTTACAAACCCTATCTGCTAAATGGTGAACCAATCGCTGTAAGAACGCAGATCAACATCGTCTTTCCTCCTCTTTGATGAACCTCGAGAGGCGTCTCTGGCGTTCGCTAAGGAACAACCGCAGATCCTTCGACTTCGTTTGCCGCAAAAACACGCGGCAAACTTCGCTCAGGATGACAAATTCGTTCAGCGGCGAAGTTTGGGGACAGAACACTAGCCCGTCATTTTCACCTTAGGAGTTTTTATGGCACTAGCATCCGGAACCTATGCCGTCTTTACGACCACCGAAGGCAAGATTACCGTACGGCTTTTCGAGGCCGACGCGCCCATCACGGTTAAGAACTTTATCGAACTGGCCGAGGGCGCGAAGGAGTGGTCGCATCCGGTGACGCGCGCGAAGTCGAAGAACAAGCTTTACCACGGCACAATTTTTCACCGCGTGATTCCCGACTTCATGATTCAGGGCGGCGATCCGGCGGGCAACGGGATGGGCGGGCCGGGTTACCGGTTTGAGGACGAGACCAAGGGCTCGCCGCACGGTTTCGACAAGGCGGGAAAGCTGGCCATGGCCAACGCAGGACCGAATACGAATGGCAGCCAGTTCTTCCTGACGGTGGCGGCTACGCCGTGGCTCACCGGCAACCACACCATCTTCGGCGAAGTGGTTGAGGGGCAGGATGTCGTCGTGGCCATTTCGAAGGTTCCTCGTAATGCGCAGGACAAGCCGCACAAGCCGGTGGTGCTGGAGTCGGTCGTGATTGAGCGCGTGAGCTAGTGTGGTGTCCCCGAATTTCGCGACAAAATGAGCGAAGAACAACCGCAGATCCTTCGACTCCGTTTGGCCGAAAAACGGCCAAACTCCGCTCAGGATGA
>PMYE01000135.1:0-128 GCA_003171315.1 Acidobacteriaceae bacterium
AGGGAACAGGGAGTAGGGAGTAGAAAAACATTGCGGGAACAAGTTCGTGAGATTTCTCCGTCAGACAACCTCTCAATTCACAGCCCCAAAACCAGACAAGCTTCCCCCTACTCCCTATTGGCTACTCC
>PMYE01000135.1:162-20689 GCA_003171315.1 Acidobacteriaceae bacterium
GCCGCGCGGGCCACGGCGCAGGCTGGCGCGGAGCTCGTCCAGATCGGCGGGATCGCCCGCCGCGACGACTTCCACATCGCCTTCCTCGGTGTTGCGCACCCAACCGCGCAGATCGAGCTCACTGGCCTCGCGCTGAATAAACCAGCGAAAGCCCACCCCCTGTACGCGGCCTTGAATTAGGAAATGGAGAACCATAGCGGCTGACCATGCCAGTTTTGCAGATGCGGCTGGCGGGCGCAAGCCGCAAACGCCGGCACGCCTCCAGCGCGCCCCGCCGCCCGCGCTACACTGGAATTCACCATGGTCTTCGTCCTCGANNAACCTCGTCCAGTACCTGGGCGAGCTGGGCGCGGAGGTCGTGGTGCGGCGCAACGACGAGTTGACGCCGGAAGAGGTGGAAGCTATGAAGCCGGAGCGGATCCTGCTTTCGCCGGGGCCATGCACGCCGCGCGAGGCGGGGATTCTGGTGCCGCTCATCCGGCATATGGCGGGGAAGGCGCCGATCCTGGGTGTTTGCCTGGGCCACCAGGCCATCGGCGAAGCGTTTGGCGGGAAGGTGGTGCGCGCGCGGACGCTGATGCACGGCAAGACCAGCGCGGTGGAACACGACGGCAAAGGCATTTTTGCCGGCCTGCCCACGCCGCTCACTTGCACGCGCTACCACTCGCTGATCGTGGAGCAGGATTCGCTGCCAGCCGAGCTTGTGGTGACGGCACATACCGCGGAATCGAACGGGTCCGGCACGATAATCATGGGCCTGCGGCATCGCAGTTTGCCTGTCGAGGGCGTGCAGTTTCATCCCGAGAGCGTTCTGACCGAGGGTGGCCACCAGATGATCCGCAACTTTCTGGACATGTAATAAGCTATGCCAGCCGCAACGAATGCCGCTTCTCGCCGCGCAGCCTGCCTGCGCGGGTCCGCGTGGATTCGGATGGCGGCTTGCCTTGCGTTGTTTGCCCCGGCATGGGCGGTGCTGGCCCAGGCGCCGGCTGTAGCGCCGCAGATGCCGCCGGCTCCTCAAGCAGCGCCTGCAGCCGCGGCTACGGATTCGATGCAGCCGGCGCTCGCCGGGCAGGCTCCGTCGTTGAGCTCTCCTCCTGTCGCCATCGTTCCCATCGACAAATCCATTCCGGGCGCTGCGCTTTCGGTTGCGGGATCGTTGCAGGCGCTGAACGGCAGGGCGTTCATCACCGGGAGCGGGACCATCACGGCCGGCAACGGCACGGCGCAGGTCACGCTACCCTACCGGGGAACACTGCACGTTTGCGCCTCGAGCACCGTGAAACTCGCGGCGGATTCGAGCACGCCCGCGGGCGAAGTTCCTGGCCTGCTGATTGCGCTGGATCACGGTGCGGTGGAGATGAGCTTTGCAGCGAGCACCGCTCGCGAGCGCAATGCCGATGCGCTGCTGACCCCCTACTTTCGCATCCTGATTGGCGGGCCGAACGCGGCCGACGTGAAAGTGCGGCTGGGCGAGGACGGAGATACATGTGTGGATAATGCAGGCGCAAACGCGCCCTACGTGGTGGTGACCAGCGTGTTTGAGGGCGGCCTCTATCGCGTGCAGCCGGGCCAGCGTGTGATGTTCGAGCACGGCAGCCTGCAGACGGTGGTGGATCAGGAAAAGGAGCCGTGCGGGTGCCCACCGCCGCCAAAGTCCGAGGCCAACGAGTTTCCACTGGCCCAGAGCGAGGGGCTGGCGCCGGCGTCGCCTCCCGCAGCCAGCGTCAATCAAACCGCCGGAACCGGCCAGGCAGCCACAACCCTGGTGTACAAGAGCAGCGACCATGCGCCAAAGACGGTCGCGATCCTTCAACCCGCTGCCGCGCCTGCTGCCACTGCGCCTGTGGCTCCGGCGGCGCAAGCGGCAGGCGCGCAAAAGAAGCCCGGATTCTTCCGCAAGATCGGGCGGTTTTTCAAGCGCATCTTCGGCGCGGAGTAATTACGGCCCTAGCTCTACGGGGACCAACGCTTGCGAGTAAGCTGTGAGCGTGGGTACCTAGCTAAGGGGGAGCAATGAGGATATTGAAAGCGATGCTCGTGATGTTCTTGGCGTCAATGGTCTTGCGCAGCAGTGCCGCACAGACGCCAGCCTTGAAGCCCTGGTCTGCTGCTACGTATCACGGCCTTACGGTAGGAACGAGTACTCGCGCGGATGTGCTTAAGCTCTTAGGTAAGCCGAACTACGTTGGAAGGGAAGAGGATACTGGGGTACCCATCATGACTTATTTGGTCGCTGACCCGGTCCCAGGGACGCTCGTTGTTTATATAAAGAAGGGCATTCTCGACGGAATGAGGCTTGACCTCAATAAGACTCTCACGAAGGATGACATCATTCGCTTTTTCGGCACCCATTACGTCGTCGTCCACTATGCTACCGACGAATGCATCGACACTGGCGGTGCATCGCCGGTATACGAGAGCCCACCGGCCCAATCAAGCAAATGGAGTACCGCGATCGTGGCATCGCAGCACTTTTCGCGTACGATGATGACCGTAAGGTTGATGCAATCGGATTTACCTACAAGCCGCTCGGCCCCGCCCATTCTCGATGCGCAGGACGTGGCCATGTTTTTCCGTAGCTGACCGACCGATAAACCAGAGTGAGAAATCACGAACCCCGCAGGTCGCCAAGCCGCTCCTGATCTCTGATCCCTGTTCCCTGATCCCTGTCTTTACATCTCCCGCGCGCGCTCAATAGCCCGAATCACCGCCTGCGCTTTGTTGAGCGACTCCTGGTGCTCGAGCTCGGGCACGGAGTCGGCGACGATGCCGGCGCCGGCCTGCACCGAGCCTTTGCCGCCCACGGACAGCATGGAGCGGATGGCGATGCAGGAGTCGAGGTTGCCGGAGAAGTCGGCGTAGAGAACCGCGCCGCCGTAGGCGCCTCGCCGCGCGGGTTCGAGTTCTTCAATGATCTCCATGGCGCGTACTTTGGGCGCTCCGGAGAGCGTGCCGGCGGGGAAACAGGCCCGCAACGCATCGACGGCGGTTAGATCTGGGCGCAGCCGGCCTTCAATCGAGCTGACGATGTGCATGACGTGCGAGTATCGCTCCACGAACATGAGGCGATCGACTTTGACGCTGCCGAAGCAACTCACGCGGCCCACGTCGTTGCGGCCCAGATCGACAAGCATGACGTGCTCGGCGCGCTCCTTTTCGTCGTGGAGCATCTCTTCGGCGAGGGCCTGATCCTCGGCCTCGGTGGCGCCGCGGCGGCGCGTACCGGCGATGGGCCGGTATTCGACCTTGCCCTGGTGCACGCGCACCAGTAGTTCTGGCGACGAGCCCGCCAACTCCAGGGGGTTCTCCGAACCTTTTGATCTTTTGGAGGAGTTTTTTTGCTGGCCTGCCGCCGCACCGCCCAGCGGACCCTCCGGCGCGAAGCGCAGGAAGAACATGTATGGGCTGGGATTTACGGTGCGCAGCGCGCGGTAAACCTGAAAGCTGTCCACGCCGGGCTCAACGTCGAAGCGCTGCGAGAGGACTACTTGAAATGCGTCGCCTGCGCGGATGTACTCCTTGGTGCGGGTAACGGCGGCCAGAAAGTCTTTTTTCGCGGTGCGGTGCTTTACCTTCAGCTTTCCCGGTTTCGCCGGCTTGCGGCGCTCGAGGTCCGGGATGGGCTGGGCGAGGCGCTTTTCGAGCCGGTCGAGCCGCTTCACGGCGCGATCGTATGCGGCAGCGGCCTTGCCGCGCGAGACGTCGGCCGTGACCACGAGCCAGATCTCCTTACGCACGTGATCGAAGGCGAGAACTTCGTCGAAGAATAGCAGGCAGGCGTCGGGAACTTGCAGTTCATCCTTGGCGGTTGCCGGAAGGCGCTCGATCTGGCGCACGGCGTCGTAAGCGAAGAAGCCGACGGCGCCGGCGGTGAAGGGGGGCAGGCCAGGCAATCGCGCCGGCTTGTGGCCGCCAAGCGCGTCGCGCAGCACGGCGAAGATGTCGCCCTGGACGCGGGTAATCCTGCGGCCTTCGGTGATGGCGATGTCTCGCCCACGGGCCACAATGCGCTTGAAGGGTGAGAGCCCGATGAAGGTGTAGCGGCCCACCTGCTCGCCGCCCTCGACCGATTCCAGCAGAAAGCACTCGCGCTCCGGCCAGGCCGCGCGCAAAAAGGCCGAAACCGGCGTTTCCAGGTCGGCCAGAAGGATGCGGCAAACGGGCACAAGGGTGTGCGCCCGTGCAAGAGCCAGGAACTCCTTGCGGGAAGGGCGTGCTGAGCGGGAGGCGGCTTTCACAAACTAAGTGTAACTGTTAGCGCATTGCGCCGATCAAGCACTCTTGCACTTTCAAAAGAATTGCGCCACGATGACACCGTGCAGGACGGGGGATCGGGATCGGGCCCCGGCAGGCTTGACGCGAACCGCTGCGAAGCCTAGACTCACTGAGGTTTGGCCTCGCGAGCGGTGCGGGGTGAGCCGAACGTGCCGCGGCGAAGAGAAACGGAGCCGCGCCGGATGGGGACGAGGGCAAGGAAAGACTGGGAGAATCGCCGCCGCGCCGATATGCTAGAAAAATAGAATCTGCATCCGGATTTGCACGGCCGGAATGCGGACAAAAGATTTGGAGACCGGATATGTCAACCTCAACGACGAACGTGACGCTGGACCAGGAGATCAATCCATGGGAGGCGCAAAACGCGCGCTTTGATTTCGCGGCGCGCAAGCTGAATCTCGATGAGGGCCTGTGGAAGGTGCTGCGCTCGCCGTCGCGGGAAATCATCGTTCACTTTCCCGTGACCCTCGACAATGGGAAGATAGAAATGTTTACCGGTTTCCGCGTGCAACATAACACTGCTCGCGGCCCATGCAAGGGCGGCATCCGCTATGCGCCGGACGTGACGCTGGACGAGGTGCGCGCGCTGGCCAGTTGGATGACCTGGAAGTGCGCGGTGGTGAATATTCCCTTCGGCGGAGCCAAGGGCGGCGTCATCTGCGACCCGAAGAATATGAGCAGTGGCGAGCTGGAGCGCATGACGCGCCGCTACACCGCCGAAATCATCGAGTTCATCGGGCCGGAAAAGGATGTGCCCGCGCCGGACGTGAACACCAACGAGCAGACCATGGCATGGATTATGGACACCTACTCCATGCACATGCGCAAAACGGTGACCAGCGTAGTGACGGGCAAGCCGCTGAACATTGGCGGCTCGCAGGGGCGGATTGAGGCGACAGGGCGCGGGGTGATGGTCGCATGCAACGAGAGCCTGCGCTACTTGAACATGCCCGTCGAGGGCTGCCGGGTCATCATCCATGGGTTTGGCAACGTGGGATCGAATGCTGCGCGGCTGATGCAGGAGCAGGGATACAAGATCGTGGGCGTCGCCGAACGCGACGGTGGCTTGTACAACTCAACCGGCATCGATATTCATCAGTTAATCGAGTACAAGTACCGTAACAACACGATTCTCGGCTTTCGCGGCGCCGAGGCCATGCCCAGCGAGGAGCTGCTGGTTTCGGAGTGCGAGATTCTGATCCCCGCGGCTACGGAGAACGTGATCACCAGCCGCAATGCCGACAAGGTGAAAGCGCGCATCGTGGTGGAAGGCGCCAACGGGCCGACAACGGCCGTGGCCGATGAGATCCTGGCCGAGAAGCGGATCTTTATCGTGCCCGACATCCTGGCCAACGCCGGCGGCGTGACCGCCAGCTACTTTGAGTGGGTGCAGGACCGGCAGGGCTACTTCTGGAAGGAAGCGATTGTGAACGAGCAACTGGAGAGCATCCTGCGCGACAGCTTCGACGACGTGGTGCGCTACGCCGAGGCCCACGCCGTGAACAATCGCATCGCCGCGTACATGCTGGCGATTGACCGCGTAGCTTTCACCATCAAGCAGCGCGGCTTCTACGCCTAGCAATCCGGAATTTGGAAATCCGTGCGGCGGGGGAAGGGAATCGCTTCTCCCGCCGTTTCCGTTTCAGGGGCGGCTTCCGGCCGGCGCCGGCGCCGCATCGTGCGGCAGGCTGCGGATGAATGCGATGATCTGCCATCGCTCCTGCTCGGGCAGGGAACTCCACGTGGGCATACCCTTGGCGAGGCTGCCGTTGCGCAGCAGCCAGGCCAGCTCGCCGTCGGTAGCGTGGGTCACGTGCTGGCTGCGCAGGCTGGGGCGTCCATGGCGTCCTTCCGCGTCGCTGCCGTGGCATTTGGCGCAGTTCTCTTTAAAAAGCAGATGGCCAGCGGCGATGGCTTCCGGCTGGCCCGCGTAGGGGTTCACGCGCTGCCGGTCCGCGCCGGGAACCCTGCGCTGCCAGTTGCCCTCCGCTGCGACCAGGGCCATGGCGGAGATCGATAAAAAAACAACCACGAGACCTGCGGCCCTCGGCGTCTTCATTGCGCCTCCTTTCGCGAAAACAAGTCGCGGAACTGCTGAATCTCGTATGAGATCTTCAGCCGCCACAGAACTCCGGCGCTGTTGCCGCTGAGCCCGAACTGCGGCGAGAAGAGAAGCGATGGCCCGCGCGGAATGTTAAAAGACGCCGTCGGCCCCGCGTAGTGCGAAGTGCCGTTGTATCCGAAGTCATGCACCGTCGCAAGCCCGCCGTATACTTCCGCACCGGCCGAAAAGTTCTGCCGGCAGAAGATACAGCTGCGGCCGCTGCCCACCAGCGCGAGCGGTCGGCTTGCGCCCACGGCGTAGCCGAACTCCCACGCTCCGCCCATCATGTTCTTCTCCATGATCCAGTTCTCCGAGACGTTCCAGCCCTTGGGATTGCTGGAGAGAATCAGCTTGCCCTCCATCGTGCGCGAGACGTCGCCGCGTGTGTCGGCATTGCGCCCTTGAAAATCGGCGATGCTGTCGTGCCCTGTGACTTCCAGCACGCTCTTATCGGCGCCATTCACGTCTTCGTATTCGACGTACAGCACCGGGTTGATCCAGTGCTCGGTGGGCAGCGTGCGGAAGCGATTCTCCCAACGGAACCCGTTGAAGACGGTGGAGTCGTTGGCCGTGGCCTGCCCTTGCAGGTAGAGTTCGGTCGTCCACCAGGCCTTCGCGCCGTACTCCAGTTCGAGCGTGGCGCTATAGAAGCCGCTTGAATCCTTGGGCGTGCCGGTGGTGCCCTTCTGCGCGATTTCAAGATTGCCCGGCTCCTCCAGAACTTCGGAGTACGTGACAAAATAGGGTGGCTCCTGCGCATGAGCCACGATCGGCACCGTCGCGCGCACCAGCAGGACATAAAACAACAAGGCGCCCAACCGCGGCGGGGTGCTTGAGAGCAGGGAATGGAGGAATGGTTCGAGCCAGCGCGGGCCGTGCAAACTGCGATCCTGCCGCAGGCAGAAGAATGCGAAAAATCGATGCGGCGTCTGAGCCATCAAACTCCTCTTATGGTGGTATGGTGGCCGAGGTTTCCGCTATGCTTAGAAAACTGTCAGCTCACGGGTTGCCGGTTGTGCGGTCCTGGTGATGCTTCGCCAAAAGACGTTCACCAGGGCCGCCGATTGTTCTTGAAGTCCCACTGAAACGCTCTACGTGCTCCGAGCGCGTCAGGCGCCAAGAAACGCGGGAAAACCAGTGTTTAAAGGGCTGCCGGACAATTACGACCGATTTAGTCCTATATCAACCTAGCATAGCCGCATGTTGTCCGCAACATCCACATTTCACTTTGTGAACCCGCTTTCCCACAGGGCCATCCTTCGTTGAAAAGCGCGGAATCTGACTCAGTGCAATAATGGAGCCAAGCCGCCAGAGACATGGATCGTGTGGCGAGGCCTCATGAACCTTCCCAACTCCATCACCATGACGCGGATCGTCATGATCCCGCTCTTTCTGTGGATTTTGTCTCCGCACTTCCCCTGGCAGGGACAGGGCGGAACGCAGGAGATTCTCGCATCCATTCTGTTTGTGCTGGCCTCGATTACCGACGGGCTGGACGGCTACCTTGCGCGCAGGCGCGGCCAGATCACCACCATCGGAATGCTGCTCGATCCGCTGGCCGACAAGATCATGGTCACGGCGGCGTTCGTCGCATTGGTGGCCTACAATCCGCAGGTGGTCAAAGTGTGGATCGTGGTGGTGATCATTGGCCGCGAGTTCCTGATCTCCGGCCTGCGATCGATTGCTTCGTCGGAAGGATTCACCATCACGGCCAGCGAGTTGGGAAAACTGAAGACCGTGGTGCAGATTGTCTCGGTGGTTTCGGCGATCCTGGCGCACCGCTGGGACTATTGGCAGATTGGCGTGTTCGTCATTCCGGTAAAGTGGTATGCGATCGCTGCGATCTACTTCACCGTTCTCGTGTCCACCATCTCTGCCGTCGACTACTTCATCGGCTTCTGGAAGAAGATCGATCACGCCTCGAAAGACCGCCGTAAGGCCGCTGTGCTTTCGCGCGGGAAAAGCGTGCGGATTTCGTAAACAGAGATCGGTAGCCTTCGGCTAGAGGGGAAATGGCCGGTGTGGTCAGCCCGAGAAAGATCGCGAGCGAGACGCTACTGCAGGACGCCGCTGCTAATCTCGATTTTTATGTAGGGTGGCGACAGGAGCGTGTTGTGAACCAGGCAGCTGTGCACGCACCGCATCATCGATTCGGTCTGCTCCTGGGTGAGCGCAACCGGGCTCGTGACCTGCACGCGGAAGTTGCCCATCCGCGCCGGCTGCTTGAGCTTCTCCGCTGTGGCAGTAACCTCAACTCCACCTTTCGACAGATTTCGCGTTCTCAAATACTCCGCGGCATAAAAAGCCGCGCAGGAGCCGAGCGATGCCAGCAGCAGCTCGGGCGGAGTCATGCCGCTGTCGCCGCCGCCATTCTCCGCCGGTTGATCGCAAGTGATAGTGTGCGACCGCGCCTGAATGTCGAACCTTACGCCTTGAACCTGCGAAACCTTCACTTCCATACGGCCCTCGCTTCCTATTTGAAAGAAGCCATGAAAAAGGTGATCTGTTACAGGATAGCGAGTTTTTTGCTTTGCCGGAAGGCTGGGGCGCCCTGAGAGCGGCAGATGCCCGACAGCAGTTCCACAATTGCTGTACCCAGAACCGCAACCGCCGAGTGGCTTTTTCACCAAGAAAGAGCCACCCTGCAAGACGTTGGAAACGGCACGTGAATTGTGGAACCGCTCTAAAACCGGTCTCATAAATGCCACTGTTGCATAGTGAGCACGTATGGGCCCAACCATAAGGCTGGTCCAGGATCCCCGCGAGTTGATGAAGATGGTTTATAACACCGGTTCTAGTCGGCGGCGGTGGTTTCAGCCACTGTGGCGGCCACCATGGCGCGAATCGAGTCAAGCACCAGATCCGGCTCGTCGAGATGAATCCAATGTGCGCTCTTTGAGGCGATGACCTGGCGCGCGCAGTCCCCGATGTGCTTAAGATCGCGGTCGGAGAACGGCGTCGCATTGCCGGGCGTTAGAACGGTCACAGGGATAGAACGAATCGGTTCCGCGGCGTGCATTTCCGTCACACTGTCAGGGATGGACTCGAGATGACTGCGTATGCCGGCGTAAAACCCGGGCCGCGACCAATGCGCGGCGACGGCCGGCCAGACCGCCCGCGGCATTTTTCTCACTTCGGTTTTGATCCTGCCCAACACATGGCGGCTGTTCGTGCCGGTAGCGCCGGCAACCTGATCGGTCAGGTTGCTCGCGCGGCAGAACAGCAGGGAAACCAGGAGACGCGTGAGGCCGCAACCTGCAACCGGCAGCGCGTAGCGGATGAGCTTGCGGCCCAAATCGAGCTGAGATTGTTTGGAGGGGTCGAGCGGCGGCCACTCCTCGCAGCGCATGGGGTCAATCAGCACGACTCCGGCGACTTCCCGCGGGTAGAGCAGCGCGAAGCGGCGCATCACGAGCCCGCCAAACGAATGTCCTACCAGGATGTAGGGAGGCTTGAGCCCGGCGCGGTGCAACATCTGGTGCAACTCGGCGGCGATGTTGCCGGGGGTGCGGGCGGTACGGCAATGGCTGCTCCAGCCTAAACCACAGCGATCGTACGAGACGGTGCCCGTGTGCCGGGCAATCGTCTCCTGCACGTGTCGCCAGTTGAGATTCGTGGCGCCGATGCCGGATTCAAAGAGAACCGTGGGCTCGCCGTAACCCGTCTCAAAGAGGTAGAGTTTGGCTCCGTTTTCGATGGTCACCCAGCGCCCCGAGCCGGCGTAACGCCGCTGGTCGTGCCGGCTGCCGAGCAGCTGATACAAAACACCGGCTGCGAGGAGAACTACGGCGAAGGCGGCGATGCAGAGGACGACGTACATGAATCTCCTAGAAGTGAGTAAGCTGCGCCGGACTGAAATCGGCGATGGTGAGCTTCGCCCTGGCGCTGCCGCGATCGAAGATGAGCAGTGTCGATCCAGCCTGGCCGCGTGTCTTCACTTCAACCTGGTGCGCCGACCACAGGCCCTGTTCATGGCGCAGGCCGTAAGACGTGAACTGCTTCACGGCCCCGGTTTCCTTCACGGTCTTTTCGGTGTAAACGGGGAAGCCGATGGTGGGATCGATCCAGCTCTTAACTTCCGAGTAGTGCGTTCTGTCGGCGGCGCCGGGCGTGCTTTTGACGACCTCACACGTGCGCGCGCCAAATTTTGCGACGCCCTCCGATTTTTGCTCCGGCCAGAAATACTCCTGCTCGAGAAAGTCTTCGTAATCGAACCCAGGCCCCAGGGGGTGAGCATCCCATTTTTCCAGAGGCAGGGTGCGCGCAGCCGTATCGCCTGGATCCGCGATATGGATGGCGTTTTCGCCGCCGGGCCGCATCTCCAGCAAAATGTGTTCGCGCAGGTCGCGATGCGCCGACGGCGGCTGCCCCAGATCGACCAGTACGCGCAGCACGCCGGGAAACCAGTGCGCCTTGATGGTGACGGGAAAGCTGACGCGGGCGCCGTTTGCGTCGATCGCGACAAGATGTCCGGTGGCGCGAAAGTCGGCGGTTTGGATCTGTTTCCGTGGAGTGGCGAGGAGATCGCTAACGTTCGCGGCCTGCGCATACAAAACCGGAACCAGCGCAGTCATCCATACGGCCCTCATGGCATTCATGCTTCGATCCTCCCATCGCGGATGCGGATGTGGCGCGGAGCGCTCGAAGCAATTTCTTTCTCGTGGGTCACGATCACCAGCGTCATGCCGCGCTGCTCGCGAATGCCGCGAAGAATCTCCATGATGTGAGCCGTGTTGGCGGTATCGAGGTTGCCCGTGGGCTCGTCGGCGAGCAGAATCGCCGGATCGTTGGCCAGGGCGCGCGCAATGGCCACGCGCTGCCGTTCGCCTGCGGAGAGCTCGTTGGGATAATGGCGCATGCGGTCTTTGAGGCCCATCTCTTCAAGAAGAGCCGCGGCGCGCTCGGCGCGGTGGTTGGCGCGTTCGTTCATTGCCAGCATGGCCACCTGCACGTTCTCGGCGGCGCACAGGGTGGGCAGAAGATAAAAAGCCTGAAAGATAAATCCCACCTGGCGTGAGCGATAGGTGTCCAGATCGACCGCTGACCCAAGAGGAGATCCACGGAACAAGACTTCTCCTCGCGTGGGCAAATCGAGGCCGCCCAACATATGAAGCAGAGTGGATTTGCCGCTTCCGCTGGGTCCGCTGATCGTGACGTACTCGCCAGCTTCGATCCGGACGTCCACGCCGCGCAGGGCCGCGATGCGGCCGTCGTCGTAGCTCTTCACCAGTCCGCGCGCTTCGAGGAGGGGGCTACTCATAACGGAGGGCCTCCACCGGCGAAAGCCGTGCGGCGCGCCATGCGGGGTAAGCTCCGGCGACGAGCCCCGCGGCGATGGCAATAAGCAGCGACTCGGCCAAGTGAAGCGGAGCGACGGAGGCCGAGACGATGCTTGCCGTCTGCGGCATGGCGGAGAGGACGAGTAAAGCGGTCCATCCGGCGGCAATGCCGAGAAAACCGCCGGCAAGGCCCAAGGCCGCGGCTTCAGTAAGAATGAGCAGGATGACGTGCCGGCCCTTCCAGCCCAGCGCGCGAAGAATGCCGATTTCACGAGTACGCTCAAAGACCGACATGGCCATGGTATTGGCAATGCCCAGGATGCCGATGAGCAGTGCGATTGACGATGTTCCCCAGGCCACGGAATGAGCCAGCGCGACAAGCTGGTTGTTCGCCGCGCGGTCGGCTGCGGGGTCAGCATGGACCCCGGGGACTGCTGCCTCGATCTCCGCTTCGGCGCGCTTGACGTAGCGATCGTACGCTTCGCCGGCCGGCACGGGGCGAAGCCGGACGTGAAACGCCGTCACCTTCCCCTGCATGCTCGAAATCGTTTGCAGTTGGTCGAGCGGCATGATCACCGCGCCCTCTTCCAGAGCCGTACCGCCGTGAAAGACGCCCGTAACAGTAAAATTCGTTCCCTGAATCGGCAGACTGTCGCCGGATCTCTTTTTCAGATCGTCGGCGAGATTCTTGCCCAGAATCACCTCCGGCTGGCCGTCGCGGAAACGGCGCCCGGAGAGAAGGATGAGCGAATCGAGCTCGTAGGAATCGGCGCGCCAGCCGTAGACCAACGCGTTCACGTCGGGAGTGAGATCGAGCAGGTTAAAAATCATGGGAACGGCGACGGCCACATCGGGAACGGCGCCGATCTGGTGCCCTATCGACTCGTCGAGCGATGTGTTCATGAAGTTGGTCTCGACCACGGCAATGTCGGTTCCGGAACTGGTGTACAGGCGCATCCACTCGTGCTCAAAGGCGCGAGAAAAGCCAACCAGCGCCACAAAAGCGCCGATTCCCATGGTGATCCCGACAAGCGTCAACAGCGTTCTGAGGCGCCGGCGCCGAAGATTCTTCCAGGCGAATCCGGTGAACGAGAGGTGGCGGGCCATGACGTTGGAAGACTTCCTCATGTGCGCGGGTGCTCAGGAAGGGCCGTGAGCGCCAGTCTATCGAGCGCGGGCGCTTCTGTCCACATTGGGTTTTTGCGAGCGCTGGAGATCGACGCTGCGAAGTCATGCCGGAGCGCGCAGCCGCACGGGACAACCTCAGGCTCCCGGTGTGGAGGGCAGATGAAAGGTTAGAAAAAGGCAGTCGTAACCCCCGACGGAGCGCAAAGGAAATGCAGGGCCGCTGCGACGGCCGCTGCACAGCCTTGTCGTACACGCACCGATCAACTGCGGCGGACGGTCCTGCCGCAGTCTGTTCCGGCCAGCGAACCGGCCTATAGACTACCCGCGGTCGCGCCCTCGGGAAGCGCCGCTGCTGCCCTTGCGCGCCGTGTAGCAATCCCTGCAATAGACGGGGCGATCGCCACGCGGCTCAAAGGGAACGGTGGTTGGCTGGCCACAACCCGAACAAATCACAGGGGTCCCCTGTGAAGAAGCCGAACGGTGGCCGGATCCCCCCTGATCGTTTTTCTTTGCCTGGCGGCAATTTCTGCAACGCTTCGGGGTCGAGTAACCGCGTTCTTGATAAAACGCCTGATCGGCAGCGCTGAAGGTGAATTCCTGCCCGCAGTCGCTGCAAGTAAGTTGGATATCTCCGGCCATATATCTCCTTGTGGGGATTGTACAGCCCAACGTGGGATTTCCTGCAAGGATTCTTTTTACATTGCAGAGAGCTTCTGCGAATTTTGGCCCTCTTGGAGTGCAGTTAGCCCGTGCGGAGCAGAGACCCGAAGCGGATGGGTGCGTTATGATCAGTGGCACTGAATCCTCGGCAAGGTGTGGGCCCCATGCGCATTGTGACCGTGCTCACGTCGTTGGGCGTGGGCGGGGCAGAAAAGCAGGCGCTGGCCGTTGCGGAGCGGATGGCAAAGCGCGGTCATGCAGTAGCTGTGCTGGTGCTGATGCCGCCTGTGGCGGAAGAGTGGCCCACGACGATCCGCACCGTGTATCTCGGCGTGCGCAAGACGCCGGGCAGCGTGCTGCGAGGCCTGATGCGGGCGCGCAGTTTTGCGCGCGAATTCCGGCCGGATCTGGCGCATAGCCACAGCTTTCACGCCAATCTTTTCACTCGTTTGCTCCGGCTGCTGGTTCCGCGCCTCGTGGTGCTCTCCACCGTTCATAGCGTGAACGAGGGCGGCTGGCGGCGCATGATGGCTTACCGGCTTACGGATGTGCTGGGCCGGCGCACGGTCGCCGTGAGCGAGGCGGCCGCCAATCGCTTTATACGGCTTAAGGCCGTCCCGCGGCGCAAGTGCCGGGTTGTGCGGAATGGGACCGATATTGCCGGATTCGCGCCCGATCGGGAACGGAGAGAGCGCATGCGAGCGGAGACCGGCGTCGCCACGGCCACGGCGGATGCGGACTTTGTATGGCTCGCAGTCGGCCGGATTGCACCGGCGAAGGACTATCCGAATCTGTTGCGCGCCTTTGCCGAAGTGTGGACGCATAGAGCGGAAGCGCAGTTGTGGATTGCGGGGCAGGGGCAAAAAAGCGAGATCTCGGAGCAGCAAGTCTTGTGCCATGAACTGGGCATCGGCAAAGCGGTCCGGTGGCTTGGCCTGCGCCGCGATATACCTGCGCTGCTGGATGCGGCTGACGCGTTTGTGTCGGCGTCGGCATGGGAGGGGATGCCGCTGGCCGTGGGCGAGGCGATGGCCATGGGAAAACCCGTTGTGGCAACCGGCGTGGGCGGAGTGGGCGAGCTGCTTGGAGACACGGGCGTTGTGGTCCCGGCAAGGAATTCTCAAGCGTTGGCCGCGGCGATGATCGCAACCATGCGGCAGAGCGGGGATGAGCTGGCGGCGCGAGGCCGCGCGGCGCGGCAGCGTGTGCTGGAGCGGTTCAGCGTGGACGCGAGCGCAGATGCGTGGGAGGCGCTGTACACAGAAACTCTTGCTTAGCGCCTGCATGGGTTGCCCGGCTGGGGTTGCAAAGGAAGGCTGGAGCAAGTGCTCTGGCCGGCGAACAATTCCGCCAGTGACCGTCAGAATTGGAAAGATGTCTGAAAGAAGATGCGCCGGGCTGCAGAGCTCGTTGAGAAGATTCCCCCGGCAAGGCCTGTGGATTTTCCGAATTGCGCGCCCGGACCATAAAGACCGGTGCTCGCATCGTACGTGGGCTGAATGCCGCCACCGGGCGTGCCCCGGTCGATGTCGTTGAACAGGTTCAGTGCCTGGACATTGAAGTTCAGCGAGTACTTCTTCGCGTTCGCGTTCGTGCCGCCGCCCATGCCACCGCGCCCGCCGCCGCCAAACGGTCCTCCGCCAAAACCGCCGAAACCACCACCTCCGCGTCCGCCGCCGCCCCCCGAAGGCGGACCGCCGGACGGCGACTCCACCTTGGGACCGATCCCGAAGGTGCGGCCCACGCGCAGGTTCACCGCAACGGAGGACGGGCTGTCGCCCAGTGAAATGGGAACGGGTGGTACGCCCGCTGACGGAGCCACATCCAGAAGCCCAAAGCTGGTCTGCACGATGTCACTCCCCGTCGCGGACGGAGCCGCGTAAGAAGGCCGGTCATTGAAGAAGTTGTCGCCGGTCAGATCGTAGGGCGAGGTGATGTTGTACGGGCGTCCCGCCTGGGCGATGAGGAACGGGTTGAACGTGATGGCCCAGGGGCCGGTGTAGTTGCCCATCAGGAACAGAAACTGCGGCCGTATAAACGCGGCGCGTCCGTAATCCTGCCGCAGGTTGTAGGAGTTGGATGGGTTCGAGCCGCCTCCCCCGTCGGAGTTGGCCCAACTGGCCGAGTAGAAACCTGACAGGCTGAGGTTGGCTGAAAAGCGGGCGTTCAGGTTCACGATGATCTGATTCTCGTTGAAGACCGCCTCGGGGAAGTATTGCTTCACGATGCCGAGCGAGGGATCGGGGCGCTCGCCGGTCAGTGTGCTGCTGCCATATTCAAACGTGCCGGGTAAATAGGCGTTGGAGTCGCGAGTGACCAGTTGGTGGAACCCCGAAGAGTGCATGTAGGTGAAGGTGAGCGTGGAACCCTTGGTCAGTTGGCGCTCCACGCTGGCGCCGGCCTGTTCCATGTAGGGCGAGCGGTAGGTGGGCGAGATGGCGTAAATCTCCGGCGTGACCGCCGCGCCCGTGCCGCATGAGGCCAGGCCGCCGCCGATGTCGCTCAGACTGGTTCCGTTGAAGCACTGGGGATCGGTGATGGTGGCCTGCGACTGGCTTCTACCCGGAGTTCCATTCAGCATCTCCAGATCCATGAGGTTCCCTGTACCGAAGCGGTCGTAGAAAAAGCCGAATCCGCCGCGCAGGACCGTCTTGGACGTAGCGCCCTTTTTGTGCCCGTCGAGGGCGTACGCGAAAGCCACGCGCGGAGCCCAGTCGCTGTGGTCGGCAATGTGGTTCTGCGACTCCCAGCGCAACCCTCCTGAGAGCGTAAGGAATTTATTCACCGTCCAATCGTCCTGATAGAAGAGCGCGGCGTTGAAGACGTTCCCCTGAAAGGCAAACGGTCCGGTGGTGTAGGTGAACTTGGTGGGCAGGCATCCGCCCGTTTGATCGGGGGGGCAGGCCGCGGCGATCTGGGCGAAGGTTTGGGGGGTGGTGCCGTAAATGCCGTTCCACGTGTCGACAAATGCAGTGACTGAAGGAAATGTGAAGCTGCCGTTGAAGTTTCCGTTCGCTGAGGTGGCATTGCGGTCGTCGCGCAGCCAGGCGCCCAACTTGATGGCCTGCTTGCCCGCGCTCAGCGTGACGAAGTTCTGCAGCTCGTAGTGATCGGAGTGCGTGCTGGAGGATTGGCCGCCGTTTCCGCCGCCTGAAAACACGCCTGGGACGCCGAAGCTGGGCGCGGTGCTGACGGGCGAGGACGAGGAATTGGCGCGGCGGTATTCGAAGCGCGTCTCATTCACGATGCGGTCGCTGATCACCTGTGTATCGTCCAGTTGCACGTCGTGGGCGTACGAGTTGGAGGTGCTGGAGGTGGAGGGAAGCGATGTTTGTCCCAGCGATCCGCTCACGTTGTTCCGGTAGAACTGGTAGCGCATGGTGAGCGTGTTCTTTTGCCCCAGTTGCAGGTCGATGCGCGGTGAAACATTCAGGTGGTTGGAGGGGCTGAAGAGGCTGCCCGCCACCGACCCGGAACTAAGTGACCAGGTATTGCTGGACGCGTTGTACACGGGCCCGCCCAGGATCGAGTAGACGTTATCGGTCTGCGTCTCCCGGTCCTCCACGCTCACGAAATACGAGGCCCACTTGGAAAGAGGGCCGCTGACGGTCCCGTTGTACTGGTAGCTGTAGTACGAAGGCAGTTCCGCGGTGAACGGGTTGCCGGTGTTGAAGACGTTGTCGTTGCCCTGCCCGTAGAATCGTCCGTGCAGGGTGTCGGTTCCCGGCTTGGTAAGAATCTCGATGCGCCCGTAGCCGATGTGATCGAACTCGGCCGAAAACGGGTTCTGGTTGATGCGGATCTCGCGGATAGCCGACTTGGGCGGTAACTGCCCGCCGGTGAATCCGTCAATGTAAATCTGTCCGCCATTCGGGCCCGCTGCGGGACCGGCCAGGGCCGTCAATTCGTTGGACAATTCATCGGGATCGTCCGACAGGGCATCGAGGTCGCTGCCTTTGAGCACGATGGAGTTCGAGTTGGAGCCGGCTTCCGTGTTCACCGATGGCCCGCCTTCGCTAGTGACGACGACTTGCTCCTCGGCGGCTTCGATGGCCATCTTGATGTCGATGTTCTTGGTCTCTCCGGAGTTCAACGGAATCGGCGCGGAGACGAACGGCGCGAAGCCCGTAAAGTTGGCTTCGATCACGTAACTTCCCGCCGCAAGCCCACGGACCTGGTAGCCGCCGGCGGCGTCGGCGGTCACGTTGGCCACATTCGTACCGGCTGCGGTTGCAACCGATACCTGCGCGCCGGGAATCAGCGCGCCCGTCGGGTCGCTGATGTGACCGTGTAACGTTCCGGTCGCCGCCGGCGCGGCCTGTGCCGCTGCAGGCGAGGAGGGCGGCGCCGCGGGGGGCGCGGACTGCGCCGGCGTCTCTCCTGCCGTTGTGGAAACGGAATTGGCCGGCGCCGATTGTGGCCGCGCCGCCACGTCAACCCATGCCAGTGCTAAGGCAACCATAAGAGGTATCAAACACTGCGATTTCAAATACACAATTTCCTCGCTTGCGGATGAATGAAAAATACGCGCCACTACTCGGTGGCGGCCTCGGATTCGCCCTGGTTCAAGCTCCAACTGGAGAGCAGATCCTGCGCTTCCGGGGCCTCGAGAAGAGGTTCGACTCCGGCGAGCAGCTTGATCGCGTTGACGCCCGAGGCGTCCTCGGTGGCCACGATCATCACCGCTTCGCCCTTCTGCAGACTGCCGGGTTGAATGGCGGGCGCGCGTTCCAGGATGCTCTCCAGATCGCCGAAGCCCGTGCCGCCGGTGCCGCTCTGGCTGAACGGGCGCTGCGTTCCTCCACTTCCGTTTCCCGGGCCGGTGTTCGCGGTGTGGTTGGCGGAGCCGGCCTGCGCACCTTTCACGCGCGCGGCAATCACCGTGGCAACGGCGCTGTCGAGCCGGCGCAATTGCGCGTCGGCGGAAATATGGATGGTGACGGGCTTCTTGGTGGCCAGGTCCTTCACGGTCACCGTCGATGCTGCTGTATCCGCCGAAAGTACGGTCCCCGGGATACTCAGAAAGCTGCCTGAGACCACGCCATCGGCCGCAATCGAGCTTCCATCCGCACTCTTGGCGCCGCGGGCCCACAGTTGGTCTCCCGGCTGAATGGCGCTGATGGGCGCAGGCTGTGCCTGGTCGAAACGCACAGAGCCCGGAGCATATCGCTTGAGCACCGTGGAATTGCCGATGTTCACGGTGACCTCCCTGGTTTGGAGTCCTTGGCGTGTGTTCACTTGAATGACGCCCGATGCGGCATCGACGCTCTTCACCAGTCCGTGTACGCCCTGGCTCCATACTGCAGCCTCTGCTTGCTGCTTCCTGGCTACATCAGCCTGCTTGATGGCGACGATCCGCAACGCCTGTGGCGTGGCGCCGGTCGAGTTCGGGTCGAGCGTGACCAGCACGCGGTCGCCGGTGGCGAGGCTTGCGAAGTCCATGGTCTCCGCCTTGCTCAAATCGGTCTGCCCCGGCTCGATGCGCTTGAGCTGCGCGGTGGACGGAACCTGAACCTGGTTCAACTGGCCGGCGTCGGTTTTTACCGTCAGCGTATCGCCGCTGATGGCCGTGATGGAGCCCAAAAAGCGCGATGCCGCTTGCGCCCGCGCAACCGGTGTGGCCGCCAGCAGCAGCGCGGCCAGAGCCACCAGTGGGCAGACGGCCATCCCGCGAATCGTCTTTCCTGATTTCATAACGTCTTGCTCCACAGTCCCTTGGTGTTGGCAGCGGATGAAAACACGAACCCTCATTGCGTAGACGAACCACCCCGGCAAAAGGTTGAAACCGCGTCCCGGAATAGGGAACAGCCAGTAGCCAGTAGCCAATAGGGAATAGCCAATAGGGGACAGGGGCTCTTGGCCGGCCGCCGGTCATTCAGCTTGAGCTCGAAAGCTGAAAGTCTACTCCCTACTGGCTACTCCCTGCTCCCTGCCTTTTCACTTCCACGCCCCCAGTAGCCGCCTCACCAGCACCATCTCGCCCAGGTGGTAGGCGTTGTGGTCGGCCGCGAGCAACGCTTCGCGCAGGATGGTCTGCCCGTCGCCGTGTGGGATGCGCGCGTACAAATCAGTCGATGGGTTCGCCACCAGATCGCACATCGCCTTCAGGTCCCGGCGAAAGGCGCGCACACTTTTGTCCCAGGCCTTTTCATCGGGCGGCGCGGGTGAGCCGGGCCAGTAGCCGCCGGGCCACTCCGGCGACTGGTGCCGGGGATCGCGGGAGAACTCCAGAATGTCCCATTGGGCGATGCGCATGTGCTCCAGAATCTCCCAGGGAGAATGCTCGGCGCCATGGGGCCGTTTGCCGCGCAGCGCGGCCGGCATGTTGCGCACGGCAGAATCGAAACCTGCGTGGGCGTGGCCGCCGGTTAGCAGATCGCGCAGGTGTTGCCGTACCGGCGCGTCGTGGTCTTGAGGTGTAGTGGTTTTCTTGGCTGGCATATGATTCTCCCGGCCGCAGCGGAGGCCGATTGCACTTTCTCTACACGAAACCGTACCCTTGGAAGGATTCGTTCGTCTGTCCGGCCGATGCAACAATTCTCGCGCGTCGCGAACGCACACAAAGATGAAACCGCCGGCAGCCGTTCCGAACTTTAATCCCTGATCCCTGCTTCTTTCAACACCGCGCGCTGCACGGCAAATATCTCTCGAAGGCCCGCATCCGCCAGGTCGATCAGCCCATTCAACTGCGCCCGCGAAAAACTTCCCCTTTCCGCCGTGGCCTGCGTTTCCACCAGGCCGCCATCGGCAGTCATCACCACGTTCATGTCCACCTCGGCCTGCGCGTCTTCTTCATAACAAAGATCGAGCCGCGCCTCGCCGCCCACGATGCCCACCGACGTGGCGGCCACCAGCTGCTGGAGCGGCGATGTCTTGAGCGTTCCCGCCTTGACCAGGGCGTCGAGTGCAAGCGCCAGAGCCACGGCAGCGCCCGTGATGGCCGCCGTGCGCGTGCCGCCGTCGGCCTGGATCACGTCGCAATCGAGGATCACTGTCCGTTCGCCCAGGGCCTTCATGTCGACCACCGAGCGCAGGCTCCGGCCGATAAGCCGCTGGATCTCGTGGGTGCGGCCGCCGA
>PMYE01000152.1 GCA_003171315.1 Acidobacteriaceae bacterium
GCGATCTTGGCGATGGGAAAGCCGGTGGCTTTGCTGGCCAGCGCGGACGAGCGCGAGACGCGCGGGTTCATCTCGATGATGGTCATGCGGCCGTCTTGCGGGTTGATCGCAAATTGAACATTCGACCCGCCGGTTTCGACGCCGATTTCGCGCATACAAGCGATGGCCGCGTCGCGCATCTTCTGGTACTCGCGGTCGGTGAGCGTTTGCGCGGGAGCGACGGTGATGGAGTCGCCCGTGTGCACGCCCATGGGATCGAAATTCTCAATCGAGCAGATGATAATGACGTTGTCGGCCAGGTCGCGCATCACCTCGAGCTCGAACTCTTTCCAGCCAAGCACGCTCTCTTCCACCAGGCACTCGTGGACAGGCGAGAGATCGAGACCGCGCGCGAGAATCTCCATCAGCTCTTCGCGGTTGTAGGCGATGCCGCCGCCCGTGCCGCCGAGGGTGAAGCTGGGGCGGATGAGAATCGGGAAGCCGAGCTTGCTGGAGAAATCGAGGCCGTCGCGGAGGTTGTTGACGAGCGCGGAGCGCGGCACTTCGAGGCCGACGCTGATCATCGCGTCCTTGAAGAGCAGGCGGTCTTCGGCCTTCTTGATGGCTTCGAGCTTGGCGCCGATGAGTTCGACATTGTAGCGGTCGAGAACGCCGGTGTCGGCAAGATCGACGGCGAGGTTGAGGGCGGTTTGGCCGCCGACGGTTGGCAGAAGCGCGAATTTGCCGGCCCGCTGCGGGGGGGCAGCCTTTTGGAGGAGTTCCGCCTCGATGCGAATAATCTCTTCGACGTACTCGTGGGTGAGCGGCTCGATGTAGGTGCGGTCGGCCAACTCGGGATCGGTCATGATGGTGGCCGGGTTCGAGTTGACCAGCACCACCTCGTAGCCCTCCTGCTTCAGGGCCTTGCAGGCCTGCGTGCCGGAGTAATCGAACTCGGCGGACTGGCCGATGACGATGGGGCCGGAGCCGATCACCAGGATTTTCTGAATGTCATTTCTGCGTGGCATGGTCTCGTTTCAAGCTCCCGCATTCGCCATGGCTCGCGCTTTGAGCGAGGTTAAGAAGTTCTCTAAGCTAAGCTCCACTGACGGCTGCCGATATTCTCCAGTCTTGGCACAGGTTTTGCTCGAGAACAGCAACGCCGCGTTGTCATAGAGGCGCTCCCTGACCAGCTTGGTCATTAGAATCTCGTACCGCTTGGCATAAGAGGCGTCGCGAAAGTCAGGAAAAACCGGGAAGTGAGGCTCGACGACTCCCACTACCCTCATAGACTCTGGAACTTCTTCGAGCAACATAAGATATCCAAGCCAGGGACGCTGAGAAAGACTAAATGCGCCCTCTCTGTAGGCTGTCCAGATATCCGTTGCGCTGCCAAGAACTTCCTCGGTGCGATTGTTGAAGTTATTTCCAAATGACCCTACCTGCGACTTGAATTCCATCGCCGCAATGAGTTGCCGGTCGACCACAACCAACAAGTCCCATTGCTTTTCGGCGCGGAACCACCCCGGCAACTCAACTTTCCTGTTGAAATAGATGTCGGAGTCGCTGATCTTGCACTCGACCAAGTAGTCTCGAACCAAGCGGACAAATCCATCGAGCTGCTTGCCCCCGGTCACCGCTGAACGATTGCCAGCGTCCTTAGCCCCAGTCTTAGAGCCTTGCCGCTGAGATTGATTTCCTCGAGTTGCCCAGAACTGCTTGACGGCGGCACGGACGCGCTTTTCCCAGTACGGTTGCAGGTTCATGGTTCCTGTACCTCGGTTACCTGAGGCTGCCAGAAGAGTCCATCTGTCTCGCGATGGAAGCGCGCAACGGACATACGGTGGTATTTAGGGCTGATCTCATAGCCAATGCTGTGCCGCCCGGTCCTTGCGGCGGCGATGGAGTTGGTTCCCGATCCGGAAAATGGATCGACAACAATATCTCCGGCAAAGCTGAACATGCGAATCAGGCGCTCAGCCAGCTCGACCGGATAAGGCGCCGGATGGTCTTTTGTCGAGGCTCCTGTGAGGCCGGCCCAGATCTGCTGAAACCAACTTTGATAATTCTCCGCGCTGATGACGGAAAGCAGTCGCTTTGCAGCGGTGGGTTTTCGATAACCGCCCGGTTTGCGAAACATCAAAATGTACTCAATGTCGTTCTTGATTACCGAGTTTGGCTCGTACGGTTTGCCCAGAAAGCCGCCCCCACCAGATACTTCGTAGATAGCATTCGCTATTTTGTGCCAGATGATCGGAGCCAGATTGTCAAAGCCGATTTTGCGGCAAAGCTCCTGAATAGAGGCATGAAGAGGCACAACGGTGTGCCGACCGTCGTTTTGCCGTCTCGAAAGGCACACATCGCCTACTACGCAGATCAACCGCCCACCTGGGACCAGCAGATCGAAGCAACGTTTCCAGACGCGGTCTAACTCTACGAGGAATTCGTCATACCCGCTGACATGGCCCAGCTGTCCGTGAACCTCGTCGTATTTCTTGAGCGTCCAGTACGGGGGCGAGGTCAAGACGAGGTGAACGCTTTCTGGAGGAATTGATCGCATTTGCCGCGCATCGCCGCGCACCAGATAGTGGTTGGTAGGAATGCGCAATAGCACTTGCTCCAGCAGATCCATCGCATGTGGATTGCGGGCTAACCGAGGGATCTCGGTTTGATCGAGAGACTCAGAAAGAAGAGGCTCACGTAGAAATGAAAGGAGGTCCATCTCCGGAATAACGATCATTCCTGGTTCAGGCTGTTCCCTTCTAGCTGCGAGTCCGCTCATGACTTCCACTCCTCCATCATTTTGCGGAAGTCGCGGAACAGGTAATGCGAGTCGTGTGGGCCGGGGGCGGCTTCGGGGTGGTACTGCACACTGAAGAGCGGCAGCGTCTTGTGGCGCAGGCCCTCGAGCGTTTGGTCGTTCAGGTCGACGTGGGTCAGCTCGACCTCGCTCGAGTTGATGGAGTCGGGATCGACGGCGAAGTTGTGGTTGTGCGCGGTGATCTCGACTTTGCCAGTCGAGTTGTTGCGCACCGGATGATTGCCGCCGTGGTGCCCGAACTTGAGCTTGTAGGTGCGTCCGCCAAGAGCCAGGCCGCAGAGCTGGTGACCCAGACAAATTCCGAATACCGGCACGCGGCCTATCATCTGGCGGATGGCGCGGACGGCGTAATCGACCGGCTCCGGGTCGCCGGGGCCGTTGGAGAGAAAGACGCCGTCGGGTTTTATGGCGAGGACCTGTTCGGCTGTGGTCTCGGCCGGAACCACTGTGACCCGGCATCCACCACGAGATAACATGCGTAGAATGTTTTGCTTGATTCCAAAATCATAAGCCACTACATGAAGAATGCGCTCAAAGGCTCGCTCCGTGTGGATGAACCCCTCGGTCAGCAGCGGCTCGCCCATCTGGCTGCGCGGATCGGAGGCGTCGAACTCGTAGCTGGTTTTTGTCGAGACAACGCGGGCCAAGTCGGTCCCCTCCATCTTGCGGATGCTCCTGGCCTTCTGGATGAGCACGTCGGGATTTGACTCGGTCGTGGAGATCACGCCGCGCATCACGCCGCGGTCGCGGAGGTGGCGGACCAGGGCGCGCGTGTCGATCTCGGCCAGAACGGGGACAGCATAGCGTTCCATGTACTCGTCGGTGACCTGCTCGGAGCGCCAATTCGAACTGATGGCGGAGAACTCGCGGACGATCAGGCCTTCGATGTAGGGCCGGGCAGCCTCATTGTCGGCGCGATTGGTGCCGTAGTTGCCAATTTGGGGGTTGGTGAGGACGACGATCTGACCGGCGTAGGAAGGGTCGGTGGCAATTTCCTGGTAACCGGTGAGAGAAGTATTGAAAACGACCTCGCCCTGGCATTCGCCTGGGTGTCCGTGGCCGCGCCCGCGGAATATGCGCCCGTCTTCGAGCGCCAGGATCGCCTGCATCGCCTCTCCGAGGAGTGGATTCAATCGATTTTAGCAGGTTTTGCGGCGCGATTCTGCCGGGTTTTCCACGGTTCAGTGAACCACGCCCACATCGCGGGCCGGCCAGTAGACGAAAACGGCTTTGCCGTAGATGAAAGATCGGTCGACAGGGCCGAAATCCCGGCTGTCGGAGGAGATGGAGCGGTGGTCTCCCATGACGTAATAGTCACCAGGGGGAAGGGTCATCTCGGCCAAGGAGCGGTTGTCGCGATACTCCGGTGGTACGTAGGGCTCGCGCAAAAGCCTTCCGTTCACAAAAACACGGCCGTGATCGATGCGAAGCCGGTCGCCAGGCACGGCGATGACACGCTTGATGTAACTCTTTTCAGGGTCGCGCGGGTAGCGGAAAACTATCACGTCGCCGCGCTGGATGCTGGTGAAGTGGTAGACGAATTTGTTGATAAAGATGCGGTCACGGTCCTCAAGGCGCGGCAACATGCTGGTGCCTTCCACGCGAACCGGCTGATAGAAAAAGGTGATGATGACCACGGAGGCAACGGCGGAGATGAGAAGATCGCGCAGCCAAAGAAGGATGCCCGCGCTACTGCGCGATGGCGCAGGACTAGCAGGTGGCTGGGCAGGAGCGGCCTCGGTGTTTGTATGGGGATCGCAAGCCGGCATTTCATCGGGATGGGTTTGCATCTGTTTCTAGATTGCTAGTAGCCAATTCCAGATTACCAGCAACCGAGGCCTCCTGCATCGGACCCGCAAAGCCCCGGAGATACAGGATACTTAGCCTGCTGCTCTACGGCCGTCTCGCCAGCGGCAGATGGACCGCCGCGGGCTCTTTGGACTGGCGCGATAAAGATTCAGCGCACTGGCGCAAGCCGGCCCAGTGTGGAGGCCTATTTGCTTATTCGCAGCCGAGGCTTCCTGGCGGGCAAAGTACGCGTACTGGCTTTTCAATAGGCCGGGGCTGATTCGCGGAAGGTACAAAGGTGGGAGCGGAGCCGGATTGGGCTGTGCCCGCGAGGTTTTGTTCTTCCAACAGTAGGGGGCGCTGCAGAACCATTTCCACCTGGGTTCCGTTGGGAATCTCCACGTCGGCGTTGCGAGTAAAGAGCGAAACGATGCCCACTGCGGCGAGGCCGGCGCCAAGTCCGGCCAAGCCACCCTCAATGGGATGACCCGACGCCGCTCCTCCGATGGTGCCGACACCAGCCCCCGAGGGAATGGCGATTTTGGCTACCTCGCCCGCGTTACGGCCTTTATCGCCTTTCTGCTCGATGGTTCCTTCCTGCTCGTTCTTGACGGTCTGGTTTTTTGATCCGGGCAAGCTATCCACCATGCCGGGAATCTCGGCTACCGAACCATTGGGAAAGATGATGGTGGTGAAGTGCATGTCGAGCTGCGCCTTGCCCTTCAAGTGGCCTCCGCGCTGGACACGATCCACCACCCCCTGAACGTAAACGCCGGTGGGGATCAGGACGCGGTCGCCTACCACGACGGGAAAGACGGAGGTAAGGTAGACGCCATCGCCCGGTTTCGCGCTCCTGGTGTTGATCGCACTATCGAGCTTTAAAAGAACTTTGGCGCCGGCCGGCACAGTGTAGGTTTTCCTGGCCGGGGCAGCCGGTACGGAAGATGGCTGGGAAGATGCTGCCGCCTGCGTAGCCGGGCCCGTGGCTGGCGGCTCGGTTTGGGCCGCTACGGGCGAGGGCGAGCCCAGGTCTGCCGGGGATTGCCCGGATGACCGGACTGCGCACAGGTTCGCGCCTGCTGCGATCGAGGCGGCGAGAAGAACTGCCTGCAACCTGTTCCGCGGCAGAACCATAATTACACCCTCTCTCCAAGAGATAGACGCGCTTTTCGCCTACAAGGATAGCGCGACTCTGTTGCACATGCGGTGAAAAATGCGCGACGCCGCGGCGGAGACACGCCCCGCAATTTACCATGCGAGAAAGCGATGCGAACACCTGCCCAATCATTTGCTGCTGGTTCTGGCCGGGCGTCAGGCCGATTCCGCGCCGCGTACCGCACGCTGGAGGAGGCGATCGGAGCGAGGGCCTTTCCCGGCTGTGCATTTGGCGTTCTGGCCGGCGGCGAAGTGGTGCTGAAAGATGCCCTGGGGCGGTTTACGTATGAGCAAGAGTCACCGCCCGTGATTGCGGAGACGGTGTATGACATTGCCAGCCTGACAAAGGTGGTGGCGACCACGGCTGCGGCCATGCTGCTCGACCAGCGCGGGCAACTGGAGTTGGATACACCGCTGGGCGGCTTGTTGCCGGTTTTTTTAGCGGGACGGCCGCCGGGGGACCCGGCGCACGATGTAACGCTGCGGCACCTGCTCGCACATAGCTCAGGCCTGCCGGGCTATGTCGAGCTGTTTCGCGCTGCGGCCTCGCCGGAACAACTGTTTCGTGCCTGCCTGGAGCTACCGCTGGAGGCGGAGCCGGGAACGCGAGTTGAGTACTCCGACCCGGGCTTCATCTTGCTCGGTAAAGCGCTGGAGGTGCAGATGGGAGAACATCTGGCACCCTGGCTTCGGCGCGAGGTTTTTGGGCCACTGGAGATGGCGGCCACGGGATTTTGCCCAGATGCGGAGGCGCGAAGCTCGATTCCGCCCACGGAAGAGGACGCCACGTTCCGTCATCGCCGCATTCAGGGCGAAGTGCAGGACGAAAACGCCTACGTGCTGAAGGGCGTGGCGGGACACGCCGGACTCTTTTCCAATGTTTCCGACCTGTTGCGCTTTGCCGGCTCGATTCTGAGCTCCGGGACGAGCAACGGGGCCAAGGGAACGCCGCATCTCTTTGGCCGTGAGGTGGTGGATCGATTCGCCGAGCGGCAAAGCCCGCAAGGCAGCTCCCGCGCCCTCGGTTGGGATACGCCCTCGGAAAACTCGTCGTCCGGCGATCACTTTTCTGCCCATTCGATAGGACACCTAGGTTATAGCGGCTGCTCGCTTTGGATCGATCTGGACGCCGCCGCCGCCGTGGTGTTGCTGACCAACCGCACGTGGCCCGATCGCAGGTGTCAATTGATCCGCGAGGTGCGTCCGGCATTTCACAACGCGATTCGAGAGGCGTTATAGGGCGCAGGGCCGATGCTTGCAAAATTGGGACCGGTCGCGAGCGAAACGAAGATTTTGTAATTGGCTTGCGCGATTTTACAGATAGAATTAAAAATGGGGTTTGATGCGATGTTACCAAGCACCACGCTGCAGGAGACGGCCGGCGCCCGAATAAAGAACAATAATCACGACGAACAGGCCACCCTGCTGCAGCAACTGACAACGGAGAGCCAAAACGAGGCTTCCCAAGGGCTCGACACGAAATCCGCGCTGGAGATCGCCCGCATCATTAGCCATGAGGATGCGAAGGTTGCAGGAGCGGTGAAAAAGGCCCTCCCGGAGATAGCGGCGGTCATCGACCAGGTGGCGCGGTGCCTGCGTGACGGCGGCCGGCTGATCTACGTCGGGGCCGGATCGAGTGGACGGATCGCCGCGCTCGACGCTTCGGAGTGTCCACCCACCTACTCCACCGCTCCGGGACAAGTGCAGTACATTATGGCGGGCGGGCCCAAGGCGCTGGCATCGGCAGTCGAGGTCAACGAGGACTCCGAAGAACTGGGCCAGAGGGACATAGCGCGCCGGCGTCCCACACGCAAAGATGTGGTCATCGGCGTCTCCGCCTCGGGCAGCACGCCCTATGTCGTGGCTGCGGTGGCATATGCCCGGGCTCGCGGAGCGCATACGGCAGCGGTCACCTGCAATCAGGCAACGCCGCTGGCAGAAGCCGCCGACATTACCATCGTGGCCGATGTTGGACCCGAGGTGGTCTCTGGGTCCACGCGGATGAAGGCCGGCACTTCACAGAAGATGATTCTGAACATGATTACCACGGGCGCGATGAGCCGCCTGGGCTATGTGTACGAAAACCTCATGGTCAATGTACACATGCAGAACTCCAAGCTGGTGGAGCGCGGAATCCGCATTTTGATGTCCGCCTGCGGCATCGACCGGGCAACTGCGGTGGAAACCATCAAATGCGCCGGACGCAGCGTGCCCGTGGCACTGGTGATGCTCAAGGCGAAGGTAGACAAGCCGGAGGCGGTGCGCCGGCTGGCAAAGTCCGACGGCAATGTGCGGTTGGCGATCGAAGACAACGTGATGGATCTATAGGGGCGAAAGGTCAGCGCAGCCGGGGCGATTCAGCAAAAACAGAGCCGAGGGCTCCCACTCACAGCCGGGAACGCATAAGCCCTAACACCTAAACGCTGCTTTTGTGCCGCGCAGGAGGGGCTGCGCCGCCTGCTCAGGGCAGCACGCGCTGAATGTGAAGGAAAAGCATCAGATTGAGTAGGAATCCGATGGCGACCAGACCGAGGGCAATAAAGGCGACAGCCTTGACTTTGTTTCCGAAGGTCTTGAGGTCCTCAAGCAACTCCTGCTGTTCCAGGGTATTGCGGTCAGTGGCTTCGCGGACCATCTCCAACTGGTCTTCAACGCGCTTGAGCGAGTTGTTCTGCTCCATTACCTGATCGCGCAAGGTCCGATGCTGCGCCTGGAGCTCGGCCAGGCTGTCTTCGACAGGGGCAAGATCCACTTTGGGCGGAGGCGCGGGCGCTTGCGGGCGCGGGTGTGGAGCGAGCAAGCCGGTGACCGCAGAGACGAGGTTGCCTTCGAGTAAAGGCATGAGCCGCTGCACAAGCGGAAGAGCCATGCGAAATGCGTTCACGATGCGTTGCACGCTGGGGGATTCTTCGCGGGCCGCTGCGCCGGGCAAAGCTCTGCCGGGAGGCCCGGGCGGGATGCGGTTGACGTTTCCGGCTGCGGAGTTGGCCTGTGCATGCCGGCCTGTGCCCATCGGCAACGGCGAACCAATGGCGCGCGCGTGAGGCGTCATGGCTCTTGGCGCCATGGGGGCCCGATCGATGGATTCAACAGCCTCGGGTTCGTTCATGGACTTCCCTCTGCCTTTCCATGAGGTAATCCTCATATATAGCGTATTCAGCGCTCCTTGTGAACTGTTTTCTGCCGGCAAGGCCCATACTGCTGCGTATAGGCCAGCGTATGCTCATAGCCAGGAGAGGCACGTGAAAGCAAATTTGAACCGAAGTCTACGCAGTATACAACGGAGTATTCTGGCCGGCATCATCACGATTGGCCCGCTTTTTGTCACGTATTTGATCTTCAGCTTTCTGCTGGGCGAACTGGTGAAGGCCGGATTGCCGGCAGTGCAGCTGCTCGCGCATGTCCTGTTCCCGGGATGGCTGAGCCTTCCATGGCTGCAGCCAGCGCTGGCGGTTCTGCTTACGCTCCTGCTGCTGTATGTGGTTGGGCGGGTGACGTCGCTGGTGATCGGACGGCAGGCCTTTGGCCTGTTTGAGGCGATCCTGGAGAGGCTACCGTTCGTGGCCAAGGTCTATACGTCAGTGCGGCAGCTACTTGACTCCATGATGGCGAAGAAAGGTACAGGCCAGCGGGTGGTGCTGGTGGATTTCCCGATTGCCGGGCAAAAGAGCATCGGTTTCCTGACGCGCACCCTAAGCGACGCCGGGAGTGGGCGGCCGCTGGCGGCAGTGCTGGTGCCCAACGCCATCAACCCCACATCGGCCTTTCTGCAAATCCTTCCCATGGAGCGGGTGATCGAGACCGATCTGACCATGGAACAGGCGATGAGCATGGTGATGACGGGCGGCGCGGTGGGACCGGAGACCATCCAGTACTCACAGGCAGGCAGCGATCGGGTACCGGCCAGGCCACCGGCGGCGCAGGACTGATTCGAACCAGGACTACGGTGCGACGCTCGGATCGGCTGCCTGGCCGGCAGCCAAATCCTCTTCCGCGTGTTCGCTCTCAAGCGTGACCTTGCGCAGATTGATGTGCTCGAACTGGGCCCAGACGAGGCCAACCGGCGCAATCCCTAAAAAGGTAATCGCAAGCAACGTTGTAGCGCAGGCCATGGCCGTCTCAGGGGTCATCCCGAAAAGCGGCTTCAATATCACTTCCAGGGCGGCAATCTGGGTAAACCATCCAATCACCGGCAATTGAACGATGCTGGCGACACCGCCGCCGGCCATCAGCGCCAGACACTTGGCCAACGACACGGGACTTCCCTGCCCGCTTGGGACAAACGCCCCGACGCCCTCCACATAGGCAAATGTGATCAACCCCCACATGAGCAGCGATAGGGAGAGCGTGATAGCGAAATCCGCCGGTGTACGCAGGGTATCCAATCCTGCGTGAAAGGAACGGATTTTTTGACCGGCAGCGTGCGCGAGCTTATGCGAGAGCGGAGCGAGGACCGACTCCGAGAACGAAGCTACCGCTCTTCCCGACAGGCGCACGGCCACCAGAAACAACGCGCCCCCCAAAGTGACTGCCAGCCCGCCCTTGCCGAACCTGTTGAAGATCTCCTGGTGCGGAAGCGTTCCGGCCGGGGAGAGCAAAATGGCGGAGCAGAAGAGGAGGGCCATCGAGCCGCCGTCGAAGAGCCGCTCGACGATATACACCGCGATCTGGGAGCCGACGGGCAGCCCTGTTTTTTTGGCCACCAGATACGGGCGCACCAGGTCCGCAATCCGGCCAATGAGAGCAACGGCAGTAAAACCCATAACCTGCGTGCCCAGGAGGGAGAAGAGAGGCACGCGTTTGTTCGGACGCAGCAGCCAAGCCCAGCGCACGGCGCGGAAAAGAAAAGCCACGTAGATACAGCCGGCGGCGATACACACCTTACCCCAGCGGGCTTTTTGAAACTCCTCCAGAAACAGCTTCCAATCGAAGGGGTGGAGGTGTTGTTCATAAGCAAAGAGGCTGGACAGCGCCGCCAGCACCACCAAGCCCACGATCCATTCGCGCCGCTTCAAGCGTTCTCCGATTCTCCACGCAGATATGAATCTATGTTCTCACGCACAAAAGGAAGGGGTGCGTCAATGGGAAGTTGCCGGCTGCGCCGCCGTGGAGGCCGGCGCCTTTTGCGCCAGCGCTTCACGGGCCAGAATGCGGCGATTGAATTCGTGGATGACGCGGGCTATATAGATACGGGTTTCGGGATAGGGCGGGATGCCGTGGTACTTGTCGACCGCTTCGGGACCGGCGTTATAGGCAGCCAGCGCCTGTGCCAGGTTGTCGTGGTAGCGGGTNNNCCGGCATCAGTTGCATGAGGCCCTGCGCTCCGGCGCGGCTTACCGCGCGGGAGTCGCCGTCGCTCTCGGCTTTGACGATGCTGGCCAGCAGATCCACATCCAGGTTGTGCTCGGTGCCGGCCCTGGTGAGCATTTCGCGCAGGTCGTCTGCGGTCAGTGTTTTTTGTGACTGAGGCTTGGCAGCGGGCGCAGGCGAAACCGGCGCGGGCGGATCGGGTATCTGCTCGAAGGAGGCGATCTCGGCCGGCGCAAACTCGATGTAATTGTCCTCACCGGAGCTCAAATAAAGGCGAATGCGGCCCGCGACCTCGGCGTGATGGTCGCACTGCTCGACGAAACCGTTTCTGAGGGTCACACGCTCGCCCGCNNGGGCGGCAGCGTGGCCAGAGCAGCGAGAAGAATTGCCGGAATGTAGATACTTTTACTCATCCTGAATCGAAAATTCCAACCTCTTGGCCTGTCATGAGGCCGTGTGGGCCCTCCCTGCCAGAACACGCTCCAGCACCACAGCAACGCCGTTGTCGTCGTTCGACGGCGCTTGCTTCCAGCCGTGCGTCTTCGCCAGCATCCGCAACTCTAACGGGGCGTTTGCCATCACGATTCCCTGCCCCGCCCACTCCAGCATACTGGCGTCATTCCAATTGTCGCCGATGGCCATGGTTTCCCTGCGATCCACTCCAAGGCGTGCAGCGAGACGTTCGAGCGCCCACCCCTTGGAAATGCCAGACGGCAGAAGATCGAGGATGGAGAGGTCGCGTGCCGGGTATTCGGTCCGAACACATTCACACGCATTGCGCCACTCGCTCGTCTTCAAGGCTTTTTCGGCCTCTTGCATCCTGCCCACACTTCCGGCCGCCATGCCCTGAATGGGATCGTCCCCACCCACCAACGCCAGTTCCAGGGGCTTCACGACCTCAATCGCATTGCGGTTCGCCTCAACCCACAGGGCGATGCGCCCATGCGCCTGCTCGAGGTCTTCTAGAACCAATTCGCCGCGTCCCGGCCGGTCGAAGGTGAAGACGACCGTCCCGAAGGGACGAAGCAGGCCGCACAAACCCCGCGCCACGCGAGCTTCCATGTGGCAGCGGTCGATCGTCTTCCCATCCAGAGTGCAAAGTACTGTACCATTCGACGCGATCAGAGGCGTATCCGCTCGCAGCCCAAGGCCCTCGAGCAAGGGCACGGTGTAGGCCGCGCGGCGCCCAGTGGCGATGGCCACCGTGATTCCCGCCCCCTGCGCCGCCCGCAGCGCCCGCGCATTGCGCTCGCTTACCGTCTGAGAGAGGCCCGGCAGCAGGGTGCCATCCATGTCGATCGCCACAAGGCGAACAGGAGGGTGCATCACTTGAGTGTACCGGGCCTATCAGAGGCGCCGGTTGACGCTCGAAGGGCCGGCGCTTGTGGCGATGACAGCCCCCATCCGGTAATCTCGTGGGTATGGAACGGATCTGCAGCCAATGTCACGCGGTGCTCGCGAATGACACGAAGGCCGACTGGTGCCCTGCTTGCGGCGGCGCGCTGGTGGAACGCGCGAAGTTGGATCAGGGGCCGGAAAAAACGGCGCCTGCAGAGGTCGATCATCGCGGCATTGTGCTGCCCCGGCGGCATGCGGTGGGCGGGATCATTACGCCGCAGTGAGCCAGTTCACTCGTACCGCAACGCCTCAGCCGGTAGTACGCGCGCGGCCGATGACGAGGGATACAGCGTGGCCAGAAGTGAAATCCCGATCGAAACCGCCGAGACGATGATGCCATCGAGGAAGCGCGGAGCAAACGGCAGCGTGTCGATGGAGTAGACCTCGGCGGAGAGATGAATGAAGTGGTAGTGCCCCCCGGCCCAGGAGGCTAAATAGCCGAGCGCCAGGCCGAGCACCGTGCCGACAACGCTGATCAAAAATCCCTGTAGCAGGAAAATGCGCCGCACCTGGTTCGGAGCGACGCCGAAGCTCATCATGACGGCGATATCGCGTGTCTTCTCCATCACCATCATGGTGAGAGCGATGAGGATGTTGAGCGCGGCCACGATCACAATAAGCGCGATGACGATAAAGGTGACCACCTGCTCGAGCCGGAGGGCGCGAAAGAGTTCGCGGTTCTGGTCGGTCCAGTTGGTGGTCATGTAGCCGGGGCCGGCAGCCTGCTCTATGGCGCGCGCGATCTGCGGCGCGCGATAAAGATTGTCGACTTTGAAGTTGATCACCGAAAGCAGGTCGGGCTCATCGAAGAGGCGCTGCGCGTCTGCGAGGCGCAGAAAGCCCATCTCCGCGTCGTACTGGTAGAAGCCGGAGTGGAAGGTGCCTGCCAGTTGAAAGCGGACATATTTAGGAATCACGCCCAGAGGTGTCATCTCGCCTTGCGGGCTGATGACCATCACGGAGTCGCCGACGGAGGCGCCAATAGTTTCCGCAAGGTCGCTGCCCAAAATGACCGGCGGTAGTTCTGCGTTCTGCTCCGGGGAGGATTCGGGCCGCGGTTCCAGCGCTCGCACCGCGCCGGGCGTGGCCGTGGAGAGCAAATCGCCGACTGTCCGCTCCTCATCCGGCAGTATGCCATCGAGGAGCGCGCCGCCGTCGCGTGCTCCCCTGGCCACAAGCGCCTGTTCGTAAAGGCCGGGCGAAGCAGCGGTGACGTGGGGAACGGTGCGCAACCGCGCCAGTAGCGGCCGCCAGTCGCGAATGCCACGGCCCTCCACCTGCATCAACTGTATGTGCGCGCTCGTGCCCAGTAACTTGTCCTGCAAGTCGCGCCGCATGCCGTTGGTGATGGCGAGGGCGATGATAAGCGCGGCCACGCCTGCCGTAACGCCGGCGATGGAGATGGCGGTAACGACGCCCACCACGGCCTGCCGCCGCTTGGCCTTCAGGTATCGCGCCGCCACATACAGTTCGAATCGCATCAAGATCCGCTTTCCTGGGGCCTACTGTTCCTGGGCGGGAATGATCGTCTTGGCCACGCCGACGTTGTCGTAGCGATCGGTTGCGCGAACGGTGATCAGGTGCTCATCCATTTTCCCCGCCTCCACGTTCAGTGCGATGTGGAACTCGTAGTGTTCGTGCCTGGAGTCGGAGATTATGCCCACCGGATCGATGTACTGCCATGGTCCGGCGTCAAGCGAGTACTCGGCGCGGGCGATAGGCGATGTTGCATCTTCGGCGTCGAAGCTGACGAGAAACGGCTTGGGGCAATTCAGCCCTGCGCAGGCGCCCGGCTGGCCGGCCGTCTTGAGGTTTGCGATGACCGGAGGCGTGGTGTCGATTACGAAACGGTCGCCGATCTTCTCGCCGGTCAGCGCACCGCCTGGCGTGTGGGAGGGCGCGTCGGAAGCGACCACTTTGATCCGGTAGCCGCCGTCTGGAACTAGTGTGGCGTCGAAGCTGTAGGCCGCCTCCTTGATCTTCTTCTTCAGTGGCCACCACTCGGTGTCGCCGTCGCCGCGCAGATAAAGCGAATACACGAGCTTGTCGCCATCGTCGTCGTGCGCCGCCCAGCGGACGGTGACGGCGGTGCGGTCTTTGGTCGCCTGAAGAGACTGGCTCGCGCTGGTATCGAAGCTGACCGTGGCGCCATCGCTGGACGACGGGAAAACGATGTTCACGGTTTGATTCTGAGCGACGGATGTCTGCAGATTGATGCGTGCTCCTGGAACCACCACCAGGTCGTCCACCACGGGAGCGGAGTTTACGGGCAGATAGTTGACTCCCACGCTGCCCAGAACGCCTCCAGCCTGGAGCACCGTCTTCCACTGCAGAAATCGTCCTGGCGGCGAGGCCATCGCGCCGTCCTGAAGAGGCTGCCAGTCGCTCCAGCCGCGCACTGGCTGCTCCACGTTGCCGGATCGGGTGAGGATCTCATACCCAGTCGAGCCCGGCTCTACTTCGACGCGCCCGAAGCGGGCAAAGGCTCCGGCGTCGAGAACATCGCTGGCGTATTCATGTGTTTCCGTCGCGCCCAGCAGGTAGACTTTGCCGGTGTTGCCCGTGCCGACGATCAAAGCGCCCTTGCCCTCTGCATCCTGGACCGAGGCGAGGCTGAGGTCCTGCTGCGCCTGCAGATGGGCAATGTCGGCATAGCTGCCGTCGTCCCCGATGAGAAAGATTCGCCCGCGATTTCCGCTCAGCGCGAGGAGGCCGTCGCTGCGGGCAGCCAACGCATAAACGATCTCGTCCTTGCCGGACCAAAGTTTGCGCGGCGCCTGGCCCTCCGCCAGAGCATAAATCTCCGTCCCCTCGGGCACTGAGGCGCTGGCGTTGGCTGCCTGCAGCGATTGCGGTTGAACCACGGTGACGGTGACCGCGGCGATTCCCTGCACCGGCAGCGGAGGCAGCGGATTGTGGCTCTTGTCGCCCACGCAGGCTGCGTAAATGGTTCCGTTGGCGTCGACGGCAAGAGATGTGATCTCTCGTCGTGGAGACTCGAAGAGCACGTAGCCTTTGCCGTGCGGGTCAATGCGATAGACCAGCCCTGAGCCGTCGGAGCCGGCGATCAAATTGCCTTTTCGGTCCCACGCAAGCGCCCGGATGTGCGCCTCGTCGCTCTTGAAAAACAGCTCCGGCATCGCGCCGGGTTTGTTGGGATCGACGCGGTAGACGGCGCCGGGATTGCCCGTGGCGATGTAGAGCAGCCCGGCGGAATCGAAGGTCAGATCCCAGATGTAGCGCGATTGTGCGCTTGAGTACGAGGTGGGTTTGCTATTGCCGGCGGCGTCCTCCGCTTTCGAAGCGTCGAACACCACTGGCGCATTGGATTCATCCAGCTTGGTTGTGGCGTCGGGATTGAGCTTGTAGACTCTGCCGCCCGGCACTGTAGCGGCATAGAGCGAGCCATCGGGACCAATGGTGAGAGCCTGCACACTCAGGTCCCTAGTTTCGAAGAGCGTGAATGGCTTTTCGCCGGGCTTCTCGTCGAGGCGCAGTACGGCTGCGGGCGAGCCGGCGCCGGCGAAAATGCGGCCATTCTTGTCGGCGGCAACGGACCACACAAAGGTCGAGGGGGTGGTCACCAGTTCGGTGAGACCCGGCCCCTGGCGAAGGTGACCGTCACTCTCGATGGAAACCCCGGCGGGAGTGCCCTTTTCAAACTCCTCCATCTGCGATTGAGTCCAAAGATGGGTGCCCTGGGCGGCGGCAGCTGCGGAAACGAAGAGGACGGCGGGCGGAAGGGTGGCCAGAAGCGCGACTGGACCCAGAAGGAATAAGCACCGGCGAACGAAGCTGGAAGAGGCAAGCATTCTGCCGTTGAGTCTACTAGAGTTCGCCACCTCGCTTCGACTGCGGGAAAGGACAGGCGCAGTCTGGGCGCAGCGAGCGGATGGCCAGACAGAAATTCTGTGGAAAACGGGCTCGAAACTCCGATCTTTTGAACGTCGCTTGGAGACTTCCCTCAGTAGCGCTGAGCGACCGATAGAGCATACGGGAAAGTTTTCTGGATGCACCCCAAAAAC